>CAZJTM010000177.1:2277-13534 GCA_964548925.1 uncultured Verrucomicrobiota bacterium | reverse complement strand
CATCAACGTCGCACGCCGTTTCCAAAAACAGTCGTTTCCGGCCAGACACTAAGGACTTCAAGAGATTGTGACACCTCGCCGTGCAGGTCGGGATGACAATCTCTACGCGGCATTCTGCTTTACCCCGGTTCTCCACCCGTGGCTTTCGGACCAAACCTTCACGCCCCGCCGGTGAGTGCTTTGTGGGAGATGAACGCGGGGTTACTTCGGTCGTCCCGCACTGCATCGTGACGCGATTATTCCCTCGGGCACGGCCTTGACAGCTCTTGGTCAACCCGAGCAGACTGCTTGCATGGCACTTGGGACAAAGTCTGGAGATCAACTGGCTTGCCGTTGTTCCCACTTCTTTGTCCCCCCAGACAATGTCGGTCTGGAATCAACACGATCACGGCCATGCAAGCCCTACTGACTCGACTCACAGTCCTCGTCCTGCTGCTGACCCCCTGCTTCTGCTCACAGGCCCAGACGGGCGACCCGCCCACCAGCCTTAGCATTGGCAGTCTCCGCTCCTTCTACTCCGCGCCGTACCTGCTGGACTTCAACTTCTACATCCGCGACCAGAACAACCAGGCCGTGGTCCTCAATCCTTCGCAGTTCACCGTCGTCTGTAAGGAGAACGGCACCGCCATCAGCGCCTCGGAAACCGGCTACCGCCTGCTGGCCGATAACAAACAGCTCAAGTGCTTCGTCATCCTGGATTACACCCTCAGCATGCTGGACCCGTTCATCAACGGGGACGGCAACGGCGATTTCAAGTCGGATTCAGCCGAGGCCATGGAGTTGGGCGCCAAGACGCTGCTCAACGCTTTGCTGGACGACGCGGAGGTCGGGTTGTTCGAGTTTCATCGAGCCGACGCGGGCTTCGCCCCGAAAAAAGTGGCCAGTCTGATGCGCGACAAGGCCTATTTGACCAACCAGATTGACCAGATTTGGAATGAAGTGGTGTGGACCAGCGGTTCGACGAAATGCTGGGACGCGCTGTATCTGGCGTTGAGCGAGTTTCCCACGGCGAATCCGGCGGATGACCAGCGGTTTCTGGTGTTCCTGAGCGACGGCAAGGACGAATCCAGCACCTACAGCACAAGTCAGGTCATCTCACTGGCCCAAACCAAGGGCGTCCGCATCTACTGCATGGGCTACGGCCAGGAACTGACGCCGGCGCCCTTGCAGAACATCACGACGCAGACGGGCGGCCAGTATTATCCGGCGGGCACGGCGGCGGCGTTGACGCAGCGGTTTCAGCAAATCGCCCAGGACCTGCGTTCCCAATACATCCTCCGCTGGGCCACACTGAAACGCACCGCCTCGAATTTCACCCCGTCCTTCGAGATCACCTATTCCGGGATCAAGGCCACCGCCACGCCTGGCTCCTACTACCCGCCCTCCTATGCGGGGGATGAATTGCAGGGGCATTTGCGTTTTGACACCTCGCTCAATCCGGGCAATGTCGCATCGCTGGTCCTCCGGGCGTCCTACATTCCGCGCGGGATCACGAGGCTCCGGGTGAACTTTGCCACCGCCTGGCCGTTCACGCTGGAGCGCGTGTGGTTCGCCGAGGGTGGGGTGTGCCCCACCAACTGGACCTTTACCGTCCAACAGACCAACGGCATCGGCTTCTTCGAGTTAAGCAGCCCGACGCCGGCGAATCCCTTTACGGCCCTGCCCTTCGCCACCTTGGGCAAGCTGGTCGAATTCGAGTTTCAAGGCGTGACGAACCTGACGAAGTGCTTTTACGACCTGGGCGTGGACAACAGCCTTTACGCACAGCCGGGTGGCCCGTCGTTCATCATTGAGAACTCGAACGCGGTGGCCAGCGTGCTGACGGAGCTGCCCCACGGCACGCCCATCACCTGGCTGAACCAATACGGCTTCACCACCGGCTTGGTCCTCGCAGAAATCACCGATCACGACGGCGATGGCATGCCCACTTGGCAGGAATACCTGGCGGGAACGAATCCCACCAACGCCGCCTCTGTCTTTCGCATGCAGGGCGCGGCGCCAGAGGCGGGCGGATGGAGAATCACTTTCAACACCGAGTCCAACCGGCTTTACCGCGTGGACTATACCGACACGCTGACGGGCTGGCAGCTCTTGCAGACGAACTTGCTGGGCAATGGACAGCCGCGAACGGTGGTGGATCCCGTGCCGGCGGTGCGGCGGTTCTATCGCGCCGTCATGACTGGGAAGACCAATCCTCCTCCTCCTGCCGGCATGGTCCGGATTCCCACCGGCAGTTTCACGATGGGCGACACGTTCAACGAGGGCGACAGCGATGCGCGTCCGACGCACACGGTGTCCGTTTCCGCCTTTTACATGGACAAGTATGAGGTGACGAAGGCGTTGTGGGACGAGGTGTACAACTGGGCGCTCGCGCACGGCTACAGCTTCGAGTATGGGGCGCAAGGGAAGGCGACCAATCATCCGGCGCAATCCATGACGTGGTATGACGCGGTGAAGTGGTGCAACGCGCGGAGTGAGAAGGAAAATCGGACGCCGGCCTACTACACGAGCGTGGCGCAGACCACGGTGTATCGCACCGGGCAGGTGGACGTGCAGAATGACTGGGTGAAATGGACTGCCGGCGGATATCGGCTGCCCACGGAAGCGGAGTGGGAGAAGGCCGCGCGTGGCGGGGCAAGCGGGCATCGTTTCCCGTGGAGCGACAGCGACACCATCCAGCACAGCCGGGCGAACTACAACAGCGACAGCTACTTCAGTTACGATACCAGCCCGACGCGGGGCTATCATCCGACGTTTGCCACCGGCGGAGAACCCTACACCAGTCCGGCGGGATATTTCGCGGCGAACGGGTATGGGCTGTATGACATGGCCGGGAACGTGGCGGAGTGGTTTTGGGACTGGTATGGCAGCTACAGCAGTGACGCACAAAGCGATCCGCGTGGCCCCACGTCAGGTTCCTACCGTGGGTTGCGCGGCGGTTCGTGGGGCTACAGCACGTTCTACGCGCGGTGTGCGCGTCGCCTCCAGTGCTACCCCGACAGTGGCAACGACCGCATCGGTTTCCGGTGTGTGGTGGCAGACGATTCCGCTCCGTAGGCGGTTGTGGGCTGCGCTTTCTGCTTTGTCTCTCTCACACGCTTTTCCCTTTTCCAAGCCGCTTAGCGGCCTCGGAAGACTTTGGCCGGGCCGGTGGGAGCCAGCTCTGCCAGAAGGGGAAGGGCGGGCGGCAGCGCCGATTGCTTGTGAAATTGCGGGCCATTCGCCAGTTGAGCCAGCGCGTGTTTGCCCGGTATTAATTCAGCCGCGAGGCCAACAACGCAGGGTTGAGACGGGCCTATGTGCGCGGCAAGGTCGCCCCACCCTTGCCGGCGGCAGGGTTGATTTCAAGCGCGAATTCGGTTTAGTTGCCGCCATGGCAACCGCAACACCACCCAAACCGTTCGCGAAACGGCTGTGGACCTTTGACGAAACGGTCGCCGAGTTGCCGGAGTCCAACCTGCCGATGGAACTTTGGGATGGAGAACTCATCAGGTCACCGACACCTGTTCCCAATCACCAACGAGTCGTTTCCCGCTTCTTCAAGCTTTTGGATTCGTTTGTTGCCGGGAAGGAACTCGGGGAGGTTTTCCTCAGCCCTTTGGATGTCATCCTCACGCCCACGCGCGTCATCCAACCAGACGTCTTCTTCATCTCCAAGGCACGCCTGAAACTGGTGACCGACCGTGTGCGCTGCGCCCCGGACCTCGCGGTTGAGGTCATTTCACAAGGTAGCTGGAAGCGGGACCGGGTGGAAAATAAAGACCCCTACGGACAGCATGGGGTGCGCGAGTATTGGATCGTGGATGCGGAGGCGCAAACCATCGAAGTGTTCGCGCTGGAGCGGGTCGCCTTCAAGCTCGCTTCCAAGGCAGAAGTTGGCGAGACAGCCGCCTCCAAGCTCCTGCCGGGCTTCAAGGTGACCTGGCCGCAGTTGCTCCGGTGACCGCTTTCGATTCCCTCCTACACGGCGGCCAGCCGATCCTCGCCCTCGCGCCGATGCAAGAGGTCACGGATTCGGACTTCTGGGGGCTCGTCCACCAACGCGGCGGCGCGGACGTCTATTGGACCGAGTACTTCCGCGTCCACGCCGTTTCACATCTGGAGAAGTGGATCGTCGCGTCCGTCCGCGCCAACCCGACGGGTCAACCGGTCGTCGCCCAAATGATCGGCAACGACATCCCTTCGCTCGTCCGCACGGCGAAGCAACTGGAACAACTACCCGTCGCCGCCATTGACTTGAACCTCGGCTGCCCCGCGCCGGTCGTGTACAAGAAATGCGCCGGCGGCGGCCTGCTCCGCGAACCGCAGCGCGTGGACGCCATCCTCGGCGCGTTGCGCGACGCCATCCGCATCAAGTTCACTGTCAAGACCCGCATCGGCTTCGAGTCCGAGGCGGTGTTTGACGAACTCCTGCCCATCTTCGCCAAACACTCGCTCGACTTGCTCACCGTCCACGCGCGGACGGTCGCCCAGCGCTATCGCCTGCCGGTCCGCTACGATCTCATCCGCCGCGCCGCCGAAGTCATGCCCTGCCCGGTGATCGCGAACGGCCACGTCTATTCGGCCGATCAAGCGCTCGAAGTGCTGGCGCAGACCAGAGCCCGGGGGCTGATGATTGGCCGGGGCGCGATCCGCAACCCGTGGCTCTTTGCCCAAATCCGCCAACGCCTGCGCGGCGAGGCAGTGACCTACCCGACCGGTCGCGACGTGCTCGCCTACATTGAGGCGCTGTGGGAGGTGAACTGCACGCCGCACGTTTCGGAGAAGTTGCAAGCCCAGCGGATGAAGCTGTTCACGAATTATATCGGCGAAGGATTGGGGGAGGACGCCGAGCGTTTCCTTTACGCCATCCGCCGTGCTGAAACCCGCGCCACGTTCTTCCAGATTTGCCACGAGCATCTTGACCACGACCGCCCGCTGAGGCTGGAACCGGCCTTTAATTCGCGCGAGCATTGCTGAGAGACTGGCCTCCCCGGGGTCGCTCCGGGTCTCTCGAGGCTCTTTCAGAACTTGGCTCGGAACGCCGCGTGAGGGCACGCAGCCTACAAGAATCGGGCTGTCTTTCACAGCCTGTAGGCCGGCTGCCCTCAGCCGGCGGGACTTTTGAAAGTGCCTCTCTCTTGTCACCTTTTCCGCTCACTGCGCCACTCAAGCGGTGATATGATGACAACCAGAATCATGGCGGGAACGGAAACAACCGACGCCGAATTGGTGGGCGAGAGCTTGGTGGGCGATCGTGACGCCTTCGGGCGGATCGTGGCGCGATACCAATCCCTGATTTGTTCGCTGGCCTACAGCGCGACCGGCTGCCTGGGGCATAGCGAAGATTTGGCCCAGGAAACCTTCATCACCGCGTGGAAACACCTCCGGCATTTGCGCGAGCCGGCCAAGCTGCGCGCCTGGCTCTGCGGCATCGCGCGGAATCGAATCAACAACTTCCTCCGCCGCGAGGGCCGCAAACCGCTCGCCGCCGCCGAATCGTTGGAAGCGATTCAGGAGCTGCCTTCACCCCAACCTTTGGCCTCCGATCAAGCGATCAGCCTGGAGGAGGAAGCCATCCTGTGGCATTCCCTCGAACGCGTCCCGGAGACCTATCGCGAACCGCTCATTCTCTTCTATCGCGAGCACCAATCCATCGAACGCGTCGCGGAGCAACTTGAGCTTTCCGAGGACGCCGTGAAACAGCGGCTTTCGCGCGGGCGCAACCTGTTGCGCGAGCAGGTGCTCGCGTTCGTCGAAAGCGCGCTGGAACGCACCGCGCCGGGCAAGGCCTTTACCTTGGGCGTCATCGCGGCATTGCCCGTGTTCGCCACTTCCGCCAGCGCCGCGACGGTGGGCGCAACTGCGGCCAAGGGCAGTTCCTTGGCGAAAGCCGCGGCCGCCGCCGGGTGGGCGGGCGCCATCCTCGGCCCGCTCGTTGGCATCCTCGGCGGCTGGCTGGGCACGAAGTTGAGCATCGAAAACACGCGGTCGCCGCGCGAGCGCCAGTTCATGGTCCGCGTGGCGAAATGGACCTGGGCGCTGGTGGGGGTGTTCGCCATCGCGGTCGGGACGCTCGTGTTCATGGCGGATGCCTGGTGGAAGACGCATCCCGTGCTGATCATCGTCTGCCTCGTCGGCGCATCCATCGGGTATGCCGTGGCTTTGATCACTCTGATCCTCTGGGCAAACCGGACGCAGCGGCAGATTCAAAGGGAGGAAGTGGCGGAACTCCCACCCGATCCTGCCGCGACAGCGTGCCACGCAAGCCGGTCGGTGGGGTATTGCAGCCGGTGGACATTGCTGGGGCTTCCGTTGCTTCACGTTCAGTTGCAGCACAGGCAGGGAGAAAGGACGCCGCCCGCAAAGGGCTGGATCGCCATCGGGAACGTCGCCTTTGGCGGGCTGTTCGCGGCGGGCGGACTGGCCGTGGCGCCCCTCAGCGTGGGCGGCTTTGCGGTGGGCGTGGTGGCGATGGGCGGCGGAGCGTTGGGACTGCTCACGTTCGCGGGCCTCGCCTTGGGCGGCTGGGCTGTCGGGGGGGCGGCGGCTGGCTACGACGCCTTGGGCGGCGGGGCGCTGGGATGGCACGCGGCGATGGGGGGCTTGGCTGTGGCGCGGGAGTTCGCCGTGGGCGGCGCGGCCTACGCTCAATACGCGAACGATGAACTCGCCCGCGCATTCATGCGGACCAACGGCTTCTTCGCCCACGCCGAGGGGCTGATGCAGCACGCCGGCCTGCTGATCTGGCTGCCTGCCCTGCTTGTCTTGTGGCAAGTGTTCCGGGCGCGTCGGAACGCCCACCGCCAGTGCTCACCTCCCCGTTAAACCCGGGATGATCGCGGTCGTGCGAGGGAAAGCCGCGCCCCGAGGCGCATGGGGAGGCTCGACGTCCTGAGCCTCGCGCGTGGAAACCACGAACTGAGCGGAGTTCCCCATGAATTCAAAGCGTTCAGCGATTGCCCCCCCAACCATCCATCAACGCTTTAAATTCCTGGAATGGCCTCCCAGGCTTCCAGCGCAACAAAGCCGCATTCCACAGGCGCTCCGCCGGGGGCAGACGCCGCTTCCGTCTCCGCCACGGTGCCCGGAACACGCACTCGTCTGCTCTGCGACGAGGCGTTGTTCGCGATGTTTCCAGGCCGCCCGGCGGCGTTGATCGGCTCTGGCGACGAGCGCCGCTTCGTGCTCCTTGATGAGGTGCCCAAGCCCGCGCAGACCCCGACTGTGGCGTTGCCCCCTGGAAGTCTCTGACCGGAGCGCCGCCGGATTTCGGCCCGCGTTGCGATAACTCAATTCCCCGTCTTCAACTCCACCACGTCATGCGGCGCGGCCTCCTTGAGGCCGGCGGAGGTGACGCGGATGTAGCGGGCCTTTTCGCGGAGTTGCGCAAGGTTCGCGGCGCCGAGGTAGCCCATGCCGGATTGGATGCCGCCGATGAGTTGCGCGAGCACGCGGTCCACGGAGCCCACCGCCTCCTTCAACGCCTCAATGCCCTCGGCCGCCACCTTCTGGGTCGGGTTGGGCGCGTGGCCGTAGCGCGCGGCCGAGCCGGCCTTCATCGCGGCCATGCTGCCCATGCCGCGATATTGCTTGTAGAGCTTGCCGCTGATTTCGATGACGTCGCCGGGCGCTTCGTTGCAGCCGGCAAACATGCCGCCGCACATCACGGCGTGCGCCAGCGTCAGCGCCTTGACAATGTCGCCGGACTTGGTGATGCCGCCGTCGGCCAGAATCGTCACGCCTTTCTTCTCGGCGGCCTTGCCGCATACATACAGTGCCGTGAGTTGCGGAATGCCGACACCCGCCACCACGCGCGTGGTGCAAATCGAGCCCGGCCCCTGCCCGACCTTGACGACATTCGCGCCGCAGTCCGCCAGAAACTCCACGCCCGCCGCGCTGGTCACGTTGCCGGCGATGATCGGGAGTTTCGGGAACGCCTCCCGCAACATTTTCACGGCGTCGCCCACGCCGCGGCTGTGGCCGTGCGCGGTGGAGACGGCCACGCAGTCCACGCCGCGTTCCACCAGCGCCCCGACGTGATTGAGGATGCGTTCGCGGTCCAGTTCGCCAAACGCGTTGCGGGTGGCGCTGACCGCCGCGCCACAGATCAGGCGGAATTGCGCGTCGCGGGCGGGCTTGAACTGTGCCTTGCGCTCCTGGGTGATGCGCTCGACGTCGTTCATGGTGAAAAGGCCGCGCAACTTGTCCTCGTCATCCACGACCAGCAGCTTGTGGATGCCGGGATGCTCGGTGAAGAACTTGTCCGCCCGGGTAATGGGGTCTTTGCCCAGTTCCTTCTTCTGGATGGTGTGAACCTGCGCGCGGGGCGTCATGGCCTCGGCGACCTTGCGCTTCGCGTAGCGCGGCTTGACGATGTGGCCGGAGAGCAGCCCGACCAGTTTGCCTTGGTGGTCCACGACGGGAAACGTGCTGAAACCGTATTTGTGTTCCTCGACCACCGCCACCACATCGCCGACCAATTGCTCCGGCGAAACCTTGATAGGGTCGTGAATCATGCCGGGCACGTGGTATTTCACGCGGCTGAGCTCGGAGAGTTGTTGCTTCTCCGGCATGTTGTAGTGGATGAGCCCGAGGGCGCCGTTGAGGGCCATGGCGATGGCCATGCGCGATTCGGTGACGGTGTCCATGTCGGCAGACACGATGGGGACGTTGAGGCTCAACCCGTCGGCGAGGCGGGTGTCGAGTTGCGTGTCGCGGGGGAGCACCTCGGAATAAAGCGTCGCGAGGGTGACGTCGTCGTAGGTCAGCGCCAGGGCGCTGTGCGCGGTGAAGAAGTCATCCACGGCCAGATAGAACCGGGAATCCAGCGGGTGGGTTTTCTGCGTTGCTGCCATGTCGGAAAATGCCCGCTGAGCCCGGCGCATGGCAAGCCTGGATTTTTCGGGGGGCGGCCCGTCTGGCGCGCCAGGCCGCGACTGCGGCCGACGGGTGGTGCTCGGAACACTCAACCGTCTGGGGGCGAGGGCCCGGACGCTCGCTTTGCCCGTGAGCTTCAACAGGTGGGCAGGACCATTCCATGGTGCAGATGCAACACGAAATTGTCCATTGGAGCCATGGGTTCAAGGCGCGAATCCGAACTCGGCGAATCCGCTCCAGGAACCTTGGCGTGGCGGCGTCCCGGCAGAGCGCCGCAAGCTCTTGGAGAGGGAATCTGGCGGCGCTCTACCGAGCCGCCGCTACGGTTCAGGGGTTCAAGGCGCGAGCCTCGGCTATGGCGTCTTGAGCTACAACCTGCACGTGATCGGCGGGAGTTGCTGGCGCGAGTGCGTGCAGGATGTGAGCCGCAGCGAGCGGCGGCCTGAAGCCGCGACACCCGGGGCGTTTTGGAAAGTCCGACAGGATCGGGGTCGTCACAGCAGGCGATTTTCGGGTGATTTGGCGAGCCGCATGAAAAAAACCATGCGCCGGCCGATCTGGAGGCTTCGCGCACTCCGCCCCGCCGCTGAAAAACACGAATTTCCGGCCAGACACTAATGACAAGCAGTTCATGCCTGCGGTTTAACCGCAACGACTTGCTCGTGCAATCCCGCGCTCGCCCTACCTTCAACTGCGGAGAGTAGGGTGACTTGTCTTCCTGAAACATTTTACCCTGGGGCGGCATCGCCTCGGCCCAGAACTGTTCTTGCAACGCGTCCACTCCGCTTCGCATCATCACCGTCCACCGGCCCACCCAAAGCCTCGAAACTGCCGGGATGAGCAACCGACGTCTCACACCAGCTCGCTTGCGTACCTCCCCTTTACAACCAACGCCCCAGCCCGCTCACTCAGAAATTGAGATGCTCCCGGAATACCCTGGTTTCCATTAAAGACGGAGGGATTACGCGTTGACCACCTATACCTTGCGCTCGCCAACCTGGTGAGTGCGGAGAGCACTATCCTCGAACGCAACCGCATTACCTTGGAACTGAAGTAGCCCAGCAGCGACCACACACCCCGAGCCGTTTTCGCAACTCGCGTTCGGAGGCCCGGCTCCAGCCGGTTGGAGCGCGCTCCGGGCAGGGACACTATTCTGCGCTTTCTCCAAACTCCGGATGCCATCCCGAGGATTCAAAACGTCCACGGAGGGCCTTGATACGTCCGTGAACGCTTAGAATTCGTTGGAACCTGTAGATGCGGGGTTTCCTGGCGTTGCCCACTTCATAATCGAAACGCCTTCCGCAGCATGGCGATGCTCTTCGGCACGGCGGTGTCCGGGTTCTCCTTTCCTTCCATCTCCAGCGAGATGTAGCCGGTGTAGTTGACCTCTTCGAGAATTTTCGCGATGCGCCGATAGTCCAGGTCGAGCGTGTACCATTCGCCGCCGCCGGGATAGGTCTTGGCCTGCACGAAAACTGTGGGGGCCGCGATCTGCTGGAGCTTCGCGTAAGGGTCTTCGAGGAAATTGCCGGTGTCCATGAGCACGCCCAGCCACGGCGATGGGATGGCGTTGATAATCCGCATCAGCCCTTCCGGCGTGCGCGCCAGTCCCCAGTGGTTCTCCAACCCGAGGATCACGCCGCATTCCTCCGCCTTCGGCAGACAGCGCTGAATGCCGTCAATGCACCATTTGAAACCCTCGTCCTCCGTGTAGCCCGGCAAGACCGGTTCGATGCCGCGGGCCGCCATCAACGCGTCGAAATCCTTCGCCGTGCCCCAACGCCCGGTGTTGATGCGAATGCAGGGCGCACCCAGTTCGTAGGCAATCTCGATGCACTTCTTCGTGTGCTCCACGTTCTGGTCAATGACCTCGGGCTTCGGGCTGACAAAGCTCTGGTGGGTGGACAGGCAAATGAGATCAATGCCATTGCGGAACGCATGGCGCTTGAGCTTGTGCAGGTGGGCACGCCCGGCGGCGTCCAGCGGCGCCTTCTCCGGCAACTCCATCTGCCGATGCAGAATATCCACGCCCTCCACACCGAGGTCCGCCGATTTTTCGATCACGGTTTCGATGGGCACGCGTTCGGTCTTGAAGTGCCAGTACGAGTAGGACGAGATGCCCAGCTTGAGGCGCTTGGCCGGTCGGCGCGGGGCCGCCTGCGCCGGATGGACAGCGATGGTGGGAGCCGCGGCGACTAGGGCGGCGGCGGCGATGAAGTTCCTGCGGGAAACATGCATGCCGGCATTCCACCTCAGAGCGGCGCCGGTTTCAAGTGTAGGTTTGCCGAGGGCGTGCATGCGTGCGCGAAGCACGCTTGTGTTTGCCCCAGCGGGTGACTAGCGTCAGCGCGCGGATTTGCCGCAGACGCGTGACTTGGATTTCAATCAACCGCCGCCG
>CAZJTM010000177.1:0-2267 GCA_964548925.1 uncultured Verrucomicrobiota bacterium | reverse complement strand
TTATGTTGGGGCTCTTGGGGGCCGTTCCCGCGCTGGCGTTGGTGGACGCACTCTGGATTGAGCCGCGTTGGTTGAAGGTGCGACGCCTCCGCCTGGGCAACGCCCGGCCAACGCACCGCCTCGTCCATTTCACCGATCTCCACCACAAAGGCGACCGCGCCTTTCTGGAATCGGTGGTTCGCAAGATCAACTCCCAATCACCGGACTTCGTGTGCTTCACCGGGGATCTCATCGGCGATCCGGTGGAAAAGCCGGCCTACCTCGCGGAGGCGTTGCCGATCCTGGCCGGCATCAAATCGCCGCTTTACGGCGTGCCGGGCAACCACGAGTACTGGAGCAAGGCGTCCTTTGGGCCGATCCGCGAGGCGTTCGAGTCCACCGGTGGCGCGTGGCTGCTGGATGAGCAGCGCCGGACCCGTGACGGCCGGATGACGCTGACCGGATTAACCTGCGAGGGCCGGCAACCCGCCACACTGTTGCCCGACGCCGGAACGAAGAACATTCTCCTGCTGCATTACCCCGCGTGGGTGAAGCGACTGGGTGGCTTGCGGTTCGATTTGATGCTGGCCGGGCACTCGCACGGCGGCCAAGTGCGTCTGCCGTTCATTGGGGCGCCCATGATTCCGTTCTCGGTGGACGAATACGTCATGGGCTTGTTCCAAACGCCAAGCGGCCCGCTCTACGTCAATCCTGGCATCGGCTGGTTTGTGACCCCGGCCCGCTTTTGTTGCCGGCCGGAAATCACCGTGATTGAACTCTGAAAGTTCCCGACGTCGCTGCGGTTTGGAATTGCGGTGGCCCCAAACTTGGAAACGCCCAACCGTTTCCAAGCTCGCCGGGCATCCTTCCGCGTTTTCACAAACGCGGCTGGGTCGGCTGCGACCGGGTTACTTCAGCAACTCCTCCGCGATCTGCACCGCGTTGAGCGCGGCGCCTTTGAGCAGTTGATCGCCGCTGACCCAAAAGCACAGACCGTTGTCCAGCGCGCAGTCCTTGCGGATGCGGCCCACTTCGCAGTTGTACTTCTCGGAGGTGAAGAGAGGCATCGGATACTTCTTGTTTTCTGGCTCGTCCACGAGGTCCAGGCCCGGCGCTTTCTTCAGCACTTCGCGGGCGGCTTCCACGCTCACCGGCTTTTCAAACTCCGCGCTGACGGCAATGGAATGCGAACGATAGACCGGCACGCGCACGCAGGTCACGCTGGCCTTGAAGGTCGGGTGGTGCATGATCTTGCGGCCTTCGTTCTCCATCTTCATCTCTTCCTTCGTGTAGCCGCTGGGCAGGAAAACGTCCACGTGCGGCAACACGTTGAAAGCGATCTGATGCGGATAGACCTCCTTGGTCACCGGCTGACCTTTGACGATCTGATCCACCTGCCGCTCCAGTTCGGCGATGGCCTTCGCGCCGGTGCCGGAAACCGCCTGGTAGCTGGAGGCAAAGATGCGCTTGCAGCCAAACGCCGCGTGCAGCGGGTAAAGCGCCATCAGCGTGATAGCCGTCGTGCAATTCGGATTGGCGATGATCCCCTTGTGCCACTTCACGTCCGCGGCGTTCACCTCCGGCACGACCAGCGGCACGGTATCGTCCATGCGAAACGCGCTGGAGTTGTCCACGACCACGCAGCCCGCCTTCGCCGCGAGGGGCGCGAACTCCTTCGAAATGCTCCCGCCGGCGCTGAACAGCGCGATGTCAATGCCCGCGAACGAATCCTTGGTGAGTTCGGTCACCGTAGTGTCCGTGCCCTTAAACTTGAGCTTCTTGCCCACGGAGCGGGCGGAGGCGAGCAACGTCAACTTCCCGACCGGGAAGTTGCGCTTCTCCAGGGTCTTGATCATCTCGATGCCGACGGCTCCCGTCGCACCGACCACGGCTACATGCGGTTTTGGATTCATAAACGATCCGGGATGATAATGAGTGACCCCGGCCTGTCAACGCGGGCGCACGCCGAAACAGCAATTCTCATTATGGACCAGAGAGGGACGCCGGGTGAGGCCCCCCGGCCTACAACCGGGCGGTTTTGTGCGGAGGTAGGCCGGGTGACCTCACCCGGCGGAGATGGACACCTTCATAATGAGAATTGCTGACGCCGAAATGCCACGCCGCACAACAGCGGGTGCGGCCGGGCCGACGGCGATCAATTGCCCAGGGCCTCAGACGCTGACACGAATTTCACAAGTGAACACGAAGGGAAGGCGGTTTGTGGCAATCCGGGAGATCTGCATATCCCCGTCCCTCTAGTTCGTTTTTGCGGTTTTCACTATCTCGCG
>CAZJTM010000176.1:13031-13684 GCA_964548925.1 uncultured Verrucomicrobiota bacterium | reverse complement strand
AGTCCTGATGCCCGCGCTCCAGCCGAAGGAGATTTGGGAGCAAAGTGGCCGCGCCGAAACCGCGAAGGATGTGCTCTTCAAGGTCAAGGATTCCGCCAATCGGGAGTGGTTTCTCAGCCCCACCGCGGAGGAAGTTATTACCACCGCCGCCGCCGCCGAAATCAATTCCTACCGGCAGTTGCCAAAGAACTTTTATCAGATCAGCGTCAAGTTCCGCGATGAAATCCGGCCGCGGTTCGGCTTGATGCGCGCGAAGGAGTTCATCATGAAGGATGCCTATTCCTTCGACACCACCGACGAAGGCGCGATGGCCAGTTACCAAAAGATGTACGACGCCTACACCCGCATCTTCGCCCGCTGCGGGCTGAAGGCCTTCCCGGTCGAGGCCGACACGGGCGTGATCGGCGGCAATTACTCGCACGAGTTTATGGTCCCCGCCGAGACGGGTGAAAACGAAGTGGCCTATTGCGAAGCCTGCGGCTACGCGGCCAACGTGGAGAAGGCCACCAGCGGCATCCCGAAAACCGCCGCGCGCGAACTCGGCGCGTTGCCGGAGAAGTTCGCCACGCCCGGCGTCGTGACCATCGAAGCGCTGAGCAAGGAGCCCTACAAAGTCCCGGCAAACCGCCAGATCAAGACACTCGTCTATATCG
>CAZJTM010000176.1:0-13021 GCA_964548925.1 uncultured Verrucomicrobiota bacterium | reverse complement strand
AACCGATCATCATTCTGATCCGTGGGGACGACCAGTTGAACGAAACCAAGCTCCTGGCGAGAACGGGCGCGGTCGCCGCGCGGCCGGCCACCGTGGAGGAAATTGTCTCCGTGCTTGGCGCCAAGCCGGGTTCGCTTGGCGCCGTCGTGAATGTTCCCGTCGAGGTGAGCATCTATGCCGACGAGCGCCTTCAAGGAGCAAACGACATGACCACCGGGGCGAACGAAGACGGCTTTCACCTCCGGAATGTCTCGATGGAGCGCGACATCAAGGTGACCAAATGGTGCGACTTGCGCACCGTCACCGCCGGCGAACCGTGCGTGAAGTGCGGCAAACCGCTGAAGATCCGCCGGGCCATCGAAGTTGGCCACGTCTTCAAGCTCGGCACGAAATACAGCGAGAAGCTGGGCGCCAGTTTTCTGGCCGAGGATGGCCAACGCCGGCCGTGCGTCATGGGCTGCTACGGCATCGGCATCACGCGGACGTTGCAGGCGGTCGTCGAGCAGTGCAACGACAAGGATGGAGTCATCTGGCCGTTGAGCGTCGCGCCGTATCAAGTCTGCATCACGCCGCTGACCGTCGCACCGGAGAGTGCGGGCATGCAGTTGGCGGAGAAACTGTACGCCGAACTGAGCGCCGCGAGCGTGGAAGTGATCCTCGATGACCGCGACGAACGGCCCGGCGTAAAGTTCAAGGACGCCGACCTCGTGGGCTTTCCGATTCGCGTGAGCATTGGCGAGAAGTCACTGGCGAAGGGCGAGATTGAAATCAAGCCGCGCAGCGGGCCGATGCAGGCGGTGAGAATCGAGGAAGCCGCGCAAAGGGTTATCGCGATGATGCGGGCGGGGTGAGACCTGAACCGGGTGTGCAGGGCGGCAAGTTAGATCACGCTGCTGATGAGAAAGACGCGATGGCGGCTGATACAAAGCGCAAGGCATTTATAGCATATAACATATATTGTAGTGATATAATATCCACCTGAATGGAGGGAGGTCAGATTCTCTTCATGGAATCGCCCGTCAACGCTGCCCCCAACCGAACCTCTCAGTAATGGGCCAATACACAAAGAAGCTTTTCCCAATGACATTCGCGGCCGGAAAAGAACCCCATCGGCGAGAATCCAAACTGTTCATCGTATTGTCTCCCATGACCATGTAACAATTGGTTGCGACAGTGTAGCCATTGGGGTGCTGATACAGGAGCGGTGACAAATCCGGTGACTTGACGTGCCCGGAGTATTCGCTGTCGCGGGGTGGCTTTCGCGGATTAAAGGAATACACCCCCTCGAAATGCGGGGTTGAGGCGTCCAGACGCTCGCCGTTGATCACCAAATGCCGGTCATCGCCAATCTGCACGCGCTCACCGCCAAGTGCCACCAGACGCTTGATGTAAAACTGATCTTGCGGCAACGCGTCAATGCCTTTTGTCTCGAAGACGATAATCTCGCCACGCTGCGGTGACTTGAAGTTGTAGGTCAGCCGGTCAACGAACAAATGGTCGCCGCTCCGTACCATGAGGTTGAGCACCTCATCGCCACGTTTGAAGTGGTCTCCGGGACGAATGCCCGCCCGCGTGGCGATGTCCACGGCCCCGCAGTCCGGCGGAAACCAAAGGGTGTGCGGCACACCGCCAATCCAGATGGTTTGCTTGATATTGAGGATGAGCAGGCGCAGCGGATTTTCAACTCGTTGGATGGGACCATTGGCCTGTGAAACCAAGCGAACATAGGAAGCGCCCGCGAACCACTCCTTCACACGTTTCAAACCTGTCGTGGGCTTGACCTCAGGATGCTCGGCCAAGTTGACGGAGGTGACGCCAAACAGCGTCGGCTGCATGGAACCGGTGGGGATCTTGAAGGGTTGCAGGAAGAAGGTGCGAATGCCCATCGCCACGGCGAGTGCGACGAGCAAGACCTCGACGTTTTCGCGCCACGCCGCATGAGGATAAGGCTTGAGCCACTTGTTGGCAGCTTTCTCCAAGCTTTCCATCTGCTGGCGCAATGCCGGCTTGTCAGTTCCACTCCGCAGCGCGCTCCGGAGGTCATTTGCCGCCGCCCGCACTGCCTCGACGGCCTGGGGTGAAAGGAGGTCTCGCTGCGCCCGCAATAACTTCTCCACATGGCGGCGCATGGCTGTGGCCTCGCGAACCGTCTTGGAGCAAAACCAGCGAATAATCATAAAGTTCCTTCTCCAGCGGGTGACTACGCCTTGAGAACCGCGATGAAGGCTTCCTGCGGAATGTTCACCGAGCCCACGGACTTCATCCGCTTCTTTCCTTCCTTCTGTTTCTCGAGCAGTTTCCGTTTCCGTGTGATGTCGCCACCGTAACATTTCGCGGTCACGTCCTTGCGAAACGCGCTCACCGTTTCGCGCGCGATGATCTTGCCGCCGATCGCCGCCTGGATGGCCACTTGGTATTGCTGGCGCGGGATGACTTCTTTCAGCTTCGCCGCCAATGCCCGTCCCCTGCCCTCGGCTTTGTCGCGATGCACGATGCACGAAAACGCGTCCACCGATTCGCCATTCACCAGCAAATCCAGCTTCACCATGTCCGACTCACGATAGTCCGCGTGCTCGTAGTCCATCGAGCCGTAGCCCCGCGTGATACTTTTGATGCGGTCGTGAAAATCAATCAAGATTTCGCCGAGCGGCACGAGGCTGTGCAGCATCACGCGTTTCGAGTCCAGCGTCTCCGTGTGATCCAGCGTACCGCGCTTCTCGGACACCAGCGCCATCATGTCGCCGATGTATTCGTTGGGACAGATGATAAACGCGCGCACCATCGGCTCTTCAATCTTCTCGATGTAATTCGGCTCCGGCAGGAACGCCGGGTTGTCAATCTCCTTCACCGTCCCGTCCGTCAGGGTCACGCGGTACACCACGCTGGGGTACGTGGCGATGATGTCCATACCGTATTCGCGCCGCAGCCGCTCCTGCACGATTTCCAAATGCAGCAACCCGAGGAAGCCGCAGCGGAAACCGAATCCCAGCGCCACGCTCGTCTCCGCCTGATAGGCAAAGGCCGAGTCGTTGAGCTGGAGCTTGGCCATGTTCACCTTGAGGTGCTCGTAATCCGCTGTGTTGATCGGGTAAATCCCGCTGAACACCATCGGATGCACCTCTTTGAAACCGGGCAATGCCGCCGCCGGATGTCGGGCGTCCGTGATCGTGTCGCCCATTTTCACCTCGGCCGGGGTCTTGATGTTCGCCGTCACGTAACCGGTTTCGCCGACCTCCAGCTTCTCGCGCACGTAGGGCTTCGGATTGAAGCTGCCAACCTCCTTCACCTCGTAACTCTTGCCCGAGTGCAGCAATCGGACCTGCATGCCCGGCTTCAACTCCCCGTTGAACACCCGCACATGCGTGACCACGCCCTTGAAGGTGTCAAAGTAAGAATCAAAAGCCAGCGCCTGCAAACTCCCCTGCCCGGTGGGCTTGGGCGGTGGCACGCGCGCCACGATGGCTTCGAGGATTTCATCAATGCCAATCCCCTCCTTGGCGCTGGCGAGCATCGCCGTGTCAGCCGGGATCGCCAAGATGTCTTCGAGTTGCTGCCTGGCCATCGCGATGTCCGCGTGCGGCAGGTCAATCTTGTTGATCACCGGGATGATCGCCAAGTTTTGCTTCATCGCCAAATGGACGTTGGCAACCGTCTGGGCCTCCACCCCTTGGGCTGCGTCCACAATCAGCAGCGCCCCTTCGCACGCGCTCAGGCTCCGCGACACCTCGTAGGTAAAATCCACGTGTCCCGGCGTGTCAATCAGGTTCAACTCGTACGTTTCGCCGTCTTGGGCCTTGTAGAGCATCGTCACGGGATGCGCCTTGATGGTGATGCCGCGCTCCTTTTCGAGGTCCATCGAGTCGAGGAGTTGATCTTCCATCTCGCGCGTCGAGATTGTGCCGGTACGATGCAGCAAGCGGTCGGAAAGCGTCGTCTTCCCATGATCAATATGGGCGATGATGCTGAAATTGCGTATGTGTGCCGCGTCCATCTCTCTGCGTGCTCTCGGTGATTCCACCGGAAGCGCAAGATAGAGCGAACGCGCCGAAAGAAAAGGAAATTAGCGGTTGCCTGCGGGTGCTTAATCGCCGCTTCGTGAGCGCGGCCTTTGCACTCTCCCCTGCCCTGCCCTATCGTTTGTCGGATCGCTGAGATGAAACGCCGCGTTTTAGACCGTCCGCTCCACCGGCAAGTCCTTGCCGGCCCTTTGGCATTTGTTCTGGTGATCGCCTGTTGTATCCCCGCCATGTGTGCTGACACAAATCCTCCTGCCCCGCCCAAGACCGAATTCGCCACCCTCGGTGGTGGCTGTTTCTGGTGTCTCGAAGCGATGTTTGAAACCCTCCCGGGCGTCAAAGCCGTAACGAGTGGCTACGCGGGCGGCCACATTGCGAACCCCACCTACAAGCAAGTCTGCGAGGGCAACACCGGTCACGCCGAAGTGGTCCAGATCGAGTTCGACCCCGCTCGAATCAGCTACGAGAAGCTATTGGAAGCCTTCTGGGATGCCCACGACCCGACCACACCCAACCGCCAAGGCAACGACGTCGGCTCGCAGTACCGCTCCATTGTGCTTTACACCAACGAAACTCAGCGCCTCGCCGCCGAGAAGGCAAAGGCGTTCGCCGCCGGGCGTTTTTCCGATCCGATCGTAACGGAGATTGTGCCTTTGACGAAGTTCTACGCCGCGGAGGGCTATCACCAGGAGTATTTCAAGAACAACCCGCGACAGCCCTACTGCATGATGGTCGTCCGGCCGAAGCTGGAGAAGTTCAAGCAGGCGCAGCAAGCGAAGTGAGCCGCCCTGCTCACTCTGATCCGGCCCGCAGATCGCCCGCCGTCAGAAGCAAACCAGCGACTGCGTTCGGGGCAGGCGCACGACCACGGTGCCGGCGATCTTGTCGTGCCAGCCCTGTTTCTCCGGGTCCCAAGCGATCCACAGGAAGCCGAGGAAGAAGACCACCAGCGAGAACGCCGCCGCCAAACCGCGAACCAACGCGACGGGGAAAGTCATGGGGCTTCCATCCACCCGGACGACTTTCAGCTTGAGCACAACGCAGCCAATCGTTGTTCCTTTCCAGGTCCACATCCCGGCGAAGTAGGCCAGCGCCACGAGAAAGAGCCACGGCGGCCCACCGACCATCCCCCCAAGGATGCTGACCAGAATCACGTCCAGGAAGGCCGCGCCGAACCGTTCCCAAAATCCGGCGCGCGGGTACACCAGCGCTTCTGGGGGACCGCTGACCGGCGGAATCGTCGCCTGCCCTGCGGTGGGTGCGGACTGACCGGTAAACGACGCCACTTCGCATGCGGCACCGGTGGCTGGAGTCTCGGCTCCCGCGCCACCGCCAATGGGCAGGGTGGATGCGACGGACGGCGGCGGCATCGGCATCGGAGCGAAACCAAGTCCGGGCGATGCCGCTTCGCCCCCGGGTGTTGGCTGCGAAGCAGAGGTGCGCGGCGGCATTTCGCGGCGTGCTCCGCCAAAGGTCGCCATCACAGCGGCCCCCAGCGCCCACATGCCGGTGACCGTGAAGATCAGCAAGCCGAGAACCGGCACGAGGTAGAGCACGGTGATGATGGCCCAGCCCACGCCGAAAGCCAGCAGCGGCCGTTGGGTGTCAACGAAGTGCCGGGTGACCTGATAACCGAGGAACTGAAGCAATGCGACTTTGCCCACGATTCCCGCGATGATCAGAACGGGAATGAGCAGAATCACCACGATCCCTCCGATGCCGGTGCAAAGGAGAATGAAGAACACGACCGGGATCAGCACTTTGGTCAGCAATCCCATCAAAAATGTTGTGATCGGCCGCTGGGTGATCTCCTGCACGCAGATTTCAACCGGCCGCGGGAACGCCAGCGCGACCAATGCATAGAGCAGGAAGAACGCGCCATAGACGATCCAGACCCACCCCACGGTTGGCGCGAGCGGACGGAGCTTCAACACACACTCGACGAACCAGTCGCGCAGCGGTTTCAAGGCCGGAATATCGCCCGCCAACACCTTAACCACCTGCCCCTCGACGGCATCACTATCCGCAAGGGTTTGGTTGCCGAAAACCACCACGGCGTCGCCCTTGACCTGCGCCCCCTCTTCGAGCGTAAGACTGCCGGCCACGGCCACCGCATCTCCTTTGATCTTCGCGCCGGGGAGCGCCCGGATGCTGCCTCCCACCGCCACCGCGTCTCCTGCCTCACCGGAGATTTCGGCGGCGCCGCCGATCACCACCACGGCCTCAGTCACTTTGCCCTCGATCTTCGCCGTGCCGCCAAACACCACCACGGCCTCCGTCGTCTCATTCGTCTTTAACTCCACGTGCCGGCCAAACGCAACGATCGGCTCGTGATTGCGCGACCTCCTCCCCTGCCCCACCTGGATGGCCCCATGGTGTCTTGCCGTGGCATTGGTGTCCGAGGCGATTTTCTCCGGAGTGGCAACCTCCGCCTCCACGGCATTTGCGGCCTCCACCGCTACGGCGTCATTGTCGTTCGTTGTCTGCGCGCAGAGCGGGGCAATGATCCCCAGCAAGATTCCGGCAAGAATACCCAGCGCTGTTCTCATGCTGCTGTTCGAGATTCGAGTTTTCATCGTCGTTTCCTTTCACCGCCGGGCGAAACCCAGCCGCACATAAACCGCTCCCAAGGCCAGACACATCGCGTAACCCAGCGCGAGCGCCAAGCCACAGCCGGCCAGCAACGCCGGATTCACGCTCTTGAGCGTCAGCCAGACGCCGCTCTTGACCCAGCCCAGGGCACTCCAAAGAGTACCCAATCCACCAAGCAGACTGCCCGCTTTGCCAGAGGCCGAAGCGAACCCCGGCGTCTGCACAAGCTGCCAACTCAAGACGCAAAGCCCGCCGAACCCAGCCACCAACACCAACGCTGAGATGGCCTGAAGGGACAGCGGCCAAGTTTGCCAGTCCCGGCGATACCACGGCACCGTCGCTCGTTGCTCGATCGCGGCCAAGACCCGCGTCGCCAGTGCGGCTGGCGCACGTAGATTGGGCAGCGCCTTCAATTCCCGGCTGATCGCCGCTTCCAGTTGCTTCTCATCGTGCGAATTCATATTGCCCTCGCCAGTTCTTCGTCGCCCAGCTTGAGGCTGAGCTTGCGCCGGAGCGCCTCGCGCCCGCGGAAGATGTCCGTTTTCACCTTGCCCATCGAGACGCCCAGCTTGGCGGCGATCTCGTCGTATTGCAGGTCCTCCATGTGATACAGCACCAGCGGCACGCGTTGCGCACTGGGGAGTGACTGAAGCGCCTGCTCCACCAGATCGCGCCGCTCCGCCCGCGCCAGGTCGGCTTCCACGTCGTCGCTCGCGGGGAATTCGATCTCGGCTTCGTCATGGTCCTCCCGACCCTTGCTGAACAAATCGGAGAAAAAACTCCACCGCGAGCGATACCGTGAGAGGTGATTGAGGCACATGTTGGTGGTCACGGTTTTGAGCCAGCCGCCGGCTGTTTTGCTCTCGCGCAATTCACCGAAGCGCTGGTAGGCCTTGAGAAAGACCTCCTGGGCCACGTCTTCGGCTTCCGCCCGGTTCGCGAGCAAACGCATGGCCGTGCTAAACACCATATCCTGGTAGTTTCGCATGAACGCCTCGAACTCTTGCGCGTCGGTCATGGGCGGACTTGGGCCACTCGTTCGGGATTCTACGCCCGAACCCCGGTCCAAGGCAAAACCGCATCGTCACCGTCACGAATGGTTGTTTCCATGGCATGCACTTACGCTCCCAGAATCTGTCCGACCCACGCGTTGAAGATGGCCCAGTTTTGCGCGTGCTCCACCATGCTCAGCACGCCATACACAATCCCCATGATGGCCGCCACGGCGAGTGCGCCGTAGAGCACCTTCTCGGCAAGGGTTTCGCTCACGGGCGAAATCCAAGCCTGTTTCGCCGCCGGTCGGGCGGAAGCGTCCCTTGCCACCCTGCGAACCACCACCGGTCGGGCGACCGAAATCGTCGCGCGCGCCTGGCCGGCGATCAATTCGCTCACCGGCCTGAGCAGGACGCGCTCTTTGGTTGTCATCGTTGTCATGTTCACAGTCATTGCCGTTGTATTCATGTTAACGAGGGCATAACCCGGCGGGCGTTGGATTTGTTTCAGGAAATTCCCGGGACAAGTCAGGCGCGCTGACCGCTGAACATGAGACGTAGGAGAGACAACTCCCTAGGATGAACCGGCGACCTGCCGCGGCAGCGTGGCGGCGTCTCGGTAGAGCGCCGCAACCTGAGCCCCCGCCGAGATGGTGGTGGCCCGCCGCCGCGTCGCTACGACGAGGCCCGTGGCTTCGATACGCGAAACCCGGCGGGCGAGCTTATCACCCCGCCGCCGCGCGCATTTGGGCGAACAGGTCCTTGGCGGCGGCCCGGTTCACCGGTTCGGTCTTGCGCAGCGCGGCGTGTTCGACGAGTTCCGCCGGCAGGTCCTTCAGGAACGGCGACGCGTGACACGGCACAAGCTGGCCGTACTTCTTGCGCCCCGTGCAATGACTGATGTCGAGCGTCTTCATGGCACGCGTGAGTGCCACGTAAAACAGCCGGCGCTCCTCATCCAGCGTGCCTTCCGTCTTCGAGCGCGAGTGCGGGATCAGGCCGTCCTCCGCTCCCACGATATACACGTGCGGAAACTCCAGCCCCTTGCAACTGTGCATGGTGATCAACGTCACCGCGTCGCCCGGACCTTCCTCCTCCTCCTCCTCGCGTTCGTTGTCGAGCGTGATGTCCTCAAGGAACGCCTGCAACCGGTCGGCCAGCGACCCGCCCGCCGGCGTCTGGTCCAAAGACGCGACCAAGTCCTTCACATTGCGCACGCGACTCTCAGCGGTTTCCTTGTCCTTCTCCGAACGGCGCAGGTCCTCGACGTAACCGATCTCAGCGAGAAACGAGTGCGCCCAGGCCTGCAATCGCGAGCCCTCGCCAACAACGGCGTTGTCAACCGGGGAGTCCAACTTCGCGCGGCTCGATTCCACGAGTTGGACGAAGTCCTCGATGCTCTCGCGGGTTCGCAATTGGAAGTTGGCCTGAACCGCCGGGTTCTTCATGGCGGCGAACACGGAACACTTGCGCTCGGCGCTGGCGGCCAGCAGGCGCTCCATGGTTACGTCGCTCAAGCCGCGCGCCGGGACGTTGGCAATGCGCAGCAAGTTCACATCGTCGTGGGGATTGAGCAGCGTCTTGAGCCACGCCAGGAAGTCCTTCACTTCGCGCCGGTCGAAGTAGCTTTGCCCGCCAACCAAGTGGTAGCGGACGCTGGCCTGCCGGAAGGCGGTCTCCAACGGGCGGGACTGGCCATTGGTGCGGAACAGCACCGCCTGGTGCGCCCACGGGATGCGCCGCGCCACGCGCAGGAACTCGATCTCCTCAACGATCGCCCGCGCCTCGTCGTCCTCGTTCGCGAAGGTGTGCAGCGTGATTTTCGTGCCCTCGCCCTTCTGCGACCAGAGCTGCTTGGGCCGGCGGAGCGCGTTGTGCCGAATGACGGCGTTGGCGGCGCGGAGGATGGTGTTTGTGGAGCGGTAATTCTGTTCAAGCTTGATGACCTTGACCTTGGGGAAGTGCCTTTCCATGTCCAGCAGGTTGGCGATCTCCGCGCCGCGCCAGCCGTAGATGCTCTGGTCATCATCGCCGACCACGCACAGGTTCTGATGCTTCGCCACGAGTTGATGAACAAGCTGGAACTGCACTGCGTTCGTGTCCTGATACTCGTCCACCATCACATAGCGATACTGTTGGCGGCAGGCTTCCAGCACTTCGGGATGCTCTTGGAACAGCCGGAGCGTCAGGAGGAGTAAATCGTCGAAATCCACCGCGTTGCAGGCGCGCAACGCCGATTCATAATGCCTGCGAACATGTTGAGCCATGGCGCGGAGGCTCTCGTCGGCAAAGATGGCCGCGCGCTCGCCGCCGTTCCGGAAGCGACTCAGCAACGCCAGGATCGCGGCGGGATCGGACTTCTCACCCTTCGCCGAGATGCGGCTCAGGATTTTGCGGATCGCACCAAGCTGGTCCGACTCGGTGTAGATGACGAAGTTCCGCTTGTACCCGAGTTTCTCGATGTGGCGGCGCAGGATCCGAACGCAAAGGGAGTGAAACGTGCAAAGCGTGGGGCGGGTATTCGCCTCGGTACTCCGCCGACGCGGCACCAGTTGGTTCACGCGCTCTTGCATTTCGCGCGCGGCCTTGTTGGTGAACGTCACGCCGAGAATGTGCTGTGGTGCGACCCCCTGCTCGATGAGGTGCGCGATCCGAAAAGTGATGACGCGCGTCTTGCCCGTGCCCGCGCCGGCCAAAATCAGCACGGGGCCGTGGAGCGTCTCGACGGCCAGGCGTTGTTGCGGATTGAGCGAGCGCAGGTCCAACACGGCGCGCGGAGTGTAGTGACGGAAGCGTCCAACGCAAGCGTGCGCGTAAGACACGCTTCCAGCCTGTCTCCATCTTCCGCCTGTACCAATCACCGTCCACCGCTTGGCGAGGTCCAGTGTTGCCCTCACGCGCGAGCGAGAGGGGGCGCTTTGATCGAAGTTTGAGACAGGCTGGAAGCTTGTCCTACGGGGTGCGAGTCAACTCGCCTTGCCGCTTCTCCCGGAGCAATACCTCACGTCCCACCAGGTACAGGAACGCGGTCAGCGCCGCAAACGGCAGGAGCGCGAGCCAGTCCGAATGGGGCCCGGCGAACAGCGGGTTGCTGGCCTCGGCCCATCGGGTGATCGTTGCGTCCAACGATCCCAGCGCGCCGGCGATGAACGCGATGATAATTCCCGCGATCGCTCCGCCCGCGATGTAGCCGCTCGCCAGCAGCACGCCGGGGCTCTTATCGCTCTCGGCAGCGAGCGCGGCTTCATCCAGCTTGTGCTCGCGCAGTTTGTGCCGCATTCGCCAATCTACCAGCCAGCGAATCAGGCCGCCGACGAAGATTGGCGACGACGACGAGATCGGCAGATAGACGCCGACCGCAAACGCCAGCGACGACACGCCACAGAGTTCCAGGACGATGGCAATCATCACGCCGAACAGCACCAGGGCCCACGGCAATTGCCGATCCAAGATGCCCTTGATGATGTAACTCATGAGCGTGGCCTTGGGGGCGTCGAACTTGCGCACCTCCGTCCCGTCCGGTCGCTGGGTGAACGCGCCGTTGATGCCGGGGTCCACCAACCACACCGCCGCGCCAGTATCGTCCACCAGGTACTTGCCCGGAGGACCGCCCGTCGTGTCGGCTTTCTGCCAGACGCGATACGTGCGGGCATCGTCCTTGGCCTGCGGACCGGTGAGCTGCTCCGCGGCGCCGAACTTTGCGTCTGCGGGCGCATGCAGCCCGGGTGCCGCCTTTGCGGAGGGCACATAGACCGTAGCTTTGCTGTTCAGGCCCAGCAGAATTGGCCCGAGCACCAGCGCGCTGGCGGTGGCCCCAATCAAGATGGCAATCTGCTGATACCGTGGCGTGCCGCCGACCAGGAAGCCGGTCTTCAAGTCCTGGGAGGTTGTTCCCCCGTTGGAGGCCGCAATGCAAACGATGCCTCCGACCGACAGCGCGGTGACGTAATAGGCCCCGCCCGTCCAGCCGACGACCAGGAAGATCAGGCACGTGAGCAACAGCGTGGCCACCGTCATGCCGGAGATGGGATTGGACGACGAACCGATTTCGCCTGTGAGCCGCGAGGAAACCGTGACGAACAAAAAGCCAAACACAACAATCAGAAGGGCGCCGAGCAGGTTCATGTGCAGCGGCGTGGCCAAGAGGATGGCCGCAACCAACGCCACCACGCCGCCCACCACGAATTTCATGGAGAGATCGCGCTCCGTGCGTACGACACTGGCGTGGGCCACAGCCGCCTTGCGGAAATCCGTCAAGCCGGCGCGAATCCCATGCCAGATGGTGGGCAGGGACCGGCCGAGGCTGATAATCCCGCCCGCCGCGACCGCGCCGGCGCCGATGTAGAGAATATAGGCCCCCCGAATCTGATGCGGCGACATCTCACTGATGGGGATGCTCCCCGGCGCGAGCGCCGCCGTCATGCCTTCGCCAAAGAACTTGATCAGGGGGATCAACAACAGATACGAAAGCGCGCCCCCCGCCATCATGATAGAAGAAATCCGCGGGCCGATGATGTACCCGACGCCGAGCAACTCGGGCGAGATTTCCGCGGAGACAGAGCCGCCCTTCAACGGCGCGCCAAAGACCCGCTCCGGCGTGTCTTTCCACAGTTTGAACGCCGACATCAGGGTCTTGTAGGCCAGTCCGATGCCGAAGCCGGTGAAGATCGTCTTGGCGCTCACTCCGCCCACTGCCCCGCCGCGCTTCGCCGCCGCCGCGGCTTCCGCCTGGGCGGCGGCGGACGCGGCGGCGCGTGATTCCGCGTTGGCCCCGGCCTTGAGTACCTCGGCGCAGGCGGTGCCCTCGGGATACTTGAGCTGGCCGTGTTGGGCGACGATCAGCGCGCGGCGCAGCGGGATCATCATCAAGATGCCCAGCAAGCCGCCAAGCACCGCGACCAGCATGACACGGGTGATCTCGAGATCGAAGCCGAGAATCATGATTGCCGGCATGGTGACGCCGAGGCCGAAAGCGATGCTCTCGCCGGCCGACCCGGCGGTTTGGACGATGTTGTTTTCCAAGATGGTGGCGTCACGCCCGCCGACCTTGGACCAGAGGCGAAAGAGCGCCAGCGAGATCACCGCGACCGGAATCGAGGCGCTCACGGTGAGGCCGACCTTGAGCACCAAGTAGAGCGAGGAGGCGCCGAAAATGATGCCCAGCAACGTGCCCACGATCAAGGCGCGCGGAGTGAACTCGCGCAGGACAGCGTGGGGCGGAATGTAGGCGTGGAATTCACCGCCCGAGCGGCTGGCTGATTGAGTGTCGCTGGCCATAGACGTGCGCCGTCGTTGTTTTCGAGTGGCCAGACGCTAGCCGAAATGCGCCTCCGGTTTCAACTGCCATGTTGAGGAGGCGTTTCACGGCGATCTGCGCCAAAAGTTTTGTTACCGGAGCCGGATGGGAAGCGGGGGGAAAAC
>CAZJTM010000175.1:0-13725 GCA_964548925.1 uncultured Verrucomicrobiota bacterium | reverse complement strand
ACCCAGTCCGGTTTTGATCGCACACAAAATTCCGGTTTTGAAAACTACACGACACTCGAACAACGCGCCCTTGACACCCGTCCGCCGTCTCACCGACCATGCGTGCGATGCACGCACCATCAGACCACCAAGGATCAGCTTCCGGGGGCGAGTCCCCTGCCCTTTCTGCGAGCCAGGCAACTGAACGCATCACCTTCTATCACTGGTTGGTCGTCATCATTGCCTCGTGCGGCTGGCTGTTCGATTGCATGGACCAGCGCCTCTTCACCCTGGCGCGAGAGTCGGCCTTGAAGGACCTGTTGGCGAATGACCCGACCAAGCTGGGCAATGTTAAGGAATTCATCGGGCTCGCCACGATGGCCATGATGGTCGGCTGGGCCACCGGTGGAATCATCTTCGGCATCATGAGCGACAAATGGGGTCGCGTGAAGACGATGGTGGTGACGCTGTTGGTTTACTCGGGCTTCACCGGCCTCTGTGGCATCGCCCACGGCTGGTTGGATTTCGTCTTCTACCGCTTCCTGGTTGGCCTTGGCGTGGGTGGCATGTTCGGGGCGGCGACGACTTTGGTGGCGGAGAGCGTGCCCGGCCGGTTTCGCACGGTGGCGTTGGGTTCGCTGCAGGCACTCTCCGCTGTGGGCAACATGCTGGGGGCGACGCTGAGCTTGGGCATCAACCCCGGACAGGAAAACTTCCTCGGCAGTTTTGCCGGCTGGCGGGTGTTGTTCTTCGTCGGAATCCTGCCCGCTATTTTGGTCGTGCCAATCATGTTCATCTTGAAGGAGCCCGAGCCGTGGAAACGCGCGAAGGCGGAGGCCGCCAGCCGCAGCGGTCGCGGCCAGAAAGTGGGCTCCATGGCTGACCTCTTCCGCCAACCACGCTGGCGCCGCAACACGCTGGTCGGCATCTGTCTCGGGCTCGCCGGCATGGTGGGCCTGTGGGGCATCGGGTTCTTCTCCCCGGAACTGATTTCCACCGCGCTCAAGGAACAACCGCTTCGGGCCAAGGACCTCCTTCAGCCACAGGCCATCGTGGCTTCGCTGCAATCTCCGACCAACGCGGCGCTCGCCGAGGTGAAGCGCCGGCTCAGTCCGGACGTCGCCCGCCAGATTGACAGCGCAGGCACTGCGCTCCCAGCCGCGCTGAGCGAACCGTTGTTGAAAGAACTGAACGCGTTGATCCTCCACGGCTCGCTGTATTCCGAAACGACCTTTCAGCAATTTCCCCTGAAGAAGGGTACGCAGAACCTCATTCAGCAACTCGCCAAGAAGCCTTCGGCGTCGGACCAGATGTTCCTGAACCGGCAGTTGCTGGAACAGGTCTTCCCCGGTGCGATCTCGGAAATGCAGAAGACGATGGACAATGTCCGCGGCAAAGGGATGTTCCTCCAAGACGTGGGCGCGCTGCTGGGCATGTTCGCCTTTACGTATCTGGCGGCTGCGTTCAGCCGGCGGCTGGCCTTCCTGCTCTCCTTCGCAATGTGTCTGGTGACTACCGCGTATGTGTTCTACGCCCTGAAGTCTGCGACTGACGCCTATTGGATGCTCCCGCTGATGGGCTTCGCCCAACTGGCCGTCTTCGCGGGCTACTCGATCTACTTCCCGGAAATCTACCCGACACGCCTGCGCGGCACGGGCGTGGGGTTCTGCTACAACACGGTGCGCTACCTGGCCGCGCCTTTCCCCTACATGCTCGGCTGGCTGAGCACCCAAATGCCCTTCCGCACCGCGGCGATTCTCATGTCTTCCATCTACATTCTCGGTGCCGTGGCGCTGATCTGGGCGCCGGAGACGAAGGGCAAGCCGTTGCCGGAAGATTGAGCGGAGTCAATTGCAGCCGCACCATGCTTGCGCGCAGCCCAGCGCGGAAACTGCCATCTTGCCGCCCGGAAACGATCCCGCCACCTGGCACGCCCGAGTTGCTGGATGAGATCCGCGCCAGGACGAAAGTCTTCCTTCGCGTCAACCAAGGAGCATTCCGCCCTCTCCAATTCAACGGTGAGTTCTTGGGAGGAACGTGTAGTAAGCGCGGCAAACGCAGAACGGCGCTTGGGCCGGCTTGACTCCTGCCCGTTCATTGTTAACCTGCCGCGCTCCGAAAACGGGGGTGTCCCCAGGCTGTGGCCTGCATGGGCCGCGCGATTTCGGTTCATGGAACAACGATTTTTATGAAACGCCAGTATCAACCATCGAAAGTCCGCCGCAGGCGGCAGCATGGGTTTCTTGCGCGCAACTCCAGCAAGAGCGGTCGGGCCATTTTGGCCAATCGCCGTCGCGTGGGCCGCAAACGCCTGACGCCGGTGTAAGCGGTTCTGCCGCCATGCCAGCCGGCTCCGCACCGCGCCGCACCCTCGGGCGCACCGAGCGTCTGAAGAAGGGGCGGGACTTTCTGCGCCTCAAGCAGACCGGTCGGCGCACCGTCAGTGGCTGTCTCATCGCAAACTGGCAGGAGCTCCCGCATGGCACGATCGCTCGCGTGGGTGTGGTGGTGAGCCGCAAGGTGGGCAGCGCCGTTCATCGCAGTCGCGCCCGCCGGCTCTTGCGCGAGGCTTTTCGGCTGCATCGGGCGGAGTTGACGCGGCCCTTGGACCTCGTACTTGTGGCCCGCCCGAGCATCGCGCGCAAGGCCCTCGGCGACGTGGAACGGGACTTCTCGACCGCGCTGCGCCGGGTTGGCCTGTTGCAGGAGGCCACCACGGCGTCACCGAACGTAACCGCAGCCTCGACGAACGCGTCGTGAATCCGGCCCAGCACATTCTGATCTTGGCCGCGCGGCTGTATCGCTGGACGATTTCGCCGGCGAAGGTGTTTTTGTTTGGCCCCACCGCCGGTTGCCGCTTCGAGCCGAGTTGTTCGGCCTACGCGATCGAAGCCGTGTCGAAACGCGGCGCGCTGGTGGGAAGCTGGCTGGCCGCCCGGCGCATCTGCCGTTGTCATCCGTGGGGTGGCTGCGGACATGATCCCGTGCCCGCAACGCGAGGTCCCGAGCGCGAGGTCGGCAATGCCGGCCCGCGACCAAGCGCGCTCCGCCTGACGGCAAATCGAAACTGAAGTTTTCATGGATCGTAATTCAATCATCATCCTGGTCGCCTGCTTCATGCTGTTGATGCTGTGGCCGCAAATGGTCAAGAAGCTCTACCCGCCGAAGCCGCTGCCGCCGGGCACCACCAACGTGATCCAGGCGGTCGAAGCCACCGGCGAAGTGCGCACCGCCCAGGTTTCCACAGCCGCGCCGCCGACGCTTGCTCCCCTGACCACACCGCAACCCACGTTTCAGGTGGACGGTGAGGAAACCACGTTGGTCCTCACCAACGAGAGCGCCCGCTACACGTTCAGTTCGCACGGCGGCGGCCTGAAGCGGGTCGAGTTGGTGCAGTATCCGGAAACCATCACCCGAAAGACCAAACGGCAACCACTGACCAACAACCTGGCCGAACTCAACACCTCCGTCTCTGTGCCGGTCCTCGCGGTTCTGGGCGGCGATTCCATTCAAGGGGACGGTCTGTTTGCGCTCACCCAGACGGCCTCGGGCCTGCGCGCGGAAAAGACATTGCCCTCCGGCCTGCGCTTGGTGAAGGACTTCGAGATCAGCACCAACTACCTCGTGAAGGCGAACGTGCGCCTGGAGAACCCGACGACCGCGGCGTTGAAGCTCCCCGCACAGGAATGGGTCATTGGCACGGCCACGCCCATGAGCCCGGATGACGACGGCAGCAAGGTGGGGTTGATGTGGTACGACGGCGGCAGCAAGCAGGAGATCCTCGGGGCGTGGTTTGACAACCGCACGCTTGGCTGCTTTCCCGGCACGCCGCGCGCGGAATACCGAGCCGGCTTGAGCAACGTCGTTTGGGCCACCGTGCAGAACCAGTTCTTTGCCCTGGCCGCGATGCCCAAGGAACCGGCCGGCCAAATCGTGTCGCGCCCGTTGTTACTGCCGCGCCCCACTCTGGAGGACTTGCCCGCCAATCGTCGGAACGCGCCGCCGCCGAAGGGCTACCAGACCGCGCTGGTGTACCCCGAAACCACGCTCGCGCCCGGAGCGGCTCTGGAACGGGAGATTCACTTCTTCGCCGGCCCGAAAGAGTACCGCACGCTGGCGCGCATCGCGAACCGCTTTCAGAACAACGTGGACCTCGTGATGGGGTTTGGCGGGTTTTTTGGGTTCTTCTCGAAGGGCCTGCTGCTTTCAATGAACTGGCTGCATGACACCCTGAAGTTGTCGTACGGTCTCGCCATCATCGCCATCACGCTCATCATCAAAATCCTCTTTTGGCCGCTCACGCAGGCCAGCACGCGCTCGATGAAACGCATGGCCGCCCTCCAGCCGCAGATGAAACTGCTCCAGGAGAAATACAAGGACGACCCGGCCAAGATGAACAAGAAGATGATGGAGTTCTGGAAGGAGCACAAAGTCAACCCAATGGGCGGTTGCCTCCCGATGCTGCTCCAGATGCCCGTGTTCATCGGCTTCTTTTACATGATCCAAAGCGCGATCGAACTGCGGGGCGCGGGCTTCCTCTGGATTCCCGACCTCAGCAAGCCGGACACGCTCTTCGTCGTCGCCGGCTTCCCATTCAATCTCCTGCCGTTGCTCATGGGCGCGACGATGCTCTGGCAATCCCATCTCACCCCACCCTCTCCCGGCATGGACCCAATGCAGCAGAAGATGATGCGTTACCTGCCACTTATCTTTCTCTTCATGCTCTACAATTTCTCCGCCGGTTTGACGCTTTACTGGACGGTCCAGAACCTGTTAAGCATTGCGCAGATGAAGTTGACGAAATCCACCGAGCCGGTCACGGCCGCCGCCCCGGTTGTGGCCAGTGTGCATCCGCCGCGCAAACGGAAGTAGCATTGACGGCCAACCTTGCCGCAATCCCATCGTGACAACCTCCTCATCTCGAAAGCCGTGAGAAGCGCCTGATTTATGCCTGCCGAACCCAAAGCCACCCTCGAACGCCTCCTGCAAGACCTCGGCTTCACTGCCACCGTCGAAGAACACCACCTCGAAGACGGCGTTACCCTGGATGTCAAGACCGACGATTCCGGCCGTCTGATTGGCCGCCAAGGGCAAACGCTCGCCGACCTCCAGTACATCACCAATCGCATTCTGTTTCAGCAGGACCCAACCGTCCCGAAGGTAACCGTGGACGTGGGCGGCTATCGCGCCCAGGCCCGCGAAGCCCTGATCAAGAAGGCCAAAGAGGCCGCCGAGAAGGTCCGCCGTTGGGGCGACGTTGTGGAACTCGAACCACTGAACGCTTTCGATCGCCGCATCGTGCATGGCGCGCTCAAGGATGACCCGGGCGTCGAAACCCACAGTGTGGAAGTGGAAGGCACGGACAAAAAGGCCATCCTGTTGCGTCCCAGACGCTGAACCCGGCATCACGCGGAGGGCGCGGAGTCCTGACTTGAACCGGCACCGATGTGTCGGAGTCTGGCACCTTGAGCGGGGCGCTGTTCATGGGGCGCGCTTCACCACGGATTCCGCTCGCAAGCGGAATTCCGTTCGCGCCTTCGCGGGGCGGCGATTCATCAACACGCTTCGCCAACACAGGCGCGAGAGCAATGCGGCGAGATTCCGCCCACGCATCCAGGAAGCCCGAGCCACCCCGATGATCGCCGGTCACGAGCCGTGAAACTTGACGAACCGCTGAACACCGGTAGCGTAGGGCGTGTTCATCCAGCAAATCAGCATCCAAACCAGCGACCAAACGAGGTAGTTCATGGGCATCATCACCATCAGTCGCGGATCGTTTTCGGGCGGCAAGGCCGTAGCCGAACAGTTGGCCAAACAGCTAGGACAGCCGGCACTAAGCCGGGAGGAGGTCTTGAGTCAAGCCGCCCGGGAATTTGGCATTTCGGAAGAGGATTTGGCGGAGTCATTGAACCAGCCGCCGCCCTTCTGGCGGCAGGTTTTGGGAAAACGCCTTACCTACGTGAAGTGTGTAACCGCCGTCCTCCTCGACCATGTCCGTCAAGGTGGTTTGATCTATCATGGTCACGTGGGGCACCTGTTGCTCGCCGGCGTGGCTCACGTGCTCCGGGTTCGGGTGATCTCCGGAGCGGAACAACGCATCCGGGCGGCCATGGAGTCGGCGGGGCTGGAGCGCGCGGAAGCCATCGCCCACATCCAACGCGTGGACCGGGAGCGGAGCCGGTGGGCGCAGGTGCTCTACGGCGTCAACTGGGAAGATCCGGCGCAGTACGATCTCGTTTTGAATCTGGAGCGCGTCAGCGTTGCCAGCGCGAGTGAAACCATTCTGCGCATGTCCGAGTTGGAGGACTTCAAACCGAGCCCCGCCAGCCGCAAAAAGTTGGAAGATCTGAGCCTGAGTTGCCGGGTCTGGGCGGCGATGGCGAAAGATCCCAACACCCGCGATGCCGGTCTGGAGGTAACCGCGGAAGATGGCCATGTCGTCCTGAAGGGCAAGGTCGGGTCCACCAAGTCCATGGAGGCCATCACGCAGGCCGCCCGGCTGGTACCCGGGGTTAAGTCGTTGCGCAGCGAAGTGGACATGGGTTCAGACTGGCATTGGTGATTTGCCCGCGCAGGCAGCTCGCTTTCCGGGCAAGTCGAGCGCACTCGGCCAAGAAGATCCAGGGCCGGAGTAAGGCTTTGCCAGCCTTAACGGAAAACAGCATGCAACCCAAGGCAAGCGATGATTTGGCGACTCCTTGGTGCGGGGCGGATTGGCGTGCTAAGCACGGGGGCAAGGAAAACTTCCAACGGTTCGGCCCGGCGTCCGCGCCGGAGCACCGACGCGGCCCGGCGTGGCCAACCCTTGGCCGCCTTTAATCGCAGCGGTCTGTCCGCGACCGCGTTTGCCCGCCGGCAAGGCCTCCACTATACCACTTTTGCGCCTGGCGTCAGCGCCGGGCCAAAGCCCAAGCTTCGCCCGACTTCGTGCAAGTTGAAGTCGCGCCGGGCCCCGCCCCTGCGAAACTGCTGATTGACCTAGGCTCCTCCACCCGGCTGCGTACCGAGTTGGCCAGCCAACGGCCCCTGGCCGCGCTGCGGCGTGCCGAACAAACCGCTACGGCAACCCTCGCGACGGCCGCGAAGGACTTTTCGATTTCAGATGGGCCAAAGTGTTCGCAGGAGTTTCTTGTGTTGCATCGCACCTGAACCCACCATCCAGAGCGTGAACTCACCTTTGACAACCGCATCCTCCGCCACCGACCGCGGCAAGTGGTTCGTTCTCACCGCGGCTTTTCTGGGCTGGATGTTCGATGGATTGGAGATGGGCATCTTCCCCGTCGTTGCGCGTCCGGCGCTCCAAGAGTTGCTCGGCACGCAGGCCGACCAGCAGGTGGGGCCGTGGATGGGGTACATCACCGCGTTGTTTCTGCTCGGCGCCGCAGGCGGCGGGCTCGTGTTCGGCTGGCTGGGCGACAAAGTGGGTCGTGTGCGCGCGATGGTGGCCAGCATCATCACCTATTCGCTGTTCGCCGCAGCTTGTTACTTTGCCACGGCGGCGTGGCAACTGGGGTTGTTCCGCTTCCTCGCCGCGCTCGGCATGGGCGGCGAATGGTCGCTGGGGGTGGCGTTGGTGATGGAATGTTGGCCGGAGAACAAACGCCCGCTCATGGCCGGCGTCATTGGCGCGGCGGCGAATCTTGGTTATGCGCTCATTGGCTTGATTACCTGGATCATTCCGGTGCGACCGGACTCCTGGCGGTGGGTCATGCTCGCGGGGGCGACCCCGGCGTGCCTGGCGCTGTGGATCAGCCTCCAAGTGCCAGAATCGCATCGCTGGAAGGAATCCGTGAAGGCGCGCAGGGTGCATCCGCTTGCGGAAGTGTTCGGGCCGGACCTATGGAAAACCACGCTGCTCGCCATTGCGTTGGCGTCGGTGGCGCTGATCGGAACCTGGGGCTCGGTCCAATGGCTGCCGCTCTGGGCTGACCAAATGGCCGGCAAGACTCTGCCTGCCGTGAAAGGCATCACCATGTTCACGATGTCCGTGGGGGCGATCGCGGGGTGTTTCATCGGTCCGTGGATCGGTGCGTGGACGGGACGTCGCCCGGCCTATTTCATCCTCTGCCTCACCTCGCTCGTTTCCTGCGGCGTGCTGTTCCGGGCGGTTTCGGAGTTTGGCGCGGCGTTTCTCGCGGGCGCCTTTTGGGTCGGCGCCTTCACGGCGGCATTCTATGGCTGGCTGCCGCTCTATCTGCCGGAGTTGTTTCCCACGCGCGCCCGGGCGACCGGCCAGGGCGTGAGTTACAACAGTGGCCGGATTCTGGCCGCCTTCGGTGCCATCACGCAAGGCACTCTGGTAACCCACTACGGCGGGAGTTACGCCAAAGCTGGCGCGGTGGTCACGCTTGTTTATCTTCTCGGTATGATCCTGATTTGGCTTGGCAAAGAGACCAAAGGCAAGCCGCTTCCGGAATGACGGCTTGGAGTCTGGGCACTCGCCGTCTCCGCTTCGGAGACTCTTCGGCCCTGCTGGGAGAATTGGGAGCTGGAAACACACTTTTGAAAGTGCGGACAAGCGTTGGCCCGCCTGTCCGCAGGCCATTGAGGGCTTGCGCACTGCGACGTTTCCGCTTTGCGGTCAATGGCCATTCGCCGCTAAGCTGCCGGCGTCATGAAACAGAAAGCATACGCCGCCGCCGGTGTGGACATTGACCTGGGGAATCGGGTGAAGTCCACTCTGCCTCAACTCCTTGCCAGCACGCATCGCCGCGAGGTGCTCGGCAAGGTCGGCGGCTTCGGCGGACTTTTTCAACTCGACCTCAAGAAATACCGCGAGCCCATCCTCGTCAGCAGCGTGGACGGCGTGGGCACGAAGCTCAAAATCGCCTTCGCGATGGATCGGCACGACACGATCGGCCAGGATCTCGTCAACCACTGCGTCAATGACATCGCCGTGCTGGGGGCAGAGCCGCTCTTCTTCCTCGATTACCTCGGCACGGGCAAGCTGGAACCGCACGTTTTCACCGACATCATCAAGGGCTTCGCCCGCGCCTGCGCCGAAAACCACTGTGCTCTCATTGGCGGCGAGACCGCGCAGATGCCCGGTTTTTACCAAGAGGGCGAATACGACGTTAGCGGCACCATCGTCGGCGTCGTGGAGAAGTCCCGGATGCTCAACGGCCAGAAGACCGTGAAGCGTGGTGACGCGGTCATCGGCATCGCCTCCAGCGGCCTGCACACGAACGGTTACTCGCTGGCCCGAAGAATCTTCTTCGAGCAGATGAGGCTCAAACCCACAAGTCACGTGCCGGAGTTGAAGAACACGATTGGCGACGAACTTCTCAAGGTCCACGTTAGCTACGGCCCGCTGGTAAATAAACTCATCCATCGCTTCAACGGAGGACAAGTTTGCCGACCGTCTCCCTCGTCGCGGCAAAAAGGCGAAGATAGGCTGAAAGCCTATCCCACAGTGAAGGCTTTCGCGCACATCACCGGCGGCGGGTTTGTGGACAACATCCCGCGGGTGCTGCCGAAGAACTGCGATGTCGTCATCCGCAAAGGTTCGTGGGATATGCTGCCCATCTTCCAACTCATCGCGGCGGAGGGCGGCGTGCCGGAAGACGAGCTTTACCAAGTTTTCAACATGGGCATCGGCATGGTCGCCATTGTTGCGGCGGATAGCGCGGACGGAATCTTGAGGTTTATCCGTACACAAAGTCACCAAGCCTGGCGTATCGGCGAAGTCATCCGGGGCAGCGGCGAAGCGCGCGTGTGTTGAATCGTCACCCGCCTGACCAGACGCAACTCCACCACGCCTCCGTCTCACCGGGGAAATCCCCGGATGAATCCCAGCACGGTCCCGACTGGCCAAGGCGCAAGAACCGCGCTAGAGTCCCACCAGCATTTATGATCAGGTTGATGTGCTCAAATGACCGGCAAGGACTCAAGGCCCTTGAAAGCAAACTCAACCAGGCCGGTATCCAGTCCGAAATCCGAGGCAACCCCCTGACGGCCGTTCTTGGCATTGCCCGATTCGAGTTGTTTGTGCCGGAGGAACAGATGCCCGCCGCCTCGGAACTTTGCCAGGGCATCACGGCTGCCGGAAACGGAGAGGGTTCGCCCGGCAATCTCCGGCCCGCCCGTGGATTCAGCGTGGTGGTTGAACCCGCCCAAGCGGATTTGCTGATCGAAGCCAAAACCATCTCCGCCCCCAGCCCAGAGCCGGCAGCGGACAACAGCTCGGCCGACGTTCCGGCAAACGGCGCAACCGAGCCCGCAAGCGACCTCGCCCAAGCTACCGCCTTGTTGCAAGAAGAGGTCGAAGCGTTGCTCGCTCGCGAGCACAAACTGGTGGACCGCTGCTCGTCCTTGGAGGAAAAGGTGAAGACCCTCAACGCGGCGCTGACCCAGGCCCGGGCAGATCTCGCTCGCGAGGCGTCGAATCGCTCCAGCGCGGAGAAGAAGCTGGCCGAAGCCGGCGAGGCGCGCGCGCTGCTCGAAAAAGAAATGGGCGCTCTCGAACTCCGCCTGAAAACGTCGGAGCAGGCACTGGCAGCGTGCCAGGAGCGGCTTGACGCGCAGACGCGGCAGCGCGAGCAACTGCTGAAAGCCCGTCGGGAAGAACAGGCGCAAAGGCAGGCATCTCTTGGGGCTTTGAATGATCTGCGCAGTCGCGTCAAGGCGCGGCTGACAGCGAAGAAGAAAGCGGACTGAGCCGCGGGACGAGCGTAGGACCAGCTTCCAGCCTGTTTCAGACTCCTCCGAAACAACTCCTCGCCCCATGCGGAAGGGGCGAACCTTTTGCCGCCGACCGGGATTGGTCAGTCAGAATTTGGAGACAGGCTGGAAGCCTGTCCTGCGAGTTTATGCCCGCTTCTCCAACAGCTTCTCCAAACGATCGCGGTAGTTGCGGCTCAGCGTCAGCTTCGCACCGGTTTGCAGGATGACGGCGTAGTCGCCGTAGAAGAGCGGCTGGAACTCCTTCACCCGATCCAGGTTCACGAGCGCCGAGCGGCTCACGCGCATGAACTTCTCCGCCGGCAATTGCGCCTCCAGGCCCGCCAGCGTCTCGCGGACGTAATGCGACTCGCTGCCGCAATGAATGCGCACGTAATTGCCGTCCGCCTCCAGCCAGTCAATCGCCTCGGCGCGCACGAACACCACGCGGCCATCCTGCTTGAAGACCAGCCGGTCGGGCGGCTTCGCGCCGGCGCGGAGGTCCACCAGCAACTCGGCAAGGCGCTGATCGGCAGGCGCAGGCGCGGCGCGACGGAGCTGGGCGCGGGCATGCTCGAGCGCCTGCTTGAACCGCTCGCGGTCGAACGGCTTGAGCAGGTAATCAATGGCGTGAACCTCGAAGGCCTTAAGCGCGTATTGATCGTAGGCGGTGCAGAAGATGATGAACGGCACGGGCGCGCCGCCTTCGCCGAGCTGCGCGCAGACATCGAAGCCGGTGAGCCGCGGCATCTGGATGTCGAGGAAGACGAGGTCGGGCCGGTCGCGGCGGACGGCTTCGAGCGCCTCGCGGCCGTTGGCGCACTCGCCGACGAGCGCGAAGTCCGGCTCGTCCTTGAGCGCGTGCCGGATGCGCGCCCGGGCGTGCGCTTCGTCGTCAACGATGAGCGTGCGGATGGTCATCGTTCAACCGCGCCGCTGAACTTCGCGGACTGGAAACGCTGATAAGACTTTTTCGAGCTCACGAATGGACGCTCTCAACTGCGACTGGTCGAAACTAAGGGTGAAGTGCAGCTTGTTGTCGATGCCCGGTTGGTCCAACACCTCGCCTCTCAGTTCGACGTGTCCTTTGCTGTCGGCAGCTAGGTTCAGCGTCAGTTGTTCTTCCAAAGTGCTGAACTCCGCTGAACCCTCTAGCGTGTCGTGCAGTACGCGAAGTCGCTCCAAAAAACCCAACAGCTCCGTGGTCAGGATCGCGGCATCTGTTTTGCCGCAGAAACCGCCAGCCTGTACCCGAATCTTGACCCACAGCCAGTTGTCGTCGTGGTAATCTCCCACAGGATCGCGCTCGTATTTCAGCACATCCACCTCGATGCGCTCGTGCTGAGTCTGGCCAAAGGAGAAGATCATACTGGTGGTGGGTAGCAGCACTTCGGCTTCGCCGACGCGGCCGTGGGCAGCGACAGTCTGGCTTGGGCGGCTTCCGTTTCCGACATGACGACCACCCGTGGCGCTTGCGAGCGTGGGATTGTGCAGCACGGGATGCGGATGCGCGCTTCCACGCCGCCGCCGGTGGCGTTGCCCAGCGTGAATTCCTGCGCGCCACCGTAAAGTTGCGCCAGCCGTGAGCGGACGTTCTTCAGCCCGATGCCTTCGCGCACCGGCGAGCTGTGGGCCAGCGTGCTGCGGGGCGTCCCGCCCGCAGTTCCACCTTCGATCACAGACAATGGTTCTGCCGGCGGGACGCACGGCAGCACGTTGGGGAGCCCGTTGCCATTGTCGCGCACCTTCAATTCCAGATGTTCGCCATCCACGAGGTGGGCGCTGATGTCAATCCGCCCGGCTTCCTCGCGCGGCAGGATGCCATGGCGCAGCGCATTCTCGACGAGCGGCTGGAGAATCAGGTGCGGCACGAGCAGTTCGTTCGTCTTCGGTTCGATGTCGAAAGTCACCGTCAGCCGGTCCGGGAAGCGCATTTGCTCGATTTCGAGGTAGCCACGGAGGAAATCGAGTTCCTCGCGCAACGGCACCTCCTGAACGTCCCCGCGATCCAGCGTGCGGCGGAGCAGTCCGCTGAGCCGAACGATCATCCGGTCGGCGGCATCCGGGTTCTCGTGAATGAGGGCGGAGATGGTGTTCAGCGTGTTGAAGAGGAAGTGCGGATTGATCTGCATCCGCAGGGCCTGGAGGCGGGCTTGGACAAGTTCGGTGGCGAGCGCGGCGGCCTGGCGCTCGCGTTCCCGGTAGCCCTGGTAGTATTGCCAGCCGAGGTGTGCGAAGACGACGATCCAATACTCGACGAAATTCGACGCGGCGTAATGGACGGAGAGCTGGCCGAAGAGGTAGGTGAACGTCAGCATTTCGCCGGTTTGAACCGAGCGCTCGCCGGATTCCAGCCAGGAGACGAGTGTGAGGTGCGCCACGGAAAACACCGCCGCTCCCAGCACATGGAGCAGCACCCAGCGACCGCGGCGTCCGGCCAGCGGTTTGAGCCGTCCGCACAGCCAGAGCACGCCCAACACGCAGACGGCGTAGGAGAAAACCTCCTTGAACGAGCGCCGAAACGCCAGTTCCCATGGGACGGGTTTGTCCCAGAGCAACTGGGTGTAATAGACCTTGACGGCAGAGAGCACGCCGAAGGCGGTCCACGCGCCGGCGTAAATCGCCGCGCATTGCGCGCGTTTGCGGCTGCACCAAGACTGGGCCATGCGTCGGAAACTCTAAACGATCCGCCCGGGCGCGTCGCGCACAAACTGGCGCGCGACGCGCCGGACGTCCCGTGGGCCGCCCCAAACCTCCCGACCTGCAAACGGGTGGGTGGCGGCTAAACTTTGTCGGGTGCGACAGCGGGCGCGCTGGCCCGCTCGCCCGCCGGGGTTGCGGCGTTGGTCACGCCGGGCTTGGCGGGGTCCGACGGCAAAGCTGTGGTGAATACGGTTGGCGGCGAGGCCAGCGCGGCGGCGATCCGGTCGCTGCCCGCCACGTACTTCGTCGTTTGAATAAGCGCCAGCGCAACCATGACCACACCGGCGAGGCCGAGACTGGCGAAGACCGCCAATTCCGACTGCTGGGTTGTCCGATCAACGGAAGGAAGCCGGGTCATATCGAGTTGGAAGGTTCGGGCGAGCC
>CAZJTM010000174.1:0-13784 GCA_964548925.1 uncultured Verrucomicrobiota bacterium | reverse complement strand
CCCGGCGGCAACATCAATTACGTCACCGGCCACGCCATCTTCGAGGCCACGCACGGCACGGCGCCGAAATACGCGGGCAAGGACGTGGTCAATCCGGGTTCGGTGGTGCTCTCCGGCGAGATGATGCTCCGTCACCTCGGATGGACGGAAGCGGCGGACCTCATTCTCAAGGGCCTGAACGGCGCCATCGCCAGCAAACGGGTGACTTACGACTTCGCCCGCCAGATGGAGGGCGCGACGCAGATCAAGTGCTCCGAATTCGGCGACAACCTGATCGCGCACATGTGACTTCACCCCCGCCGTCCGGAAGCCTGCGTCCCGGAGGGTGGAAGTAGCGCCTTGGCGCAACCGCTTTCCTTCTGGCGGCACTACACCGCAGTCACCCCGAAGGAGTCCGCGCTTCCCTTAAGGACACCGACTGCCGCGTACCCTTCAACGCGGAAGGCAAGATCAATAGCGCACGCGGAAGAACCCTCGGGCGCCTGTGAGCGGGGCGGTGTAAGACGAGGTGCCTGTGGCGATCGTCTGCCAGGGCCCCAACACGTTCGAGGAGTACTCCAAGGTCGCCGTGCCCGGCCAGGTCAGATTGAGGCCAGTGCGGCCCAGCGCCGCGGTGATGCGTGTGTCGCAGACAACGGTGACGTTGAAATAACAGGTGGCTGTCAAGCCGGCAAGGCTGGTGGCCACGTTGGTCACAACGGTGGTGCCCGCCGGGAACCAACTACCGGAAGGAGGCGTGGACACCACGCTGACGTTGGTTTCGTAGGTTGTGTGGGCAGAGACGTTGAACGACACGATCGCCCCCTGCCCGCCCGCGCAATTCACTGTCAGGTTCGAGGGACAAAGGATCGTCACCGGCGAGGGATCAATGACGGTGAAGCTGACGTCCGTTTCACCGATGTTGCCGGTGAAGTCCGCCAAGGAGAGAGTCAGCGCGTAACGCCCCGGGGGCAGCAGCGTCCCCGCAGGGGGCGATTGCGTGGGTTGACCAAGTTCCGGCGAACAATTGTCGCTCACCACCGCGCCGCCTACGAGGCTCGGCACGGGCGCCTGGCCGGGCGAGTTCGGGTAGCTGGCAATGTTGGCGGTAACGCCGGGCGTCTCGGGAACGATCCGCGGCGGCTGCACGTCGCCAAAGAAGAAGCAGCCCGGATGGCCGTAGGAATCGTACTCTGCCCACCCATAGGTCGAGACGCCAAACGGCGCGTTGGCGATGACAAAGTGCCGCCCCGGACTGACGAGCACGTTGGCGGCGGCATAGGTGCTGCCCGGAATGCCCAGGAACGCGGCTGCCCCGACCGCCACCCCGTCAATCTGTACACTCGCGACGGCGGAAGTCGGCGCGACGATCTGCACATAGTTCGTCGGAAAGTCGTTCGTCGGCGTGCAAACGATGTAGCCGCTGGAATAATGGCGAACCGCCTGCAGCAGCAGCATGAACGGGTCGCTTCGCACGTTGCCGTCGTAGTCCGCGCTGTTGGCGTATTGGGCCACCAAGATGGGTTTGCTCGAGAAGATCCGCGACCGGCCCGACACCAGGCGTTGATGGAACTGGCCGCGATTCAATGTGGCGATAGTGGCCCCGTTGAGAGTGATTACCGTGTTGTCGTAGGCCGCCAGGAAGCGGAACGTGTCCCCGCCGCTGCGTGTTGCCAGGGGCGCGGAATAGAACTCGTTCCCCCACGTGTTCACCGCCGGCAGTTGCTCAACGATGTAATCGCAGAACCAATAGTTGCTGGAAGGAATGTTCGCGCATAGGTGGCTGCCAAACACGGCGATGGGCGCGGACGATTTGATCAAGGTGCCGGTCAAGTCCGCTGGCGCGTCATTGGTGCAACGCAACTGGTAAGCGTCCCCCGGTTGGAGGGTTAAATAGTAAGGAACACCCGCCGTGCGCCCCATCGTCGTCACCGAAGGAATGATCCGCACCAAGGTGTTGCTCTCGGTGGCGACCAAGGCGAACTGCGAGCCGTTGAGCGGGGGCGCGCCGGTCTGGACATTACCGAAAGTCAAGACGACATAGTCCGTGCCGAGGGTCGAGGTATGCAGTGCCTGATAACTGTCCGTGGTATAACGGGCATGGTTGAATGCGGTCACCCGCACATCGGCGAATGCCACGACGTGAATCCCCGCGTTCGTGATCCCGTCATTCAGGTCGGCGAGGTCCGCCGCTTTGGGCAGGGGGATGTTGACCGTAAAACTTGCTGGGATGATGAAATTGTTGGAATAGCCCAGTGCAGCAATGGTGACGTAGCCGACCGTGTTTGCTGGTCCTTGGATGCAAAGGCTGGGCTGCGTGGGATTATCGAGGTCGGGCGCGTAGTTGCCCGGGAACGTCAGCCAAAACTCGCGGCCTTCGCAGCCGAGATCGCAGCGGTCGCGGTCCGGAATAATCGAGACAACGTAGTCTTCAACCTCGCCATCGGGCGCGAGCCCCACGAAATCCAAGTCCGGCCCCTGCACCGTAAACCGGAAGCGGGCGTAGGTTCGACCGGTCTTCGCTCCGGGCGGGACGACGAACGACAGGTTGTTCACGCCGTTGGCCAGTGCGGTGGCAAAGAAGATGCGCTCGTCGGCTTCGGCCCAAGAGCCATTGAGGTTGAAGTCCAGCCAAGCGTAAAGCCGGCCCGGGCGAGACGCCACGACTTGGACCGTCGCCACCCGGCCGGGCACCAGCGGACTCGTAAACACAACCCCATCCTCGTCATCCGCGTCGGGTGGATTCAGATCGTCCCCGTTGGCGGCGACTGTCGGCTGCCCGTCCGGCTCGGTATCCACCCGAGTGCCGAGGTTGTAATCACGCTGCGTCAGATGCCGTGCGCCGTTGTTTGCCAACAACGTGGGATACGGCGGTGGCGCATCACCGAAATCGAGCAACTGCACGATGGACACTTTGTAGTCCTCAACTTCACCATCAGCGGCCAGCCCGCCAATCCCCTGCCCGCCTTGCCGGCTGACCCGGAAGCGTGCGAACGTCGTTCCCGGAGATGCCGAGGTCGGAACGAGGAAGGTTTGCGTGCTGACGCCGGAGAAAATCTGCCGGTTCGTGAAAATCTGCTCCCCGGCGTCCGCCCAGCTTTCGTTGCGGTTGAAATCCATCCAGGCATTCATGAAGCCAAACCCGGGGGTTGTCGCGCCCGGGGCGCGGAACACCACGCGGATGGACGCCGTCTTGCCCGGTTCGATATCCGTGAGGAAGGTGATGCCGTCTTCGTCATCCGCCGTGGGGGGATTGAGGTCATCCCCGAGGGCGTCCGGATCTGGCTGACCATCTACCTCCGTATCCGTCAACACGCCAAAGCCAAAGGTGGGGTCCACGATGTGCCGGGCACCATCTTGGGCAAGGAGCGTCGGGTACTTGCCCGGCGCGTCGCCCATATCAAACCGCTGCTGTTCGATGCTGACTTGGTAGTCTTCGACCTCGCCGTTATTGACATAGCCGACGTAGCTCAGTTTACCGGAAAGGCTGATGCGGAATCGAGCGAAGGTCGCACCCAACTTCGCATCGGTGGGCACGTCGAAGGTTAAGAGATTTGTCCCAGGACTCACCGACGTGGTGTTGAAGATTTGGTCGCCAGCCTCCGCCCAACTGCCATCCGTGCCGAAATCCACCCACGCATCCAGAAGCGCCCGATCAAAATTGCCACTGGCGACGACCTGAACTTGAGCGATCTGGCCCGGCACCAAGGGCGTCAGGAATGTAATCCCGTCCTCGTCATCGGGAACGCCTGCGGGGTTCTTGTCGTCTCCCATCGCGCTGGCATCAGGCTGCCCATCCGGTTCAGCGTCTTCAAAAGTGCCGAGTCGCGGACCAAGGATGCCGTGGGACGCGCCGTTATCTTTGAGGGTAGTGGGATACGGGGAGGGCGCGTCGCCGAAATCCCGCAACTGCTCAATGGTGACCATGTAGTCTTCAACCTCGCCTTCGGGAGCGGAGCCTGTCGGGCCGAGCTTTCCGTCGCGGCTCAGCCGAAACCGGGCGTAGGTCGTGCCGCTGACGGCTCCGGCGGGCACGTCGAACGTCCAAGTCTTCCTGCCGGCGCCGACCACGAGGTCCGAGAATATCTGCTCACCGCTGCCCCACGTGCCGTCTCGGTTGAAATCCACCCACGCGTTGATCCGCCCCGTTTCCGTGCTGCCCATCGTGCAAGTGATGTCCACGGTGGCCACGCCACCCGGTGTGAGCGGCGAAGTGAACTCCACGCCGTCTTCATCGTCGGGCGCACCTGTGGGAAACATGTCATCACCCTTGGCGTCGGCACTGGGTTGGCCGTTGGCTTCCACGTCCACCTGAGTTCCAAGACAGAACGCCCGCGTGGCGACGTGCCGCGCGCCGTTTTGGCTGAGCAGCGTCGGGTAATTGTTCGTCGGGGCATCACCAAAGTCCATTCCGTCCGAAAGCTGCACGCGGTAATCCTCGACTTCGCCATTCGAGGCACCGCCGGTCGGATTCAGGTCTCCCGCCGTGCTCAGACGGAAACGCGCGAAGGTGAAACCCACTTTGGAATTGGTGGGAACGGCGAAAGCCAGCACGTTCACCCCGGGATTGACCGAGCGACTGGAGAAAATGCGATCTCCTGCCTCGGCCCAACTGCCGTCGGCGCCAAAATCAATCCACGCATCCAGCCGGACGGCGGTGGTCGTTCCGGAAACAACGACCTGCACCAAAGCCGTTTGTCCGGGCACGAGCAAGGTCTGAAAGGCCACTCCATCCTCATCCGCGCTTCCGGCGATGTCATCACCCGTTGCGGTGGCGTTCGGCTGACCGTCGCTCTCCGCATCCACCAGCGATCCCAAGCGCGGGCCGCTGATGGCATGCCACGCGCCGTTGTTGTTCAGCAGCGTCGGATACGGCGACGGGGCGTCACCGAAATCCCGCGACTGGGCCACCGCCAAGACCGGCACGGCCAGCGCGAGGCCGGCCGTCGCCAGCCGTGCCAGTAGCCGCCCCGCCTTCGCGAGGTAAAACTGCTTCGCTTTCATAAACTCGTTCCTTCGCCACAGGCGGCGGGCAGCGCGTGCCGCCCCGCCGACCGCTCGCAATCTTGAATTCGCTCACGCATGCTTCGCCTCAAAAGGAAAACTCGATCGTGGAAGCCAAGGCCAACGTCAGGGTCAGGTTGGGGCTGATGATTTGGGCGGTCGTGATATGCAGATTCACCGCCAGTCCGCTGAGGCCAACGCCCAGCAATGTATCGGCAAAGCCCTCGCCCACGAACTCGCGTACGATATCCGAACCCTGATTGAAGCTCAGATCGAAAACATACGTGTCATTGCCCTTGCCGCCGCGCAGATCGTCATCCCCACCATTGCCCCGCAGCACGTCATCGCCGTCGCCGCCAATCAGAATATCATTGCCGCTGCCCCCATAGAGGGTGTCGTTGCCGCCCATGCCCGACAGCCAGACGTTGCCCGTAAAGGCGGTGGCGTCGAGAATGTTGTTGCCTTCACCGCCGAAGAGATACGCGCCTTGGATTCCCGCGAGAGTGTCCGATTCACTGCCAATGGTCAGGGTGGTGTCGGTCAGCACCATGTCGGCGTCGCGAATCTCATAAATGATGTTGGTCGTCCCGCCATTGCCGGTGATCGAATCGCTACCCAGACCGCCCACAAAGATATTGTCTAGACTGTTGCCGACCAGGACGTCGTTCTTTTCCGAACCCCAAACATATTCGATAGCGGTGCCACTCGTGAGTGTCAGCTTGAGATTCGTGGCGTGAACGGTCTGCTGCGTGGTCAGCGAGAGGTTTACAGTGATGCCGACCGTTGTGGTACCCGCGAAGTCCAGCATGTCCAAGCCGTTGGCTGCGCCGGACAGCTCATCCACTGTGTCCTCGCCAAGGGCTTCATCCACGTCAAAACGGTAGATGTCGTTGCCCGCGCCGCCGCGGAGCAGGTCGTTGCCCGCGCCGCCAATGAGCACGTCGTCGCCCGAACCGCCGATGAGGGTGTCATTCCCCGCCAACCCGATCAGCGTGGCTCTTCCCGAGAACCCACTTGCGTCCAGCGTGTTGTTCCCCGCGCCGCCAGTCAGCGTGGCGCGCTGAATGTTCGCCAGCGTATCCACCTCGCCACCGGTTCGGGTGAGTGATGCGTTGGTCAGAATGAAGTTGGTGTCGGCCGTTTCGATGAGCGTGTTCTGTCCGCCGCCGCCGTTGATCGTATCCGCGCCCAAGCCACCGGTGATTTCATTGTCGAGCGAGTTGCCCGTCAACGTGTCGTTGCCCGCGCCGCCGATGAGATTTTCGATATCCTCGGAAACCAGATACAACTGGAGTTCGCCCGCGCGCACGGTCTGGAACGCTCCGGTGGTCGCCAGGTTCACCGTGACCCCGACGGTGAACGCCGAGAAGTCGAGCGTGTCCAGGCCGTCGCCGCCGATCAGATACACCGATTCCAGCAGGCCGGTCTGGCTGAAGACGAACCGGTCGTCCCCCGCGCCGCCGTCCAGAATGTGCAGGAGTCCGCCGCGGCCACTCTTGAGCACATCATTGCCGCCCATGCCCTGCAGCCAGGTCGAGCCGGTGAAACCGGAGGCATCCAACACTTCATCGCGGTCGGTGCCGGTGATGATCGCGGCCTCGATGGAACTCAGCGTGATGATGCCCGCGCCGCCCGTGAACGTGACACTCGTGTTCGTCACCGTGACCGTGCCCCCCGCCGGCGACGGCAGATTGGGCACGGGCACCTGCACGCGCACCAAATCTTCTCCACCCGCGCCGTTCACCGTGGCCTTTCCAACCGTCCAACCGGTGACATCAAACGAATCGTTCTGCGGACTCCCCGTCAGGCTGACAGTCTCAATCCCGCTCAGCAGGTCCACTTCGGTGATCGAATCATCCGTCGGGAACGGCGTGGGGTCCTTCTGTGTGATGAACAGCAACCCGTTCTGGATCACAAAGTCCACCTGCCAGGCCGCCGCGCTGAGGTCTTCCATCAACTGATCGTTGCCCGCGCCGCCGTCAATCTGGTCGTTGCCGCGCCCGCCCGTCAGAATGTCATTGCCCGGGCCGCCGCTGAGAATGTCTGGTCCGGACCCGCCGATCAGGAGGTCATTGCCGGGACCGCCGGTCAGAATAGCGCGGCCCGAGAAGCCCGAGGCATCCAGCGTGTTGTTGCCCTCCCCGCCCGTGAGCCGGGCGATCTCAATGGAGGTGAGCAACACCGGCCCGGAGGCCAGCGACATCGTCAACGAGGCGTCGGTGAGGATGAAATTGGCGTCGGCCGCCCAGACCACCGTGTCAAGCCCGCCGCCGCCATTGATACTGCCCTTGCCGGTCCAACCCGTGAGCGTGAAGGTGTTCGCACCTGCGCCGCCGGTGAGGTTCACGATTTCGATCCCATCCAAGATGTCCACTTCACCCGTGCCGCGGGTCAGGCTGGTGTTGGTAAGAGTGAAATGCGTGTTGCCGGATTCGCTGATCGTGTCCGTGCCTTCGCCGCCCAGCAAGGTGTCGTTGCCCGGCCCGCCGTCGAGGATGTCGTCGCCGCCCTTGCCATCGAGCAGGTCGTCGCCCAGACCACCGCGCAGGATGTTGTTGTTGCCGTTGCCGCGGATGGTGTCGTTCAACGAACCGCCGCGCACTTCCTCAATCCCCTCGCCATTCAAGCGGAGCGAAAGGTTTGCGTTGATCGTCTGGAATGTGCCCAGGATGCCCATGTTCAGGTTGATCGCGAGCGTCGTCGTGCCCGAGAAGTCAAGGATGTCGTGGCCCGGGTCGCTCATTTGCTCGACAACGGTTTCATTGCCCCAAGGCAGGTCCGTATCGAAGACGTAGGTTTCGTTGCCGGCGCGGCCCTCCAACCAGTCATCACCTGGTCCGCCGATCAACACGTTGTCGAGGGCGTTGCCATAGAGGAAATCGTTGCCCGAACCGCCCGTGACATTCTCAAGGTCATCCTTGAGGATGAGGCTGAGGTTGGCATTGACGACTTGCGCGGCGTTGAGAATGGCCAAATCCACCGTCACCGCGCTCGCCGTGCCAATGAAGCTGAGGGTGTCGCGCCCGCCGTTGCCGGTAATTGTGATCGTGCCGAGCGGGGCATCGGCGAGGAAGGTGAAGGTGTCGTTGCCCGAGCCGCCGATGTAGGTGTCGCCGCCGGGCGTGGCCACGAAGTTGACGGCGCGGGAGTAACCGGCGGCGTTCAAGACATTCGCGCCATTGCCGCCGGTCAACGTCACGTTCTCCAGCGAGGCCAGGTGATACGTCGCGCCGTTGGGCAGGCTCAACGATGCATCTTTCGGGAAGCCAGCCAGCAAGGTCCAAAGCAGTTGCTCCAACAGCGTGGCGTCTTTGAGGATCATGTCCAAGTTGTTCGTCACGAGCAGCGTGTCCTCGCCGCCGCCGCCGGAAATGAACGCCGCGCTGGTCCAACCGTTCAGATCGAAACGGTTGGCTTGGGAATCGCCGAACAGCCGGGCGACCTCAAAGGTGTCGCGCAACCGGTGCTCGTTCAATGTCACGTAGCTGCCCAACTGCAACTGCTGATGCGTGAGCAACGTAGGCGTGAGCAAGATGCCAGCCACCGGCCGCACCGAAATCACCGTGTCTTTGCCGTGATCGCCGCGGATGTCGTCGTCGCCCTGCCCCACCGTGATCTGATCGTCTCCCAAGCCGCCGATCACGATGTCCACCCCGTCGCCGCCCGCGAGGAAGTCGTCGCCCAATTGCCCGTCTATGTAGTCGGCACCCAATCCGGCATCAATGGTGTCATGGCCAGGCCCGCCAAAGCGCACGATGTTCCCCAGCTTGGCCGGTTGGCCAATATTGGCATACACATCCACCACCGCGTAGCCGGGGATGTTGCCCGAATCGCCCAAGATGATGTCCCAATCAATGCCGCCCTGGATGTTATCGTCATCCGTCACGGTGGGATTGCCCTCGCCGATGATGTAAACAGTGGCCGAGTCATACGGCCGGCCGGTGACATCATTCAGCGTCAGCGTGAAGAAGCGGAACTCGTCAAAGGCCAGGTTGCGATTGAAGATCGGGATCTGGAATGTCTTGTGGTCTTCGCCCACCTCAAACACCAACACAACCGTGCTGGCCGTGTAGTTCCTGGTTGACGCCGGGGAGGACTTGGCTCCATTCGCGCCGGTGCCGTCCTGCATCTTGATGACGACTGCGCCCGGCGTGAAGGTGTTCCCTCGCGTGACCGTGATCTCGATGTAGCCAGGCTTTTCCTCCAAGACGCTGTAGGCGCCGCGGCTAAACTGGTACGTTCCCGCCAAAACCAGCGCACCGGTGGGAGCGACGCCTGCGTCAATCGTCGTCTTGGTCGGGGCGGCGCCCGAAATGGCAATCACCCGCGTGCGGTTCACAAACTCAGCGTCGCTGTCGGTCGAGCTTCCGTCGGTAGCCGGTGTCCCGTCGCCGACATTCGCATCCACGAAGGCATAGCCCTGCGGCAGTTCAAACTGCACGACGTACTTGCTCTGCGCGGCGGGATTCCCGACATCCACGTACAGGTTGGTGAAGGAATACGTGCCTGTCGTGGTGAACACGGCGTTCACCGGGTTGCCGGCGGAGTCGAGGAGCGTGACGAGGACACCTTGCGTGAAGAGCACGTCACCGGCGCCCTGGATGTTGTTTAAGTTGTTGTCGAGCCAGATTTCACCGCTGATCACACCGGGGAACAACTCAGGCGTTACCGAGAAGATCGGACCACTGTCATATATGGGATGGAGCGTCGTTCCCGCCGGCAGGCCATAGACCGCCTGCAAATTCGTACTGCTGGTCACCACCACGACAAACGCGTTGTAGGCATTCTTGTTGACCGGCATGTTGGTGTCGGTGGCGGTCTGCCAATGGCCACCAATCACGTGGTCGTCACCCGCTCCGGCGTCAATCCGGTCGTTGCCCGGCCCGCCGAAGATCGTGTCATCCGTGCCGCCACGCCCGACCTCCTTGGTTGCCTGCGGCAGCGAGAGGCTGAAGCTGTTCTTGTAGCCCACCGGGCCGAACGGTGAGATGCCGACAATGCCGGTGAACTGCTCGGTCTGGACTTCGTTGTCCGTGGTCGTCGAATACTCCCCGGACCAGAGCAACAGCGAGAGCAGCCCTGCGCTCTTCTGGAACGGGGACTTCACGGTCGTCCCGTCCACCGCCACTGTCACCGGCCCGAGGGCCACGTTGGCGGTGTATTTTCCGTCGGCGTCGGTCTTCACCGTGACGGTTTGGTGGATGCCGCCTTGCATCCAGGTCAGTTTCACCGAGACATTCTCAATGCCACGCTCGCCAATATCCAGGAAACCGTTGCCGTTGTTGTCGTAGAACACTGTGCCTTCGATCGGGTAAAGATCATCGTCGTAGATTGAGCACGCGGCGATGTAAGCCCGCTCCGCCAGGGTGGCACGCACCGGGTTGCTGAGCCGGACGCCGAAGTTCTCTGTGACTTCCGGCAGGGCGTCCCTTGTGATGGTAACATTGAAGGTGGTCGAGGTCAGGCCAGCGGCAATGAACGCCGTGCCCGATGCGGCCGTGAAATCCTGCCCGGCCCGGGCCGAGGAGCTCACCGTGGTCCAATCCACAAACGTGCCACCGGGCGGCGCGGGTTTGTCGAGGTTGATGGTGAACGTGGCCGTCGTCGTGCCAGCACCTGTGCCTTCGTTCACACCCCGCACGATCGTAAAGAGGCTTGTGACGGGATCGAAGAAGATGCCCAGCAGCGGCGAGTACACCGAAGCGACCGGCAGGTCGGCATCACGAATGGTCAGGACCGCCGTGTCGGGCGACGCGCGCACCGGACCACCCGTGGGATTCCGCAGCGACAGGATTACCGTCTCATCGCCCTCGGACACGCCGTCGCTGTAAATCGGAATGAGCACGGTCTTACGGACCTCATTGCCCGCGAAATACACCAATTGCCGGAAGACCGCCCCGTAGTCTGATCCCGCCGTTGCCGTGCCGTTGGTGGTGTAGAAGACGGCCACCGGCTGAGAACTGCCCGGCGTGCGGTAAAGGGTGATCTCGGCGTAGGTAAATCCACTGGAAGGCTCCTGCACTGTGTAGTTTGTCTCTCCGAAGAAGACGCTCCACGGTCCCACGTCGGTGGCCATTGCTCCGTCGTCATCCAAAATCTCCACGGTGAAGTGATTGCTCTCAATGGCCGGGTTGGCGGCAATGTCGGCATTCTCCGCGCTCAGCAGGTTGACAAAGAAAAGTTCATCCGGCTCGGGCCGGGTATCGCCAAAGACTTTCAGGGTGATGAACTTTGTGGTCTGCCCGGGCAGGAAGATGAGGGTGCCATCCAGCGCCCCGTAATCTGGTCCGTTCCCAGCGTCTTGCGAGTACACTTCCTCAACCGCCGTCCCGGGCGAGGTCGCATAGGTGACCGTAACCTTCTTGCCGCTAACTTTCGACAGCGTGACTTCCAAGGTCACATTCGTGTAACCGGCCACGCCCTCGAACTGGCTGGTGGAGAAAGAGGACGGCAGGCCCGGCTCGTGAATGGAAACGCTCACCGGGGCGTCGTCGTCGGGAATGATGCCGTAGCCGCGCGCATCACCGATCTTGGCATAGGTCGAGTTGAACAACTCCACGTAGAAGCTCTCATCCGGCTCGTCCAAGGTATCCTGGCGGAGTTGAACCTTGACGGTCTTGTACATCTCGCCCGGCTGGAAGGTCAGCATGGCCGGGGCGGGCTGGACATAATCGCCGTCCGGATACAGCGGCCAAGGATTCGCCGGATCGGGATCGCATCCGCAGGCATAGGCCGAATCCACCAAATACCACACGGTGATCGCGTACTCGCTCGGATTCGAGAGGGAGATCAAGAACTCGGCGACGGTATTTTCAGGAACGGTATAGACGCGGGTGCCGTTGGGCAGCAACGTCGAGGGCGGAACATAATCCCCCGCAGAGATCGTCGGGATGGGATCATCGTTGATGATCGTCACCAAGGCGGTGGTCTGCGGCATCGTCGGCAACTTCACGCCGGCGGATGGATTGGAGAGGATCAGCCGGAACTGCTGGTGTTCCTCATACATCACATCGCCCAGGACGGCGACGGTGATGGTCTTGCTGGTTTCACCCGGGCCGAAGGTCAATTTGCCGGACACGGGAAGGTAATCGCCCGAGGCGGCGGTGGCGTTGCGCTCCGGATGGAGGGCGTCATTGCCGTCTTCCGTGCGGTAATCAATCGTCACGGTGGTGCGCTGCGGACCCGAGAGCGTGATCGTGAAGGTGGCGAGGGTCTGGCCGGTGTTGCCCTCCGTCACCGTCACATTGTTGACGGACACCAGTGGGTCGCCTTCGTAGCCGGCCGTCACGTTCTTCTCGGTTTCGTCAAAGGTGAGCTGGAAGTCCGGGGTGCGCCCCGCCAGCGGCCCGGTCGCCGGCACGTCGCTGTCATTCCCCGCGGCCTCCGCCGTGGTGGCTCCGCCGCCGAACTGCGCGATGAAGTTCATGCCCGCCACCGGACTGAAGGTCATGTAGTAACGATCCGGGTCAAGGCCGGTGAACTTGAACGAGCCGTCCACCTCGGTCTTGGTCGAGCCAATCAGCAATCCGTCGTTGCGGTAGAGTGTGACGGTGACACCGCCAAAGCCCAGTTCATCCGCGTCCTTGACCCCGTTCTTGTTCAGATCGAAGAAGATGGCCGACTGAATGGCGATGCCCGTGTCGCGATCGCCGGTCCGGCCCATCGAATCGTCACCAAAGATCACGTCATCACCCGGGCCGCCATCAAAGAAGTCGTTATGGTCCTCTTCGATGACGGTGGTATCGCCGTTGTTCAAGAAATTGCCGCCGTAGAGGAAGTCGTTGCCCGGACCGCCGAACAGCACGTCCACGTTGCCGCCGCCGATCAGGATGTCGTTGCCCTTGGCAGTGCTGCTGCCGCCGGGAATGTTGCGAACCGTGATGCCGGCGGTCGGAATGGCCGCAATCGCCGCGCGGATGTTGGCCAGGTTGGCTGCGTTGATGGCAAAGCCATTGATCGTAATCGGGATCGCCGGATCGTCGTCGCCGATCAGGAGATCAATGCCGCCGTGCCCGTTCGCCCAATCACTTCCCGGGCCGCCCAACAACAGATCGTTCCCTGCGCTGCCGTATAGTTTGTCGTCTCCGTCGCCACCATCCAGAACGTCATCTCCGACGCCTCCCCGCAGGATGTCGTTACCGCCATCCCCGCGAATCCAGTCGTTACCATCACCACCTTCCAGTGTGTCGTTCCCCAACCCGCCGCGAATGAGATCATCGCCCGCCAAAGCGTAAATGATATCATTGCCGTCCGCGCTCGTGCCGGTGCCGTCGTCGCCGTAAAGCTCATCGTTCTCAGGGCTGCCGGTGATGGTGTCGTTGCCCGCGCCGCCGTAAATCTTGATGGCGCTGGGGCCGGCGGTCAACGTGTCGTTGCCCGCGCCGCCGTAGATGATCACGCCCGTCACGCCGCTGTTGCTGCTGGCGGTGATCGTGTCGTTGCCGTCATCGCCGTAAGCCTCCGAGTTGTTGCCGTCGCCCAAGAAGATGGTGTCGTTGCCCGCGCCGCCATGCACTTCCACTTCGGACAGCACACCGCGGAAGTCCAGGTAGTCGTTGCCCTGACCGGCATCCTGCACCACCACGCGCCCGACATGCTCGAAGGTCTGCTTCCAATTGCCCCACTGGACTTCGACCGTTTCATCGCCGGCGTTGCCACCCGTGTGCTTCACGATGAAGGTTTCCGAGCCATCCGTGGTGTCAATCTCCAGCCGGTTGGCCGCGCGGCTGCCGATGTTCAGCAGCAGGTCCGAACCCGAGAACTCCGCCAGCACCGGCTCAGGACAGGTAATCTCGAAGGAG
>CAZJTM010000173.1:0-13808 GCA_964548925.1 uncultured Verrucomicrobiota bacterium | reverse complement strand
GGCCCGGTGTCTCGCGAAGCGTTTGGAGTGCGTGCGTCTTCAGCGCCGCCTTGGAGTCCCGGCTCATGGAAAGGGGGCAGCAATGGCCGCGATGGGCAAAGTCCCTAGACGGTGAACCTTCTCCAGCGTTCCAGAGTGTTCTCCCTCTCCCCGGGGGAGAAGGCCGGGGTGAGGGCGAAGGTCTTTCCGGTTGCATAGATCCGGTTCAGGCGATGGCCCAGGAGAGCGCGGCGCGGCGCGCGGCCTGCGAGTAATCCCGAATCTGTTTCAAACCCAGCCGATGCAGCGTGGCGGGGGAGGCTTGGGGGGCACGATACCAAGCCACGGTTTCTTGCACGGCTTCCGCGAACGTCCAAGCCGGCGACCAGCCGAGCAATGCGTGGGCCTTGTCGGTGGCGAGTTGCAGCAGGCCCGCCTCATGCACCGCGTTGGGGTCGCTGCGATCCTCCCAGCGACCAGGCCAGTGCTTCAGGACTTCCTCGACCAGTTCGGCGACAGAGCGGTTCGCGTCGTGGCCGGGGCCGAAGTTGAACGCGGCGCATAGCGCGTCGGGGGGCGTGCGGCCCAACCCCGGCCTGACCATCAACGCGGCCAGCCAGAGATAGCCGCTCAAGGGTTCCAGCACATGCTGCCACGGGCGCGTGGCGCGCTTGTTCCGCACGGGAATCGGCTGCCGCTGCTGCAAGGCGCGGATGCAATCCGGCACGATGCGATCCGCCGCCCAATCCCCGCCGCCAATGACGTTGCCGGCGCGGACGCTGGCCACCTTCACGGGATGGCCTTGGAAGAACGAGCGCCGCCACGCTGCGATGGCAATCTCCGCGGCCGCCTTGCTGGAGCTGTAGGGATCGTGGCCGCCGAGCGGGTCTTCCTCGCGATAACCATGCACCCACTCGCGATTCTCGTAGCACTTGTCGGTCGTGACGCAGATCACGGCGCACGGTTTCTTCAGGGCGCGGGCGGCTGCCAGGAGGTGGATCGTGCCGAGGACGTTCGTCTCGTAAGTTTCGACCGGTGAGCGATAGGATTCGCGAACGAGGGGTTGGGCGGCGAGATGAAAGATGAAATCCGGCTGGGCGGCCTGCACGGCCCGGGCCAGGGCTTCTCCGTGGCGGATATCACCGTGAATGTGCTTCAGCCGTTGCTCCAAGCCGACTTGCTCGAACAGAGAAGGCTGTGTAGGCGGCGCGAGGCTGAAACCCGTGACTTCCGCGCCCAAGTCCAGCAACCACTCGCTCAGCCAAGCGCCTTTGAATCCGGTATGGCCCGTGATGAATACCCTGCTGCCTGCATAAACGCCGCCGAACAAGCCTTTGGACGTTGCCGCTCTTGTTTCCCGAGTCATGCGGGTTTGTTTCACCAGACTTTCCACGGTGCCTTGCCTTCGTTCCACAGCTTGTTCAAATACTGCATTTCCTGGTAGGTGTCCATCGGCTGCCAGAAGCCCTCGTGCCGATACGAGTGAAGCTGCCCCGCGCGCACCATGCTGCTGATCGGCTCGCGCTCGAACATCACGGACGGGTCGTCGGGCAGATGGTTGAACACGCGGTAATCGCACACCATGAAGCCACCGTTCACGTAAGCGCGCTCCATCTGCGGCTTCTCGGCAAACTCGTGGATGCCGCCGTCGGGTTCGACGATGAGCGCGCCAAAGCGCCCGGAGGGATGCACCGCCGAGATGGTGCAGGTCTTGCCGGAGCGCCGGTGCTCCTTGATCGAGGCGTTGATGTCAATGTTCGACAGGCCGTCGCCGTAAGTGAACAGGAACGTCTCGCCTTTCGGGATGTAGCGTTGGACGAGCCGCAGCCGGTAGCCGGTCATCGAGTTTTCGCCCGTGTCGGCGAGGGTGACTTTCCAATCCTCCTCGGTGTGGCGATCGTGGAACTGGAGCTTGGGCCGTCGCCCCAGCGAGAGCGTCACGTCACAAGTGTTCCAGAGGTAATTGCGGAAGTAGTCCTTGATCATCCCGCCCTTGTAGCCGAGGCACAGAACAAAGTCGTTGTGCCCGAAATGGGCGTAGTACTTCATGATGTGCCAGAGGATGGGTTGCGTGCCGATGGGCGCCATCGGCTTGGGACGAAACTCCGTTTCCTCCCGCAGCCGGGTGCCCTTGCCACCGCATAGAATGACCACTTTCATGCGCAATCTCGTCGTTGCCGTGCCGCCGCAATGCCGGCGGGTCGGCTCAGCGTATTCCGTGGCGGGCGGGAATCAACGCCAAACGCGGCGAAATCCACTTGGCAGCGTAGCGTCCGGCTGTTTCCATGCCCGCATGGCAAAGGCATCTCTCGCGCAAATCACGCGCTATTGTGACCGGTTGTTGCGCACGGCGGCGATCACGGACTACGACGGAGCCTTCAATGGCTTGCAGGTGGAGAACCGTGGGAAAGTCACCCGCATCGTGGCGGCGGTGGACGCCACCACGACCACGGTGAAACGCGCCATCGCCGCCGAGGCCGACCTGCTGCTGGTGCATCACGGCCTGTTCTGGTCGCCGCGCCAGCCGTGGACGGGGCGGAGTTTTGAACTGCTGCGGCTGCTGCTGGAAAATGACCTGGCGGTTTACAGTTCCCACCTGCCTCTGGATGTCCATCCGAAGTTTGGCAACAACGCCAGGCTCTGCGCCGCGCTGGGTCTGAAGCCGCGCCGGCCGTTCCTCGAGTGCAAGGGCCAACCGGTTGGAGTCGAGGCCAGAACCAGCCTCCCGCGCGCGGAACTGGTCCGCCGGTTGGAAGTCGCCTTGGGTGGGCCGGTCAAGCTCGCGCCCGGTGGACCGGTCCTGTGCCGGCGCATCGGCATCGTCACCGGCGGGGCGGGCAACGAGTTGCGGCAGGCGGCCGAGGCTGGGCTGGACACGTTCGTCACCGGCGAGGGAGCGCACTGGACTTACGGCTTGGCGGAGGAGTTGGGGCTGAACGTCTGCTACGGCGGGCATTACGCGACCGAGACGTTTGGCGTGAAGACGCTGGCCGCGCATCTGTCGCGCCGGTTTGGCGTGCCGTGGGTCTTCCTGGACCATCCGACCGGGCTTTGAGTCGCAGGCGGACAATTCCGTGTTGCATGGGCAACATGGAATTGTCCCGCCACAAATCGAGGTTCAATGGGGAGCCGTCTCGGATATGGGCTGGCCCACGCTTCCTTGTCCACGCGCCGCGGGCGCTTGGCATTTTCGAGCGGCACCGCCCAGTGCAGCCGCCTGTTGGGCCAGTTCACCGCTCCATCCACGCGCTTTCTACAGGGTACATGTTCTCACGGTAACGGATCGGCAGTCCCCAGTCTTCAGCCCTGCGCTGAAGACGAATAAGCCTCTCCTCTAGTCCGCCGGGAATGTGGCGGAACACGAACCGCGCACACCAAGAACCGGATCCTGGTGGCACCGGTATTACCAGCATCTCAGCCTCCCCCGCCGAAAGGAGGCGATTCCTGGAGAAATTGGCTGGCGCAGTCGAATACTCGCCCTGATTTCGGAAAACGAGTTCATAATTCGATTGGCGGTCCACCACCCGCCTCGTGCAATTGGACAGGCACAAGGCAACCGCTCTGGACCCGTCGTGCAGATTCGTGTGCCCTTGAAAAGTCACCACCAAAACCGGCGGACGCGGTCCCGACCAACTGGCGAGCAACACCACAAGAATCCCCAAAACGCCCCCTAAGAGAAGCACAACGATGGCTGGTTTACGCATACTGTGCCCAACGACCAATATAGGTGATCCGAAGTTGTTCAGGGTTGTGGCGGTGGGCCACCGGGGTTTCCCCGCCGCCCCAACGGGGAACAACTTCGCCGCCGCGCCAAAGGCGGCGCCGGATCGGGTTGACCTGCGGGTCGCATGTTTGTATCCGGTTTGACCTTTTCCCGCCCCGGCGGGCCAGGTCTGCGAACGACCCGTCGCTTCGACGACTTTGAGCTTACCGACCGGCCCGTCGGGCGGGGCTTGGCCCTCTGACGACTACTCCAGAGGGCGTCCCTATTGCATGACGACTCTTCTATATTGCCGTCGCCGGGTCAAGCCCGCGGGAAACCCAAAACCAGCACTTCTCATTTTGACGGTGTCCATCTCCGCCGGGTGACCTCACCCGGCGGCCCTCTCGGGTTTATGGTGAGAATTGCTGGGACGAGCGGCACCGCCCGGTGCAACCGCCTGATCGCCCTCTCAAAACAAGGCGGAGCCTTGACCCAATGCGCTTCGCGCCGCAGCCGCGGTGCGGTGCAGGCACTGCCTGCTGGCGACCGTTGGCCACCGCGTTCCTGCGCCAGTGCCGAGCCTGGGCGCGGTGCAAAAGGCCAAAGCGGCGCCGGTGAGGCAGTTCTATGACTTGCACGGCAGCCGCAGCCAGACCCTCATCGCGGAACGCTTGGCGCAGTTGGCGAAGGTGCTGTGTCTGCGGGGTGGGGGCCGTCGGCGCGGGGGTGGAAAAGCCGATGGGGACCGTGACCCCGGCGGGCGGGGGCGGGAGACTTTCCGCAAAGCGCGCGGGGGACGGCCCCACGAACCTTTGACCGCGGCTGCGTTCAACCCGGGAATGTAAAGAACGCGGGGGCGGATTCAGACTTCAGCAACCTCACCGACGACATCCACCTCTCGGGCTCGGCTCGCCCCCGCGTTCTCTACATTCCTTTGGGATGTTAGCCCACGTCATCGTGTCTTGCTCCTCTCACTCAAGTCCTCCATCACTGCTCGCGTCTGCGAACCTGCCGCGTTGGCTTTGGCGAGAGTCGAACTCTCGACAGGAGAGAATACGCCGTTGGTGTAACTGAACGCATCCAGAATGACGCCGTCCTTCGTGCCAATAACTACCGACTTCGGATTGCGAGAGGCGTTACACTCCAAGCTTACGGAATACGGAGTGCCTGCCTCTGTCGTAAGACCTGAAGAATCCGGCATGGCAACATAATCGCCAACCAATGCTCCCGCGTGATAGAACCGGTGAATCCGAATCTAAACAACTCCAGCCTTCGTCTTGGTGTGACGCACCAAATTGGTCTGGCCGTCTCTGGTGTAGAACTCCTTGGTTATAATGCTCGCGGTCTCCGCGTTGGTCTTTGCGGTAGTGAAAACCCGAACGTTGGAGTCCGCGCCGAGAACCGACGCGCACGATAGAAGAAAAACGATGAATGCTCTCATGGTGTGCGAAGTGGGCTAACGTCCAATATAGGTTATCCGAAGTTATTCATGGGCGGGGCGGCGGGCTGTAGGATCGCCCCCGGCGCCACGACCGTGAGCTCAGCGACGCGGGCGGCCAGTGGCGTTGGCATTGGAACGTGATATCGCCCGCCCGCGTTCGGTCCAGTGATTTTGTTGGGCCAAGTCTGCAGATTCATCTCGCCTCTGCTTTCGCTGCTGCGGCAGGGTCAATTCTCTTCAACGCGTCGGCCGCCAACTGGCGAACTTTCGGGACCGGGTCCTCCTGGGCTTTGACAAGGACTGGAACAACGATCTGCGCTTGGTCTGAATAGTACCTCAGCGCAATGGCCGCGTTGTTCCTCACTCCCGCGTTGGGGTCCTGCATGGCGCGAATGAATGCCGGTAGCAGGTCTTTCCTTGCCCCCGACTCCATCTGATTCAGCAAACAATGCTCGTCCTCGCCCTGCGTGAAGAACGTGATGGCGAGCTGCCGCACTGCGTGATCTTCATCGTTGAGTGCCCGCGCCATCGCCGGCGTAGCCGCCTTGGCGTCCTTGCTCAGTCTGGACAGGAGCTGAACCACATTCATGCGGGTGCGCCGGGTCAAATCCATTCTCGGTGCCGGGAGCAAGCGCATCGCGGCATCGGGCACTATGCGTCCGAGTTTCCGATAAGCCGTGCGATAGAGCCTGTCCCCCGGCCGGCTTGCTCCGTCCAACGCTCGCACGAGAACGCCCACCCCGTCCGGGCCGAACTCGCGCCACTGGCTGACCGGCTCTTCGTCGCCGTAGGAAAGATGTTCAATCCAGTAACTTTCTGGCTTCCCGCGAAAGATCGGGTCGCGCGGGCGGATGGCGAGCCAAGTCGCAATTCCGCCAGCAACGAGAAGGACGAGTCCGGCGAGCAGAATGCGCTTACGTTTCTTCATCCGTTCAAGTCGCGTTACGGTATTGCGCCCAACGCCCAAGCCCAGCGGCCGCCGCCGAGAAAGCCCGGTCAATTGCAACAATCGCTGACAAATTACCTGAACCGTCCGCCTGCCCAGCGGGGCGGCGGTTAGATGTCATGTTGGGTTGAAGGGCGACGCCTCCCGGCGCCACACTCCGAACGTCGGTCCCAGTATTCACCAAAACATCAAAACCAACCTTCATGAAAACCTACGTCCTCAAACCCAACCTGACGCTCCCGACCCTAAACCGCCCCGTCCCGCCCGCGAAGCCCTCATCCACACCCTCGCCCCGGCCCCGAAGCCAACCCGCGATCCCGTCCGTCCAGTCCGACGGGAGAGGTGTCAGTGGCCCCGGAGCATCTCAGTCCTTGGAACGGGCTGGGGCAGCAAAATCAGCCACCGTTCGTCCGCCGTCCGCCGCCGGCGCGTTGGCCGCTCTGAAAAACACGCGTTTCCGGCCAGACACAAATGAGTCTGGCTGGTTTTCGAGGGCTTGCAATTGCGCCGGTTTTCCCCTAGACCCCGGCTGTCCGAAATGAAGATGTAAACACGAACAACCAGAACATTTAGCGTAGCTTCGGCTGCTGTCCGTATCGAAACATGGAAATTTCGCATTGAGAGACGGCGCTGGAAGCACGCCCCGACAGGGGCGTGCCGAAAGCGTTCTCTCAAGGGTATCCATGTGCCCGATACGGGACGCAAGTAAGTGCGCCCCGTTTCGTCGGCACGGACCTTTGAGAGAGTAGTCATCCCCGCGACAGGGCCAAGCCTCGTGAGAGAGGAAAGCCATGTCGAACCCACGGCGGGAAGATGGTGGGCGTGCGTCCATCGTCGCGGGCAGGAGCTTGCGGGCTGAACCAGCCTGTCGGCCCGAGGAGAACCAGCGGTCGGTCCCGGTTGCAACTGGCGGGCGGTTGAGCCGAAACTCAGGGTGGCCTTTGGGTCCGGCGCGATTTGCCGTCGGCTGTTTCGCCCTGCTCCTGGCCACCAGTCCATCAGCACGAAGCGCGGAGGTCCCAGTCTTCATCTTCGCCGGCCAATCCATCGCGATTAACAGTGGTACCGACACCGGATTTCTGCCCCCCGAGTTGCTCGCGGCGCAGACCAATGTCCTGTTCTACAACGCCCGCACGCAAGACCGGCCGACCTCAGCCGTTCACTGGGTCACCTACCAGCCTCCCACCGGGCCGGGTTACGCCGATTGTGGCCATACCAACTCCGAAGGGAGCTTCGGGCCGGAACTCTCCGCCGCCGGGCTCATCTCGACGCGGTTCTATGCAGGGAATCCAGTGGCCGTCTTCAAGTACGCCGTCGGCGCCACCACCCTCTCCTACTCTTGGAACCCGACCCTGCCAGGCCCGCTCTACGCGGACATGCACCGTTGTCTGTCCAACGCGCTGGCGGCGCTGCAAATTGAGGTTGGTTGCACCGGTCAAATTGCCGGGGTGTTCTGGACGCAGGGAGAAAGCGACGCCTTGGCAGGTGTGGAAACCGCGGCGGCCTACGGCTCGAACCTCTGGCGGCTGGTCACAACCCTGCGCCAAGGATTCGGGCATCCACGCCTTCCCTTCGTGTATGGACGCATCCTCCCCCAATGGCCCAACGCGGAGGGCGTCCGTGCCGGACAGGAATCCCTGACAAACCTGCTCGAAGACGTTTTCATGGCGGACGCGGATGACCTCTGGACGCCCACCCGACACTACGATAACGACGGCACCATCACCTTGGGCCACCGCTACGCCGAGGGATTCAGTTTCATCCTCGCCTCCCGCATGCGGCTGGACATCGCCTTCGATGACGGCATACGGTTGCGCCTCTACGGCCTGCCCTCCGCACGCTACGTCATTCAATACGCCGACAGCGCCGCCTCATCCGACTGGCACGATCTGACCTCGGGCCAGGCCGATGTCCTTGGCATGCTTGACTTCCGCGATCTTCCCCCGCCCCAAACGCCAATGCGCTTTTATCGCTTCATGGCGCAGTGAGCGGATACGGTTGTCCAAGCGGTCTCCATGCCGTAGGACAGGCTTCCAGCCAGTTGTGTTCGGCACGGGGTTGAACGGAGTGGTGTTGCGACGAACAAAGGAGGATTTCAACATGGCTGTGGGGTGTGCTTAAGGTTTGAACAAACGATAAAACTTGTGGCCCGCCAGCGCGGGTTCGAGGAATTGAAGATTCGAGCCGTTGGTTTGATAGGGTGGCGGAATAATTGGCCAGGGCCCGGCCAAGCCTGTCAGCGCGTTGGTGGCTTGCAAGACCCAGCCCTCCGCGCCGGTCAACGGCCATGAGACAACCACGGAATTGGTGGCCGTGCGGGTACGACGCCGGGCTCGCATTTCCTGGGCACGACAGACAATCAACCACGGGAGCTAAAGGTCAACGCAACACGCGCCTTGCGGTTGGAATACGCCAGCAATGTCTTCGGGATTCTGCCCAACATGTTGGGTGGAGCGCCCGCCAACGCCGTGGCGTCCGGGGTGGTGGCGGCGAGAATTGGGGGCGGCGGGGATTCCGGGCAGGGCCATCGGATCACGGGCGACTTCAGCACCATCGCCGGTGGGCGGCGTCATTTGATCGAGGGCTTTGGCGGCGCGAGTCGGGATCGGCACCACCAATCCCCTGATGAGTCTGCACGTGGCCTCCCCGTCCGGACCGGCCTCGGCGCTCATTGGACAAAACCATGAAGGCGGCGGCTACGCGGCCCTGTGGCTGGGCGTCGGCGCGGTCAGCAACAGCTATGCGTATCTGCAGGGCATCCGGGCCTCGGGGATCAGTTACGGCGACCTGGTTCTCAATGCGGCGGGCGGCAATGTAGGCATCGGCACCAACGCGCCGAAGTCGTCGCTCCACGTGGCGGGCGACGTCACGGCCACATCGTTTGCAGGGCGCGGCGCCGTGCCCTGGCAGGAAGAAACCAACTTCGCTTCCTCTCGCCTGATGCAGCCGAACAGGGGATATCTGGCCAACAGCGGCAGCCGGGTTTCCTTCACGCTGCCATCCTCGCCCGCGGTGGGCGACATCGTGCGCGTTTCCGGAGGCGGCGAGGGGGGCTGGACCGTGGTGCAGAATGCCGGCCAGGTGGTGTCACTTAAGGAGCTTGGCGCGCTGGGTAGCGTGTGGGTGGCACGTGAGAGCAACCGGAATTGGAGTGCCGTGGCGTCGTCGGCAGACGGCAGCAAACTGGTCGCCACCGTTTACGACGGCGAAATCTACACTTCGACCAACGCCGGCGTTACCTGGACCGCCCGCGGAATCACGAGATCCTGGACCAGCGTCGCCTCATCTCAAAACGGGGCGAAACTGGCCGCCGTTGTGATGGGCGGTGCCATCTATGTTTCGGCCAATTCCGGGGTGTCTTGGACCGAACGCGGCTTTCCCGCGCAATGGACCAGCATTGCTTCCTCCGCGGACGGGACGAAACTGGTGGCCACGGGATGGAACACCCGCCTCTACACTTCCACCGATTCCGGCGTTTTTTGGTACGGCTATGGTTTTACCAACCGGTGGAACACCGTGGTTTCCTCAGCCGATGGCACCTGTTTGTTCGCCGCGGCTGAAACCTCGGGAATACCGGGATACGCACTTGGCGTCTTTGCCTCGACGAGTTCAGGGCACAGTTGGGAGCTCCGGAGTAGCGACAACTCGACGTTGACCGTCGCCACCGGCGCCGATGGTCAGACGGCGGCCTACGCCGCGGCGGATCTTTTTACCTCCATGAATAACGGGCTGACCTGGCATGCACACCCCACCCTGGGGCGATTCCGGCACCTCGCTTCGTCCGCCGATGGACGCGTGCTCCTGGCCGCCAACGCCAATTCGCAACTCAGTGTTTCCACCGACTACGGGGCGACGTGGGTGCGCCGCGAATCGGTTCGCAATTGGAGCGGAGTGGCCTGCTCGGCGGATGGAACGAAGTTCGTGGCGGTGGCGAGCGGTGGGCAGATTCACACGTCTTCCGGGACGACCACTCCCGGTTCGGGATGGCTGACCGGGGAGGAAGGCGCAGCCATCGAGTTGCAATACATCGGCGGGGGGCGATGGATGTCGTTGAGTTCGCAGGGCACGATCAACGCTTATTGAGACAGGGAGGCAATCTGAAACGCGCCAGGACTTGGAGCGGCGTGCGACCGTGGCCGCGGTTGTCAAATCGCAGTCAGCAAGGGTTTCTTGCCACTCCACCCGCTTGAAGACCTGACTCGGGAGAGCACTTTCCCCATAGTAATCTCGCGCCTGGAACTCTTGAAACTCAGCCGCCGAAATCCCGTCCGCGGCGTCAGTCTGTTCTTGAATTGCCCCGCCGCCCGCCGACAATCGCTCCCAACCGTAAGCGCCATCGTGAACCCGGACGCCATACTCCAGGCCCTGCAACAGTTCACGGATCGCGAGCGCATCGAGTTCCTGCCGGTTGCGCTCGATCTGCAACCGGTGTCCCCTTACGCGCCCCTTCACAAATACGCGTTGGACCTCAAGAACGGCGCCAAGCCCGAGTCCGCCGCCTTGCTTGTGTGTCCGCTCTGCTCGCTGTCCTCTACGTGCCACTCTCCACTCCCGCCCAGGGCACGGCCTTCGTGTATCAGGGCAAGCTCGCCGCCACCGGAACAGCGGCCGATGGCTGCTACGACTTCCGCTTCGTCCTCAGCGATGCCGAGGCGGGCGGAGGCCAGGTCGGCCCCGCTCTGACGAACACGGCGGTCAGAGTGTCTGGCGGGCTTTTCACGGTCGCGCTGGACTTTGGCGCGAATTTTCCGGGAGCGGGCCGCTGGCTGGAAATCGCGGTGCGCACAAACGGCCCGGGGGTGTTCACGACGCTGAGTCCGCGCCAGAAACTCACCGCCACGCCTTACGCGGTCACGGCTGGTCAGCTTAGCGGCACGTTGCCGGCGAGCCAACTCGCCGGCACCCTGCCCGGCGCGAACCTCGGTGGCACTTACAGTGGCGGGGTGGTCTTCAACAACGCCGCGAATAGTTTCACGGGCAACGGCGCGGGGTTGACCGGTTTGAACGCCGAGCAACTGAGCAGCGGCACGGTGGCGGACGCGCGGTTGGCGGCCAACGTGGCGCGGACAAATCAGGTGTGGCTGCTGGGCGGCAATGCCGAAACAACCGCGGGCGCGCAGTTTCTCGGCACCCGTGACAACCAACCGCTCGAATTGAAAGTCAGCCAGAGCCGGGCGCTGCGCCTCGAACCGGGGACGAATGGGATTCCCAACCTGATCGGAGGGGCCTGGGTCAATGAGGTCGCCGCCGGCACGGTGGGGGCCACCATCGGCGGCGGAGGCGCGTACCGCTACGGGGGCGATGCCGCCACGAACTCGGTGGCCGCCAACTTTGGCACGGTTTCCGGGGGAAAGCACAATCGCATCGCTGCCGGCAGCGTCAACGCCGCGATCGGCGGAGGGCATGGCAACTCGATCAAGGAAACCTCAGCCTCCGCCACTATTGGAGGCGGCTATGTAAACCGGATCTGGAGCAGTGCATCCAGCTCGACGATCGGGGGCGGCATGTTCAACGAGATTCACTGGTTGGCGAACGATGCAACGATTGGCGGGGGGTTCGAGAACATTGTTTACACCAACGCCGACGCCGCCACCATCAGCGGCGGGGAAAGTCATCGCCTCGGTTCGGAAGCGAAGCATGCCACCATTGGCGGCGGTTTGAAGAACTCCGTGGGAGCGGCTTCGCAGGCGGCCACGGTGAGCGGTGGCGCCCAGAACCAAATCGGCACGAATTCGCTCTACGCCACGATTGCGGGCGGCCTCAGCAACCAGGTCCTGCAAGCCGCCACGGCTGCCACCATCGCCGGCGGTTCCTTCAACCGCGTGGCCAGCAATGCCGTGACCGCCACCATCGCTGGCGGCAGCTTCAACGAAATCGCCCCGCGCACCACGGGCGCCACCATCTCCGGCGGCCACTTCAACAGCATCTCCCCCGGTCCGCTCTATCCAACCATTTCCGGCGGCCTTCACAACCTCGTCGTCGCGAACGGCGCCACCATCAGCGGCGGATCGTGGAACTGGATCGAGTCCGGCGCCGATGGCGCCACCATCGCCGGTGGCGGGCCCAACGCCATTAGCAGCAATGGCCTGGCGGCGGTTATCGGTGGCGGACAAAACAACCAAGTCATGGAAGGAGCTGCCCGCGCGGTGATTCCCGGGGGCAGCTACAACGTGGTGCGTGCCGCGGACAGTTTCGCGGCCGGCACGAGCGCTCAGGCCAACCATTCGGGCGCTTTCGTCTGGGCCGATCCTCAGCCTGCTGACTTCGCATCGCAGCGCACCAATGAGTTCGCGGTGCGGGCCGCGGGCGGCGCGCGTTTCGAGACCTCCGGCGCCGGCCTGATGGTGGACGGCGCGCGCGTGGCGACCCAGCCTGTTTCCGCCGCGCAACTCGCGGCTGGCGCCGTGGCCGCGGTCCACCTGGCGGACAACGCCGTCACGAACCCCAAGCTTCAAAACAACGCGGTCACCAGCGCCAAGGTCCAGGACGGAACTCTTACCGCGGCGGACGTGAATCCCGAGAGCTTCAACCAGACATTCTGGCGGACGGACGGCAACTCGGGGACCAGGGCGGAGAGCCATTTTGTGGGCACCACGGATGATCAACCGTTGGAACTGCGCGCGAATGCCCGCCGCGCCTTGCGCCTGGAACCCACCCGAACGCCCGATGCGGTGAACGTCGTGGGCGGTTCGGCGCTCAACTTTGTCGGCAGCGGCAGCGTGGGCGCCACCATTGCCGGCGGCGGAACCGGCAACTTCCGCGATGAACCCTTCACCAATGGCGTTTCGGCAAACTACGGCGCCATCGGCGGCGGGCTCGGCAACACGATCCAAGCCGACGCGGAAAGCAGCGTGATCGCCGGCGGATTCCGCAACAGCATTCGTCCTCAAGCCCGGGTCAGTGTGATCGGAGGTGGGGAGGGCAACGTGGTTCAAACCAACGCGGACGGTGCGGTGATCGGTGGCGGCAGCGGCAATACCATTTTGGGGAATGCCGACGCGGCGACCATCCCGGGTGGCGCGGACAACCAGGCGGGCGGCAGCTACAGTTTCGCCGCCGGACGCCGGGCCAAGGCCAACCACGCCGGGAGCTTCGTGTGGGGAGACAGCACCGATGCCGACGTGACCTCGACCCGCACAAACCAGTTTGTGATTCGCGCCCTGGGCGGCGTGCGGCTGACCAGTGGGACGACCCTGAGTTGGGATGCATGCGCCCTCGGCTTGGACGGCGGGGGTAACATTGAACTCGGCGATTCCACGTCGCATGGCACGCCTTACATGGACTTCCACTACGGCGTGGGCACGAACCAAGATTACAACGTGCGCTTGATCAACGACGCGGACCGGCGGTTGACCTGCTCCGGCACTCTGTATGCCACGGCCTTCGTGCCCAGCAGCGACCGAAACGCCAAGGAGAACTTCGCGCCGGTCGAGCCACGGGAGGTGCTGGCGAAAGTGGCGGCTCTGCCGATCTCGCGCTGGAACTTCAAGGAATCCCCGAATGCCGAGCACGTGGGACCGATGGCGCAGGATTTCCATGCCGCGTTCGGCCTGGGCGCGGACGACAAGCATATCGCCACGGTAGATGCCGACGGCGTGGCACTGGCGGCGATTCAGGGGTTGAACCAAAAACTGGAAGCGCGGAGTCAGGAGTTGGAAGCCGAGAACGCGGAGTTGAAGGCCCGGCTGGCCCGGCTGGAGCAAATGGTCCGGCAACTGATCAGGTGAATCGGCGGGTCA
>CAZJTM010000172.1:0-13961 GCA_964548925.1 uncultured Verrucomicrobiota bacterium | reverse complement strand
CCCAGGAGAGCCGACTCCCGCCGCCACGCCATCGCCGCCGGCGACTGTGCCGGACGCCTTGCGCGAGGGGCTCGTCCACTTCGAGGGGATGATTGACCGTTGCTATGATTACGCCGAAGCGGCGAAGGCGGCGGGCCGGCCCATCGTGGGCATCATGTGCGAGTTTACGCCGCGCGAAATCATCCTGGCGGCGGGCGGCGTGCCGGTGTGCCTGTGCGGCGGTTCGGCGGCGACCATTCCGGCGGCGGAACAAATCCTCCCCGCCAACGTCTGCCCGCTCATCAAGTCCACCTTTGGCTACCACGTCACCGGCAAGAATCCGTTCCTGAATTGGGCGGACCTCGTCGTGGCGGAGACGACCTGCGACGGCAAGAAGAAGATGTTCGAGCTGCTCGGGGCGACAAAGCCGATGTTTGTGCTGGAACTCCCGCAGAAGGCGAACGATGCCGACGCGCTCGCGCGCTGGACCGCCGAGGTGCGGAAGTTCAAGGCGCACCTGGAAGAGCGCTTCCGCGTCAGCATCACCGACGAGAAGCTGCGGGCGGCCATTGGCCTGATGAACCGCGAGCGCGGCTTGCGCCGGCAGTTGGCCGGACTCATGGCGCACGATCCGCCACCGCTCAACGGCCGGCAGTTGATCGAATTCAAGAGCATCATCTCGGGCATCGAAGCCGACTTGGAGCAATACAAGCGGATGCTGCGCTTGCTCCCTCCTTGCAGCCGCGAAGGTGAGTCCGCAGAGCGCCCCCCGGCAGCCAGGACCAACGCACCCGTGCGCGTGCTCTTGACCGGCGTCCCGCTGGTCCACGGCGCCGAGCGTGTGCTGGAGTTGATCGAGGCCGCGGGCGCCGTCGTGGTGGCCATGGAGAATTGCACGGGCTTCAAGCCGATCCTCGAAGACGTGGACGAGCGCGCTCCTGATCCGCTCGCCGCCATTGCGCGGAAGTACTACCACCTGCCCTGCTCGGTGATGACACCGAACCCCGACCGCTTCCGTGTGTTGCGCGAACTGGCGGCGGAGTTCCGCCCGCACTGCGTCATCGAGTTGGTCTGGCAGGCGTGTCTCACTTACGACATCGAATCGCACTTCGTGCGCAAGTTGGCCGAGGAGGACTTGCGCCTGCCTTACCTGAAGATCACCACGGACTATTCGCCGTCGGACTCCGCCCGCATCTCGGCGCGGATCGAGGCGTTGGTGGAAACCACCCGCGCCCGCTGGTAGGCGCGGCACACCCCGCCGTTCCGGCGGTTGGCGACCGTGGATGAAGCGCCTCACGCCGGCCTTGGTAACAGGGCCGGTCTTCGCCACGGCCCAAAGCGGCGTGGGAGCAAACTGCGCTCCCGCATGGTATCAGCGACCTGCCGCGAGAAGACTCAATCTCCCGAGGTCCAATCCGCTGGCGCGGGGTTTTCATCGCAAGTCCAGGCCACGCCATCACTGATTCGCCATTCCCAGAAATCTGCCAAGAAGCAAAAAAAGCCGCCCAACCCGGGCGGCTTCAAGTGATCGGCTGGGAACTCAAGCGGGTGCCTGCGCGGGCGCGGGCGCGGCAGCCTCGGCCTTGGCTAGCCGGGCGGCCTTGGCGGCCAGTTTTTTGCGCTTCAAGTAACGCTGGCGGCGCTTGCGCTTCTGTTCCTTGTTGGTTTGTTTGCTCATATATGCGTCTTTACAACCCCGTCTCGATGCGGTTGTCTGGCGGCAATATGAAGATTCGTTCGGACCGATTCAATACCTATTTCCTGCTGGCCGCGGTGCTGGCGCTCGTCGTGGGTTGCCAGACCGCCGAGCAGAAGGAGAAGAACGAGAAGAAACAACTCAGCACGCTCCGCATTCACCTGGAAGTGAGTCCCGACGGCACGGAGGCGAAAGACCCTGTGCCGGTTTATCGCGAAAGCCCCGTGCTGTTGCACATCACCAAGGATCCCTTCCTGACGGAGGCCGATGTCGCCGGCGCCAAGGTGCTGGACATCATGGGCGGATTTGCCATCCAGATTCAGGTGGATCGCCGGGGCATTTTCCTGCTGGAGCAATACACCACCGCGAACAAGGGCCGCCGCATGGTCATCTTCAGCCAGTTCGGAATCACCAAAGCCGAGGCGCGCTGGCTGGCCGCGCCGCTCATCAAGCAACGCATCGCGGATGGGTTTCTGGTCTTCACGCCGGACGCCACCCGCGAGGAGTCTGAACGGATCGTGCGCGGGTTGAACAACGTCGCGGCGAAGAACAAGAAGCGGAATCTGTGACCGTGCGCCTCATCTTGTGGATGCTGGGTCTGGCGGTGCTTGGAGCACCTGCCGGGGCGGCTGTTCTGCGACCGTTTCAACTCCCCACCGCCAATCAGGCCCTTTTCGAGAAAGGGGGCGAGGAGCGGTTCTTCGTCGGCACCGTGGGCCGGCCTTGGACGAGCGGCACTTTCGGTTGCGTGCGCTCGGAGGGCTACCAGTTGCACGAGGGCCTCGACATCCGCTGCCTCAAGCGCGATCGGCAGGGCGAAGCGACCGACGCCATCGTTGCTACCGCCGACGGCACCGTCGCCTACATCAACGCCAAGCCGTCGCTCTCGAATTTTGGGCGCTATCTCATCCTCCGTCACGTCATTGAAGGGCTGGAGGTCTATTCCACCTACGCGCACCTCAGCGCAATCCGCGCCGACTTGAAACCCGGCCAGGCCGTGCGGGGGGGCGAACCCATCGGCACCATGGGCCGCAGCGCCAACACCCGCGAAGGCATCTCGAAAGACCGCGCCCATCTCCATTTTGAACTGAACTTGCTCCTCAACGAACGCTTCGCAAGTTGGTACAAGAAGACCTACCCCGACCAGCGCAACGACCACGGCGGTTGGAACGGGCAGAACTTTCTGGGCTTGGACCCGCGCGCGGTGTTTTTCGGCGAATACACCCAAGGCGAGCGCTTCAGCTTGCTTCAGTTCGTGCGCGGGCAGACTCCGCTGTGCCGCGTGCAAGTGCGCGAGAAGGATTTCCCATGGGTGCGACGCTACCGGGCGCTGGTCCGGCCAAACCCGACGGCCGAGCGGGAAGGCATCGCGGGCTATGAACTCACGTTGAACTTCAGCGGCGTGCCGTATGAAGTCATCCCGCGCGCGGCGTCCGAGCTGCGGGGCAAGGCCAGAATCCAACTGCTCTCCGTCAACGGCGCGGAGCAGCGCCGCGCCCCGTGCGGCAAACTCGTCACCCAGCGCAACGGACGCTGGGAACTCACAACGCGTGGGCTGAACCTGCTGGACTTGCTGACGTACTGAGCCGTTAGAGCGCCGCCCTCTGAGCAACTGCCTGAACGTGCTGCGGGGCATCCTGCCCGCAGAACAAACTCCATTCCAAAGCTCCAAAGTAATGTTCCGGCAGGATGCTGGAAGCACGCTGGAGAACGGCGGCGGTCTGCCGCCCCGCCGCTACGCCGAGATTCACGGCCACCGGCGCTTCCCCCTCCGTTCAGGCAGTTATCAATCCGGTCGGCGTGATGTAGTCTCACGGTTGGTCCGCCAACGAGCGAGTCGCGGATCATCAAGATGAGCGCCGGGAACGCCACTCCCATCCGCCTGCTTGTGGTGGACGATCATTTCTTCGTCCGCTTGGGGCTGGCTAATTCGTTGAATGCCGAACCGGACTTGCGAGTGGTGGCGGAAGCGGACCACGGCGAGCAGGCCATCCGGTTATTCCGCGAGCACCAGCCAGATGTGGTGCTGCTGGATGGCCAGTTGCCCGGATTGAGCGGGTTCGAGACGCTGATGGCGTTGCGCCGGGAGTTTCCTCGGGCGCGGGTGCTGATGTTCTCGGTGGATGCGGCCGAGCAGGAGGTGTGCGGCGCGTTACGGGCCGGGGCCGCTGGCTACCTGCCCAAGTCAGCCGAGCTGCAAGCCATTCTGCAAGCCATCCGTGCGATCCACGCCGGGAAACGTAATTCCGCCCCCACCTCGGCACCGGTCTCCCCCTCCGTTCGGGTAGTTACCAATCCGCGAACGAATCAGTAAATTGCACCACGTCCATCGTGCGAACCCGGTTTTGATCACATGACCAGACGACGCGAAGCGGTACCAACCATCCAGAGGTGGATACGTGTGTCATCGGCCATGAGATTGCTCCGGCTGGTTCATTCCCGATGGATGTCTCTCCAAGAACCGACCATCCACGAAACGCCATGAACAAGAAACCTCTCCAACGACCCAGTGTAACCAGTTTGGCGCTGGCCTGCGCTTGTGCTGTGGGCTTCACCACCGCAGTCCAGGCTCAACATGATCCCGTGGGCACAAATCAGATCGCACTTACCGATTTTGACAATTTCAATCCTGGCTGGGGCTATGGATACTTTTACAATTGGGGCACACCTTCGCCGGAGGGGACCTATACCTACACGGTCAGGTATGAGGACCCGCTGCTCGACCCCGCCAACGGTCCTCTGGTTTACCAATACACCTTCGACACGACGGGGTACTCCGTTGAGGGGGCTGGCTGCGGCACCGGGTTCGGAACCGGGGTGGCGGGTTGGAGCGGCGATCCGGCGGAATTCAACAGTCTGGACCCGGCGGACTATATCGTGAGTTGGGACGCCCGCGTGGAAGGTCTGCTTCCTGGACAGACCACCGCCAACTGCGAACTGCAATTCCGGCTGGGACCGGACGGCGCCGGGCGCATTCTCATGAAAGGTTATGCCTATAATCCCGGAAGCAACTGGATGCATTTCGTCCGCACGTTCGAAGACGGATTCTATGGCGAAGGCACCACCTACCAGACCTTCACCAATGGTCTCGCGACCGGCTTCGCCGGCATCTCCTTCAACCAAAATCAACACGAGCCGTACTTGCAGTTCGGATTTGATGCAGACAACGCGATCTACGTGGACAACATCAAGCTGGAAGTCATCCAGTACGCGGGGCCGCCGCCGCCGCCGCCGCCGAAGGTCGCACTCGCGGTTCTGGACTACAATTGGGACGACAAACCCATCTGGTGGTCATGGAATGCTTTCCCTGGTGGTACTGGTTGGGTTGATGGCGGTGGGACCAGAGCCTACTACTGGGCGATCAACGATGCTCCCGATGAGGGCGTCGCCGGCAGCAAGGCTTACGTCATGGCCATGGACAACAGCCTGATGGCTGGCGGCACCACGCCTGGCTGGGCGGGCGGCAATACAGGCGGGGGTGGCCCGGGGAACTACGCTCCGATGACCTCCCCGGACCTCAAGGATTACCGGCTTAATTTCGCCGCCCGAGTGGATGGTCTGGCCGAAGGTCGGGAGGACACGCCGGTTACCGTGCAGTTGCATTTCCGGGCTCCGGATGACACGCTTCATCCTCCCGATGGCAACTCGGACATGGACGTTCTCCTCGTGCTCAACGTGGACGTATCAGGCGTAAAGAGCAACTGGCAGACGTTCATGCCGTTGCTCAAGATGGGCAGCGTGAACAGTGGTTCGGTGGCGAATTTCCAGACCCACCATAGCCAGATCAGTCAGATTGACTTCCAGTTCCAAATCCAGAACTCGCATCAGGAGGCGGTCTGGGGCTATGACGCAGACAACCGAATCGTCATTGACGACTTCAAGCTTGAGCGTCTTGTGACGGGGACTCCACCGCTGGCGGTGCAGTCGCTCGGGGACAAGGTTGTGGTTTCTTGGGCCATGCCGGACACGGGGTCGGTCAAATTGCTCAAAGGCAGTTCGATTACCGCGGTGGACACCGAAGTCGTCGGCGCCACCAGCCCCTATACCAACGCGGTTTCGGCCGGGCCGCTGTACTTTCGCACCCTGTGGGTGCCGCCCACGCCCTGATACGCCCAAACGAATCTAGTCCCAAACCAACGAGCCGCGATGAGCAGACCATCGGCCGTCCCCACGACCTCAAGTTCCGCCTCACCGCGGCTCGCCCTTTCTCTCACCCGTCGCCGGTTTCTCTCACACTCCGCGCTGGCTGCAGTGGCCGTTCGGTTGGGTCCGTCCACCGCGCCGGCGGCTCCCCGGGAGAAACCGGCGCGGGCTTCCCTGCCCACCGGCAAGATTGGCAATCTCGCGCTCAGCCGCCTGATCTCCGGCGGCAATCTCATCAGTGGCTGGGCGCACTCGCGCGATCTCCATTATGTGCCGGGCCTGATGCGGGCCTACAACACCCCGGCCAAGGTCCTCGACACGCTGGAACTCATGGAGTCGTTCGGGGTCAACGCCCTCATCGCCGACCCGCGCAAGAATGTGATGGACGTGCTGGCCCGTTACTGGAAGGAACGGGGCGGCAGGATGCAGTGGATCGCCGAAGGCCATCCCGGGTTGGACGACTGGAAGACGAACATTCAGCAGTCCATAGACTTCGGGGCGAAGGCGGTTTACGTGCAGGGCGTCATCGGTGACAAATGGCTGAAGGCCGGGCGGGCGGACCTGCTCGGCAAGTGTGTCGAGTTCATCAGGTCGCAGGGCGTTCCGGGCGGCATCGGCGCGCACAAGCTGGAGGTCATCATGGCAGCGGAGCAACAGAAGTTCGGCGCGGACTTTTATGTGAAGACCCTGCACCACGGCAACTATTGGTCGCGCCAGCGCCAGCCCGGCGAGCCGGACGTGGTCGAATCCGTCACCGACAATTACTGGGACCTGGACCCGGAGCGCACGATTCGGTTCATGTCGGAAGTGGAGAAGCCGTGGATCGCGTTCAAGGTGCTGGCCGCCGGGGCCATCCGACCGGAATCCGGCTTCCGCTATGCGCTCGAGAACGGCGCGGATTTTCTCTGCGTGGGCATGTTCGATTTTCAAGTGGAGGCGAACGTGAAGCTGGCGCAGGGGCTCCTGGCGGACAACGCCATCCGGAATCGCAACCGGGCTTGGATGGCTTGAACCCGCTTCGGGGATTGCCTTCCCGCGCCACATCCGCCAGCCTGCTTGTCCATGAAGTTGCTTTTCTTTTTCGCGCTCAGTTTGATCGTTTCCAGTGTTGCCCCCGCCGCCGAGATTGAAACGCTGAAGCTTTGGGACGGGCCGCCACCCTTGGCCACGCCCGCCGACAAACCCGAAGCCTACCTTCCCCCCGACGCCGGCATGGACCCGGACATCACTCGCTTGGGCAACGTCTCCGAGCCTTCGCTTACAGTTTATCATCCGCCTGCGGGTCGGCGCACCGGTGCCTGTGTGCTGATCTGTCCGGGCGGAGGCTACTACATCCTCGCAATGAAGCACGAAGGCACACAAGTGGCCGAGTGGCTGAACTCCCTCGGCGTCACCGCGGCGGTGCTCAAGTACCGAGTGCCCTCACCGAAAGGCGAACCGGCTCAGCTCCGCCCCTTGCTGGATGGCCAGCGCGCCATGTCGCTGCTCCGGCGGCACGCGCAGGCCTGGAGCGTGAATCCAAAGCGGATCGGCGTGCTGGGCTTTTCGGCCGGCGGTCATCTCGCTGCCTGGCTGCTGTGTGAGGGTAACCGTCGCGCGCCAGCTTATCCCGCGGCTGCCAACGATCCGCCCTGCCGGCCGGACTTCGGCATCCTGATTTACCCCGCCTATCTCTCCACCGCCGAGCGCCAGCGTGAGCAACCCGTCGTCCATGCCGAGGAGAAGCCCGGGCCCGTTTTTTTCGTTCACGCCGCAGACGACAAGCTCGGGCCGGAGAACAGCATTGAGTTCTTCCTGGCGCTCCAGAAGGCGGGTGTGGCGGGTGAACTGCACGTCTTCCAAGAAGGTGGACACGGCTTCGGCATGCTCAAGCAAGGCAAGCCCGTGAACGACTGGCCGGCCCGTTGCGCGGATTGGATGCGGGCGCAAGGGTGGCTGGGGAAAGGCCAGCCTTGACCGCCGGGCCCGGGTCAAGACGGCGTGCCGCGCGGAACCGTGGTTCGTCATCGCAAACAGGCAGTTGCCAGTTCGCGCGACAGGTGTAGTCTGATTTCAAGCCAATGTGCCCAGCGAATGTCATTTTCGATCTGGCGGCTCCGCCCAATAGGTTGGTCCCGCGGAGACGTCAGGGGTTCACACTCATCGAGCTGCTCGTCGTCATCGCCATCATCGCCATCTTGGCCGCGATGCTCCTGCCGGCCTTGAGCAAGGCCAAGGCGCGCGGACAGCGGATTCGTTGCACCGCCAACCTCAAGCAACTCGGGCTGGGGATCACGATGCTCACCACCGACCGTCAGGACATGTATCCACCGGCGGTCTATTCCTCGGGCGACGTCACCTACCAATTGACGTGGGATGATCTCATCCACCGCTACATCGGCGGGGTGGGCAGCGACATGGATTTGCAGATGGGCATGACAATCCCCGAAGTGACGCCCAAGGTGTTGCGCTGTCCGGCGGACCGGATCGAGTTTCCCAAGGCCGAGACGTGGCTGAACAACTTCGCGTCCCGGCGTTCCTACGCCATGAACTGGGCGGGTGCCGGGTTCATGCTTAACGCGGCCGCCGCGCCCCTGCCGCCCGCCACCGCAGGCATCGGCGTCTATTTCAATGCGCGCAGTTGGTCCCCGTCTTCCGTCAACTGGGAGCCCAGGGGCTACAAGGTGTCGAACGTGCCCGACCAGGCTGGCACCATCCTGCTGGCTGAATTGGCCAACGGGCGGAACATGGCGGGCAACGATTGGCCGTCTTTTTGTGCTGGCCCGGGCCCGACCCCGCCAACCGGCGCCAACGAGGACTGCATCCAAACCACGCCCGTGTCGAGAGTCAGCAGCACCGAACACACCTACGGCACGATTTCCTACGGTCTGCACTCGCTGCGTTTCAACTACCTGTTCCATGACGGTCACGTGGGGTTGCACAAGACGACCGAAACGGTCGGAAGCGGAACGGCGGCGAACCCCAAAGGAATGTGGACGATGCTTCTGGGAGATTAAGTGACAGACCGCCTTGGATGCCGCCTCTGCCACAGCTAATCCGATCCTGGAAAACGCGCCCATGAAACGCTGTGGGATTCTTCTCGCCACCATTCTTCTCTTCTCATCTGCCGCCATTCCCACGACTGCGATTGATTTCTTCGTTGCCCCGTCGGGAAGGGACAGCAACCCCGGCACGCGGGCCAAACCGTTCGCCACGCTGGAGCGCGCGCGCGACGCCATCCGCGAACTGAAGAAGGCCGGCCCATTGAGCGAGCCGGTGAACGTCCGGCTGCAGGGCGGCACTTATATGCTGCCACGAGCGGTGGAATTTGGACCCGAGGACTCTGGCACGGCAGCGTGCCCGATCACTTACGAGGCTGCCGGGCCCGAACCGGTCGTTTTGGACGGTGGCCGTCGCATCACTGGTTGGAAACGGCACGACGACCGACTTTGGGTGGCTACGCTGCCGGAGGTCGCCAGCGGCCAGTGGCGCTTCCGCCAGCTCTTCGTCAACGGTCAGCAGCGCACACGAGCCCGGATTCCAAACGACGGTTTCTTCCGCGTGGCCAGCTGTCCAGAGGGCACGCCCAAGACGGTAAACTACCACAAGGATTGCCAGACCTTTCAGTTCAAGCCCGGCGACATCCGCGCGGACTGGACGAACCTGAACGACGTCGAAGTCATCGTCTATCACTTCTGGACGGATTCGCATCTGCCCATCCAAAGCGTGGACACGACCTCGAACTTGGTCACGTTCGCGCACAAGGCGGGCAAGACGTTCACGGACGATTTCACGGAGGACGGCGCGCGTTACATCGTGGAGAATGTCTTCGAGGGTTTGGACGCACCGGGTGAATGGTATTTGAACCGCCACAGCGGCCAGCTTTTTTACTACCCGATGCCGGGCGAAGAAATGGCGAAGGCTGAAGTCGTCACGCCGTTCGCGCCTGCACACTTGCACTTGGAAGGAAATCCTGCCGGGCGGCGCTACGTTGAGCACTTGCGCTTTCGGAATCTGTCCTTCATTCACACGCGCTTCGAGCTGCCGCCCGGCAATTCGAATGACCAGCAAGGCTCAGCCAGCGTTCCCGCGGCCATCACCCTGCGCGGAGCGCGGTTCTGCGCGTTTGAGAACTGCCGGTTGTCGAAGCTCGGCACGTTTGCCTTCGATGTCATGGCCGGCTGTGCTGAGAACGAATTCGTCGGCAATGAAATTGCCCACATCGCGGCGGGTGGAATCCGCGTCAATGGCGGCACGGAGCGGAATCCGCCGTGGGAACGCACTCGGAACAACCGCATCACCGACAACCGTCTGCAGCATTACGGACAGGACTACCCGTCCGCGGTGGGCATGCTGCTGATGAACACCGAGGGAAACCTTGTTGCATACAATGAAATCAGCCACGGCGGTTACACGGGTATTTCGATCGGGTGGGTCTGGGGCTACCAACGCAGCGTGAGCCAGAACAACCGGATCGAGTTCAACCACATTCATCACATCGGCGGCGTGCTCTCGGACATGGGCGGCATCTATACGCTGGGCGTTTCGCCCGGCACGGTCATCCGCAACAATCACATTCACGACGTGGACGCAAACCACTACGGCGGCTGGGGCATCTACCACGATGAAGGTTCGACGCACCTGCTGGTGGAAAACAACGTCGTGCATCACACCAAATTCGCCCCGTTCAACATCCACTTCGCCAAGGAAGTGCTGGTGCGCAACAACATCTTCGCCCTCGGTAAGCTGGAGCAGCTCAGCCGGGGCAAAGTGGAGCCGCACAAGAGCGTGTTCTTCGAGAACAACATCGTGTATTGGCGCGAGGGCCAGCTCTTCGCCCAGAACTGGAAGGATGTGCCCTACACGTTCCACTTCCATCCCAAGGACAAGGGCGGGACTGCCACGGTGACCAACACCTTTGACTTCGACTGGAATCTCTACTTCAACCCGACGCAGAAGTTGGAAGAGGTGAAGTTCGGCGACGGCTCGTGGGCTGAATGGCAGAAACGCGGGAAGGATCTCCATTCGCGATACGCCGATCCGTTGTTCGCCGCGCCGGATCAGGGTGACTTTACGTTGAAGCCCGAGTCTCCTGCGTTCGCGCTGGGCTTTCAGCCGATTGATCTGAGCCGGGTCGGACCGCGCGTGGCCACTGGTCCGCAACCTGCCGCGACGTCCGCCCGCAAGTAGTTTTGCCCAGCTTTCTGTAAACGGTGACGCCAATTGTCCCCATGAACAACCGATTCCTCCTGCCCGTTCTGCTCGCGGCATTGTCTTTCCGCTCGCCGAGCATGGCTGCCGGGCGACACACGCAATCCCTTGATGGTCGCTGGCGCATCGCCGACAGCATCTCCGCCTCTGAGATGCCGCCGGCATTTCCCGGCACCGTGCCCGTGCCCGGCCTGGCGAATCTCGCCCAGCCCGCGTTTCCCGACGTGGACCAGTTCATCAGCCGCGAAAACCTGGCCAACAAGATTCGCGCGAAACTCGTGCCCGCCGAGTGGCTCACCAATTACTGGACCGGCAAGGTGGACCAGGACCGGGACTATTTCTGGTACCAGAAGACTTTCAAAGCTCCATCGCCGCGCGCGGTCGCGCTGCTGAAGATCAACAAGGCGCAGTTTGGCACGGCCGTCTGGCTGAATGGCAAACCGCTTGGGGAGTACGCCGGCTGTTTCACGGCCAGCTACTTTGTGCTCAACGACGCGATTCGCTGGAACGCCGAAAACTCGCTGGTGGTCCGCGTTGGCGCGCATCCGGCGGTGCTGCCGGACACCTACCCGACGGGCTCGGATTTCGAGAAGATCAAATGGACGCCCGGTATCTACGACAGCGTGTCGGTGATCTACTGCGACAACCCCGTCATAGAGACAATTCAGGTTGCGCCCCGCATCGCCACTAGCGAAATCGTCGTGCAGACCAGGGTGAAGAACCACGCCACGACGCCCGCGCGCGCTACGCTTACCCACGTGGTCAAAACTTGGAAGGGCGGCAAGCGGGCAGGGGAGAGCACTCCGGAATCCATCAGCCTCCAGCCCGGCGAGGAAAAGGTCTTCACGCAGACGCTCCGGATCGCCAATGCCCACCTGTGGTCACCCGAAGACCCGTTCCTTTATGTCATGGAGTCGAGCACAGGCGGTGACTTCGTGACGACGCGCTTCGGCCTGCGCGAGTTCCGCTTCGACGCTGCGACCAAGCGCGCCTACCTGAACGGCAAGGTCTATTACCTGCGCGGCTCGAACATCACGCTGCACCGTTTCTTCGAGGACCCGCTCTGCAAGGACTTGCCGTGGCGCGAAGCTTGGGTGCGCAAGCTCCTCGGCGACCTGCCCAAGAAGATGCACTGGAACTATTTCCGGTTCTGCATCGGCCCGGTGCCGGATCGGTGGCTGGACATTTGCGATGAGGTGGGCTTGCTCATCCAAAACGAGTTCTTCGTCTGGACCGGCGGTCCGGGCTGGTATCAGGGCTATTCGCGCACGCACGACGCTGATGAGATGATTCGCCAATACAAGGATTGGATGCGCGACAACTGGAATCACCCGAGCGTGGCCGTCTGGGACGCCAACAACGAAACCAAGGACGACCTCTTCGGCGCGAAGATCATCCCCGCCGTGCGGCCTCTGGATTTGTCGAACCGCCCCTGGGAGAACAGCTACAACCAGCCCGCCGATCCGAATGATCCGGTGGAGCACCATCCCTACCTCATGATCAGTGGCTACCGGGGCAAGCTCACGTTCAACATGACGCAGCTTGAGACGATGGACAGCCGACCCAACCCCGGCCAACTCCCCTCTGACACCAACCCGCCGCTCATCAACGAATACGGCTGGCTCTGGCTCAACCGCGACGGCTCGCCCACGCTATTGACGGAGAATGTCTATGCGCAGCTCATGGGCACGAACGTCACCGCGCGTGAGCGGCTGGACTTGTATGCATACCTGCTGGGCGCGAAAACGGAGTTCTGGCGCGCCCACCGCCAATACGCCGGCATCATTCATTTCGTCTATCTCACCTGCAGCTACCCAGGCGTCTATACCGCCGACCACTTCGCCGACGTGACCAAGCTGAAGCTCGATCCCGCTTTTGCCGACTACCTGGGCGAAGCCTTCAAGCCATTGGGCGTGTATCTCAACTTCTTCCAGCCAATTCTCAAGGCGGGCGCGGCGCGCTACTTCACCGTGATGCTGGTCAACGATGACGCCAAACCCCTGCGCGGCCAACTCACGCTGACCCTCGAAACCAAGTCGGGCAGGGTGCTGGCGCGAACGGAGCAGTCCTTCGCTCTGCCAGAACTTGGCGCGCAAACGCTCAAGTTGCCGTTGCCCATCCCAAACTCGGCGGGAGACTGTGTTTTCAAGGCCGCCGCCCGGGCGGACGGCCAGTCGAAGAAGGAGGCCACGATCAGCCGCCGCTGGGTCAAACTGGCGGAGTGAATTGGCGATGGGTGTTCCGCGACGAACCTTGCGTTACTGCGCCGACATGCACTCGGGCTGACCGTTGGCTTGACACGGTTGGTGAACGCGGTTGCAATGGTGACCATGCGCATTCTCTGGAGTCTGATAGCCATCGCATGTTTTACCTCAACAGGGCACGGTGAAGAGTGGAAACTGGTCTGGTCGGATGAGTTTGATCGGGATGGTTTGCCCGACCCGGCCAAGTGGACACACGAAGAAGGCTTCATCCGCAACCGCGAGTTGCAGTATTACACCAAAGATCGCAAGGAGAATGCGCGCGTGGAGGGCGGGTATCTCATCATTGAAGCGCGTAAGGAGCGGTTTCCGAACGCGCACTTTCGCGCCGAAGCCCCGGAGAACCGTTGGCAACAGCGCCGCGAACACGCCGACTACACCTCCGCGAGTTTGACCACCGAGGGCAAAGCGTCTTGGACCTATGGGAAGATCGAAGTCCGCGCCAAAGTTCCATCAGGCCGTGGCACCTGGCCGGCGATTTGGATGCTGGGCACAAACCGGGGACAGGTCGGTTGGCCAGCTTGCGGCGAAATTGACATTCTGGAATACGTCGGCCACGAGCCCGGCGTGGTCCATGCCAACGTCCACACCAAGGGCTTCAATCACACGCGCGGGAACGGCCGCGGCGCACGCACGTCCGTGCCGGACGCGGAGAAGGCATTTCACATCTATGCCCTGGAATGGACGCCCCA
>CAZJTM010000171.1:0-14016 GCA_964548925.1 uncultured Verrucomicrobiota bacterium | reverse complement strand
CTCACAAAACTTCACCCGCCGGTGCGTCGCTCGAAGCGAACGCCAAGGTCTGGGGGAACTCGGGGTCACGCTCAACACAGTTTTTCCTGTCCCCTTTTGGGGGGACGAACTAGATTGCGCCCTTCCGAATGAAAAGTGACAACGCAGTGGCGATGGCGTCATTCAGGCGGCACGGCGGCGGAGGCGTGCCGGCTGATTGCGCCGCGCTGGGGGTTTCCGAAAACGCCGTCCCGTTTGTCCAACCGAGCCGGACGCATCGTAGAACCATGAGCAAGACCTACTTCATCACCGGGGGCGCGGGCTTCATCGCCAATGTGCTCATGCGCCATCTGGTCGCCGACCATCGCGTGGTCGTTTACGACAACTTCGCCCGCGACACGCTGACGGGCAGCGATCTGAACGGGCATCCCAACATCTCCGTGGTTCGGGGCGATGTCCTGGATTACGAGCAGCTCAAGGCCGCCATGGCCGGCGCGGACGCCGTCATCCACGCCGCAGGCATTGCGGGCATTGACACCGTCATCAAAAACCCGGTGCGGACGATGGAGGTCAACATGATCGGCACCGCCAACGTCCTCCGGGCAGCTTGGGAGCACAGGATCCCCGACCGCGTCGTGGACTTCTCCACGTCCGAAGTCCTGGGGAGCATGGCCTTTCGGTCGTCCGAAGAGCAGGCGACGATGACCGGCTCCGCCGGGGAGGCGCGCTGGACTTACGCCGTCTCCAAGCTGGCGGGCGAGCATCTGGCCAAGGCGTATCATCGGTTGCACAACCTGCCAGTGGTGACGGTGCGGCCGTTCAATGTGTACGGGCCGGGCCAGACGGGCGAAGGAGCCATGCAGATTTTCATCCGGCGGGCGCTGGCCGGCGAACCCCTGCACATTGATGGCGACGGCAATCAGATTCGCGCCTGGTGCTTCGTGGAAGACTTCGTGGATTGCCTGCTGCGCTGCCTGACATATCCGGAAGCCATCGGCGAGACGTTCAACATCGGAAATGCCCGGGCGGTGATCACGATCCTGGGCTTGGCCGAGACCGTCTGCCGCGTGCTCAACTCGAAGTCCCCAATTGTGTTTGATCCGCCGCTCTCGGCGGACATCGCGCTGCGGATTCCCAGCGTGGACAAGGCGGCGAAGCTCTTGGGCTTCAAGGCCAAGGTGGACTTGGAGGAAGGAATTCGCCGCACCGCCGAGTGGTATGCGTCACGAGGGGTTGCCAAGATGTGAGTCACACCCGGGACCATCCTGGCCATGAACCTTGGCGTAGCGGCGTCTCGGCAGAGCGCCGCCAACGCATGGAGGAGGAAGGTGAGGGCGCTTTGTCGAGACGCCGCTATGGGTCAGGGGTTCAGGGCGCAAGCTTGGGGTGGGAGGAATCTCCCTCTCGCGCCGACGCTTCCAGCAATCGCCACCCGGCATGATCACCATCATTGACTACGGTCTGGGCAATCTCGGGTCCATCCTGAGCATGCTGCGCCGCACCGGGCATCAGGCCCAAGTGAGCAGCGATGTGGAGGTGATCGCGCGGGCGGAGAAACTCATTCTTCCGGGCGTCGGAGCGTTTGACGCCGGCATGCGCCAGCTCGAACAGAACGGCCTCCGCGAGATTCTCACCACGCGCGTGCTCCACGACGGCGTGCCGTTCTTGGGCATCTGCCTCGGCATGCAGTTGATGTTCGAGGGCAGCCAGGAGGGCGCGCTGAAGGGGCTGGGCTGGTTTCCCGGCCGGTTCACGCGATTCCCGGCGGCGCACGAAGGCGCGAGCCTGCGCGTGCCGCACATGGGCTGGAACTTTGTCGAGCCGGTCCAGTCCAAGCGTCTGTTTCAAGATGCGGCGGAGCGTCCGCGCTTCTATTTCATCCACTCCTACCGCCTGGTAGAAACCGACCTGGCGGACGTTGCTGCGACGGCGCTCTACGGCGGGCGATTCGTTTGCGCGGTGGAGCGGGACAACCTGATGGGAGTTCAGTTTCATCCCGAGCGGAGTCATCGCTACGGCATTGCGTTGCTCAAGGCGTTCGCCTCCTCTTGAGCCATGCTCATCACCCGCGTCATCCCGTGCCTGCTGCTGCGTCGTGCCGCACTGGTGAAATCGGTCCGTTTCAAGAATCCCACCTACGTGGGCGACCCGATCAACACCGTCCGCATCTTCAACGAGAAGGAAGTGGACGAGTTGGTGTTCCTCGACATCACCGCCACGGTGGAATCACGCCCGCCGCCGCTGGACTTGATCGCCGAGATTTCGCGCGAGTGTTTCATGCCGTTCGGCTACGGCGGCGGCATCCGCACGCTGGAAGACGTGCGCCAGGTCCTCGCCACCGGCGCCGAGAAAGCCATCATCAACACCGCCGCGTGGAAACAACCCGAGTTGGTCGCGGAAGCCGCCCGGCAGTTCGGCAGCCAGAGCATTGTCGTTTCCGTGGATGTGAAACGATCGCTCTTCGGCAAGCCGCAAGTGGTGGTGGCCAGTGCCCGGGAGAACACCAAGCTGGATCCGGTGACTTACGCCAAACGCATGGAAGAGTTGGGCGCCGGCGAGATCCTGCTCACCTCCGTGGATCGCGAGGGGACATTCACCGGCTATGATTTGGAACTGGTGCGCCAAATCGCGCAGGCCGTCCGGATTCCCGTGGTGGCGAACGGCGGCGCGGGCAATCTGCAACACCTGCGGGAAGTCGTGCGCGCGGGCGGGGCCTCGGCGGCGGCGGCCGGCAGCCTGTTTGTGTTCCAAGGCTCGCACCGGGCGGTGCTGATCAACTACCCGGAGCGGGAAGAACTGGATCGCCTCTTCGAGAACGAACTCTAGCCTGGGGTCTCCGCAGCGGTCATTGCGCAGGCCGGTTGCACGCAACTGCGCCAAGGGCGGGCTTTCACCCGCAATCACGCCGATGCCCGCAAGGCCTGCGCCAGGTCCGCGAGCAGATCGTCAATGTGCTCCAGGCCGACGCTCAAACGCACCAAGTCCGGCGTGATCCCGCCCGCGCGCTGGGCGGCTTCGTCAAGTTGCGAATGCGTGGTGGTCGCCGGGTGAATCGCCAGGGATTTGGCGTCGCCGACGTTCGCAAGATGGGAGAAGAGCTTGAGTGAATCAATGAACTTGCTCCCGGCTTCCTTGCCGCCCTGAATGCCGAAGACGACCATCGAGCCGCCCTTGCCGCGCAGGTATTTCTGGCTGCGCGCGAATTCCGGATCATCCGGCAGCCCGGGAAAGCGCACCCAGGTGACCTGCGGCTGCTGCTTGAGCCATTTCGCAACGGCCAGCGCGTTTTCGCAATGCCGCTCCATCCGCAAGGGCAGCGTCTCGATGCCTTGCAGCAGCATCCAGGAGTTGTCCGGCGCGATGCAGGCGCCGAGATTCCGCAGCGGCACCGTGCGCATGCGCAGGATGAACGCCAGCGGACGCAGCGGGTCGGGCAGGTCCAGCCCCCAGCGCAATCCGTGGTAGCTGTTGTCCGGCGTCGTGTAGAGGGGGTGTCTGCCAGCGGCCCAGTTGAACCGCCCACTGTCCACCACCACGCCGCCAATGCCCGTGCCGTGGCCACCCATCCACTTCGTCAGCGAATGCACCACGATGTCCGCCCCGTGCTTCAGCGGTTGCGTGAGATACGGCGTGCTGAATGTCGCATCCACGATCAACGGCAGTCCGTTCGCCTTTACGATCTTCGCGATGGCATCCAGGTCGGAAACTTCGAGCGCCGGGTTGGACACCGTTTCGCAAAACAGCGCGCGCGTCTTGTCGTCAATCGCCTTCGCGAAATTCTGCGGGTCCGTCGAGTCCACCAGCTTCACCGTGATGCCCAGCGCCGGCAGGATGTCGTTGAACATCGTGTACGTGCCGCCGTAGAGGTTGCGGGCCGAGACGATGTTGTCGCCGGCCTGCGCGAGATTGATGACAGCGTAAAACACCGCGCTCGTGCCCGAGGCGAGGCCCAGCCCGCCCATCTCCGGCGCGCCTTCCAGCAACGCCACGCGCTTCTCCAGCACGTCCGTCGTGGGATTCATCAAGCGCGTGTAGATGTTGCCGAGTTCCTTCAGCGCGAACAAATTCGCCGCGTGCTCGGTGCTCTTGAAGACGTAGGACGAGGTGCGATAAACGGGCACGGCGCGCGACAGCGTGGTGGGATCGGGCTGCGTGCCGCCGTGGAGACAAAGCGTTTCGAGTTTCATAAGTGCGGCAGGTTAGACGCGGCTGTTCCCCTGCGCAATCTCGTGAGGAATGGCGGGCCCGCCGCGGGTGGCGGTGGACGGGGCGTTCTGCCCGGCGTTGACAGGTCCGGCAGGGCTGACCATGCTCGCTGCCGATGCTGGATGCACCAACAAACGAATCCCAGACGGCCGATCGCGGCCGCACCTGCCATTTCATGGAGGCCGCGTGCCCGGCGGCCTTTGTGACGAAGCCGCGGCGTGAACAATACCCACGTTCCTAATGAATCTTTCCGTCCAAATCGGCCAGCTCCGGATGCAGAACCCGGTTACGGTCGCGTCCGGCACGTTCGGTTACGGCGTCGAATACGCGCGACTCCTCGACCTGAACCAACTCGGTGCGGTCACGGTCAAGGGCATCCGGCTGAATCCCGTGCGCGGCAATCCCACGCCGCGCACCGCCGAAGTCACGAGCGGCCTGCTCAACGCCATCGGCCTCCAAGGCCCGGGCGTGGATGGCTTCATCCAGAAATACCGGCCGTTCCTCAGCACGTTGCGCGTGCCGACGATCATCAACATCTGGGGCACGACCGTTGAGGAATACGCCGAGGTGGCGCGGCGTTTTGATGCGCTGGGCGGCGTGGGCGCGCTGGAATTGAACGTGTCTTGCCCCAACATCAAGGAAGGCGGCGCGCAGTTTGGCACGGACTGCAAGCTCCTGAGCCAGGTGGTCGCCGCGTGCCGCAAGGCGACGAGTCTGCCGCTCATCACCAAACTGAGCCCGAACGTGCCGAGCATCGTGCCGTTCGCGAAAGCGGCTGAAGAGGCGGGCAGCGACGGGCTGGCGATCACCAACAGTTTTCCGGCGATGGCCATAGACATCGAGACGCGCAAGCCGAAGCTGGCGAACGTTACTGGCGGGCTGACCGGTCCATGTATCAAGCCGATTGCCATCAAGCTGGTTTGGGAGGCTGCCCGGGCGGTGAAGATCCCCATCATCGGCATGGGCGGAATCCAGAGCGCGGCGGATGCGATCGAGTTCCTGATGGCTGGTGCCAGCGCGGTGGCGGTGGGTACCGCGAACTTTTACGAGCCGCAGACGGCAGTGCAGGTCATCGCCGGCCTCCGCGAGTTCATGGAGCGCAAGGGGCTGTCGGACGTGCGCGAGATGATCGGAACCGTGCAGGTGGGAAACTGACGCCTGCCGCGCGAAGGCAACACGCATCCCGGGCTTCAACGCGCCGGCGGGCCAAGCCCCCAAGCCTGCGCACGGAGGAGGCCCAAACGCGCAGGTGCTTTCCGAGAGTGTTCCGAGATTGGGTTTCGGACGACTCCTTCCGCTATTCCACCAACTCCTCCAGCGTGGTGATGCGGGCCTGCATGCCTTTGACGATGGGCAGCACCCGCGCCAGGGCATTGTTCTCCGTCTGGCCCATGAACGACTCCAGCGTGACCCGCGCGGCCGCGATCGTGTCGCCGTTGCGGTCGCGCAGCGGCATGACAATCGTCACGATCCCCTTGCCGCGGACGAGTCGGGGCTGGCCTTCGTCCAACACCTTCCGCTCCGTCGCCCCCGCAGCCTGGCCGAGGTCGGCCTTTTGCTTTGCGCCGACGACCTGCAACGCCTTCGCTTCGCCCTTGGGCGCAAAGATCTTCAGATCGCGCACGCGCGGATACTGGACGAGCGTGTCGCGGACGAGCTTGTGGGCGAGCGGTTCGGTGGCGGTGTAGGTGATGCGTGTGTCCGCGAAGTAGCTCACGGAATCGGACTTGGTCCAGAAGCCGATCTTGCCCTTGGCAAACGAGTTGTCACCCAGCGCGGGCAGTGCTTCCTTGCCGTTCAGCAGACAGCGGATTTGGTTGCCCTTGCATTCGACAGCCAGTTCGTGCCAGACGCCCTTGGGAATCTCGATTTGCGGGCCGATGGGCGGGCCGCGCTGGCCGTCCACGACCTTGTAGAAGCGAAAGGTGTTGCCCAGCGAACTGGCGCGGACGACGTAGAAATTCCGCTCGTCCTGCAATCGGAACACGACGCCCGCCATCTGTTCCTTCTCGCCCTTCACGGTCTTGAACCGCGTCGTGAGCGTGAAATCGGTGAAGGTTTCGCCCTCGTAAATCAGAATCGGGAAATGCTCGTCGGTAGCGTCTTGCGCAAGCTGGGCCAGCACGGCGCGCTTGGTGACGACCGGGGCCTGGTCCGTCAAAGGCGGCAGCAGCGGCGGGATTTCGTCCAAGACGATCTTCCAGTCCCCGGCCCGCCCCTCGCCGGCGACGACGCTGCGGAAACCGGTGGGGGCTTGGTTCGCCGGGAACTGGCTGAAATCGAACTTGAGTTCCGCCGCTCCGGCGGGCCACGTCAGCGCCGCCAGTATCAGGACAAGAAAGCTACGCATTGGCGCGGAGGCTGGCAAAAAACCCGCCGGGCGACAAGCATCCTCCCGAGGTTCTGTCTGTGGGCTCGAATTCGTTGCGGCGACCGAATCATCCCCGCCGGCCTTGTTCGACTCTGTCGTTCTGGACTTTCGTATGGTTCAGGCAGACAGCGATGGACAAGCTGGCGTCCGCGATTATCTTCCCCGCCGATCATGGCAAACAAACCTGACTCATTGACGCAGACACCCGCCGAGCTGGGCTTTTCCATGCCGGCGGAATGGGATCGGCACGAGGCCACCTGGCTGGGCTGGCCGCACAACGAAAGCGATTGGCCAGACAAGCTGGACACCATCCGCTGGGTTTATGGCGAGATGGTCCGCAAAATTTCCGCCGGCGAACGCGTCCGCATCCTCGTCCGGCACAAGGCAGAGGAGAAGCTGGCGCGGAGCTACCTCAAGCGCGCGGCTTGCGACCTGAGACGGGTTGAGTTCGTCATCCATCCGACCAACCGCGGCTGGACGCGGGACAGTGGACCGATCTTCGTCCGTCGTCAGCGTGCTGCGGGCGTCCCGCCCGCAGATCAAACTTCCCGGGCCAAGAACAATATGGTCCTGCAGGCGGGACGCCGGCAGCACGCTGGGAAGCACGCGGGCGAAACCGCCATGGTTCACTTCCACTTCAACGCCTGGGCCAAGTACGACGACTGGCAGAAGGATCGCAAGGTGCCGGAGACAGCGGCGCGGTTGCTCAAGAAGCGGTTGTTCAACGCGGAGTTTAACGGCCGGGACTTCGTCGTCGAAGGCGGCGGCATCGAGGTGAACGGGCGGGGCACATTGCTCACCACGGAGGAGTGTTATCTGCATCCGAAGATTCAGGTGCGCAACCCGGGCCTGACGAAGGCGCAATACGACGAGACCTTCAAGCGCTACCTCGGTGTGAAGAATGTGCTCTGGCTGTTGAACGGCCCGGTGGGTGACGACACGCACGGGCACATTGATGACATCTGCCGCTTCGTGAATCCGCGCACGCTGGTGCTCATCCGGGAGACGAACAAGCGCGACATCAACTACAAGCCGCTGGCCGAGAACTGGGAGCGCGTGCAGGACCTGCGGCTGGAGGACGGCTCAAAGCCCGAGGTCGTGCCGTTGCCGATGCCTGCGCCGCTGCATTACGCGGATTGGCGGCTGCCGGCCAGTTACGCGAATTTTTACATCTGCAACGCCTGCGTCATCGTGCCGACGTTTAACGACCCGAACGACCGTGTGGCGCTGGGCACGCTGGGCGAGTTGTTCAAGGACCGGCCGGTGGTCGGCATCCACGCGGTGGACCTCGTGCTGGGCTTCGGCTCCCTGCATTGCCTGACACAGCAGCAGCCGGCGGGATGAGGCAATCTCGTTATGGACCAGATCGCGACGCCAAATGTGGTCGCCCGGCATAGAACCGGGCGGCATTCTGAGATGTCGGACGGATGCCCTCACCCGGCGGGATTGACACCGCCACAATGAGGATTGTGGGACGGCAGGAGCCGGAAATTGACTTTTGCCCCCGGATGGTGTTTCTTACGCCCCGTTACAACGAAATGAAAACGACGATGACAACGAAGCTGAGCGCGCCGCGCGCGAGTGGAATGATTTCCACCTGGCATCGCTGCATCGTTCAGTTCCCAGGCATCGCGGGAGGTACGTGCTAAGAGCAGACCGAAGATTTCCGACCAACCCGCGATTGCCTGTCAATCGCGGGTTTTTTGTTGAAACCACCGCCGCCTCAAGGCGGCCAAGCGAAAGAAGAAACATGAACGAAAACACCCAACGGCTGCGGCCCCGGTTCGCGCGGCCCACCCGGTTCGCCGTGCGACCGGCCCTTGTCCCGAACCGGCACGGTCCAGCAGACCTTGAACTGGAAGCACTCAAGAGCCGCCTGCTCGCCGAGCAGACGCGCGTCGCGCGGGCCTTCGTGCCAGGCGATCTGCTGCGCCAAGCCGCCGATGAGGCGGCCTCGCTGGCGTGGTTGACGCCTTATCCGCTGCTGGTGCTGCCCACGCTCCTTGAAGAGTTGGTGGACACCGCCGCGGCGCGGGCCCGGAAGCAAGCGGACATTCGTCAACGCAGCCAGATGCTGCAAGCCGCATGAACGCTGCCATTGACTTCCAGCGGGCGTGGGTTGCGGGACGGGAAGCCGCTTTCGCGCGCGACGGTCGTCGCTCGCCCGCGAAACCGGCTTCCCGTCCTTGCCCCACGAATCGTCGTAGAGACACGGCCGGAGCTGTCTGGGGTGACTTCCCTTGAACTCGGAGAACCCTCCAGGGATTCAAAGCGTTCAAAGATGGCGGCTGTCGGATCGCTGAACGCTTTGAATTCATGGAGACTCTCTGGGGTCATGGTTTCGAGGTGCGGTTTTGAAATCATGGAGGCTTGCCACGCGGTCGCCGGCGGACACAATGCCGCGAAGATGATTCGCTGGGCTTCAACTCTTGCGACAGCCTTTGTCTGGCTGGCGGTTTCTTGCTCGCGGCAACCGGACGCGGTCCCCGCGCCCCCAACCCACGGCACGCCGGCGGGCTCCACCAACCCGCAGGTCTTCCAAGTCAAAGGTGTGGTGGTCGAATTGGCGCCGGAGGAAAAGACCGTCCGCATCAAGCACGAGGAGATTCCCGGCTACATGGCCGCCATGACCATGCCCTTCGAAGTCCGCGACACGAATGAACTGGCGGGTCTGGAAGCGGGCGATCACGTCGCCTTTCGCATGCTCGTCACGGATGACGATGGCTGGATTGACCGGGTCCGCAAGCTGCCACGCCCCACGACAAACACGCCGCCCACCAAGGGGCCATTCCGCTTCGTGCGCGAGGTCGAGCCGCTCCAGGTCGGCGACACGTTGCCGGAGTATCAGTTCACGAACCAACTCGGGCAGGCAATCAGCACGTCTCAATTCCGCGGCCAGGCGCTGGCCCTCACCTTCATCTTCACGCGCTGTCCCTTCCCCGCGTTCTGTCCGCGAACCATGAGCCAATTCGCCGACACCCAGCGGCAGTTGCTCGCGCGCCCCGGTGGGCCGACCAACTGGCACTTGTTGACGCTTTCGTTCGATCCCGCGTTCGACACCCCCGCCGTGCTGAAGGCCTACGGCGCCAGCCACGGCCAGAACCCGCGGCACTGGACGCTGGCCACCGGCGCACTGGTGGATATCACGGCCATCGCGGAGCAATTCGGTCTGACGTTTTGGAGCGAAGACGGCGGCATCAGCCACAACCTTCGCACGGCGGTGATTGACCCGTCCGGACGCGTGCAAAGGGTCTTCGCTGGCAACCAGTGGACCAGCGACGAACTGACCGCGGAGATGCTGAAGGCGGCGGCCCCCGCGAGCCAAAAGCGCTGAGTCTGAAGGACAAAGCAGGAAACAAGCGCAATCCCACCCTGAGCGCCGGTCAAGCCCATGCGGTCGCGCTCACGGAGGATGGCCGGGTGACGGCTTGGGGCGTGAACACCTACGGTCAGACGAACGTCCCGAGCGGCCTGACGAATGTCATCGCGATTGCCGCCGGAGCGGAGCACACCGTCGCTTTGAAGGCTGACGGCACCGTGACCGCGTGGGCCCGCGACGATTCCGGGCAAACCAATGCCGGTGGCTGGGGCAAGGTAACAGCCATTGCCGCCGGCGGCGCGCATAACCTCGCTTTGCTCAGCAACGGGACCGTTCAGGCGTGCGGCGCGCCCATTGGCACACAACCGGCCAACCTCACGAACGTAACCGCAGTGGCAGCGGGGCTTGACTTCAACCGCGCGCTGCGGGCAAATGGCAGCGTGACAGCCTGGGGCGGCAACAGCTACGGCCAGACGAACGTGCCCGCGAACCTGAGCAACGTCGTGGCCATCGCAGCGGGAGATTCGCATGCGCTGGCGCTGAAGCGGGACGGCCACGTCGTGGCGTGGGGCTGGAATGCTTACGGTCAGACCAATGTCCCGACAACGCTGACCAACACAATGGCCATCGCCGCCGGCTCGCGCTTCAGTCTCGCGCTCCGCAACGACGGGACGGTCGTGGCGTGGGGCGACAACGCACAGGGCCAGACGGATGTGATCACCAACTTACCGGCGGTGAAACTCATCGCCGCGGGCGGCGCGCAGGCGTTGGCCAGCGTGTTCTCCACGCTCACGCAATACCCGGTGGACGTGAGCAAGGACTTGCTGCTGATTTACAACACCAACTCGCTGGACAGCTCGCACGTCTGCGCCTACTACCTCGCCCACCGCCCGATGGTCAGCAATGCGAACGTGCTGGGAATCACCTGCACGACGAACGAGACCTTCATGACCAACGAGTATGCCACGGTCTTTGCTCCACAGATTCAGAACTGGCTCAGTCTGAACCCCACGAAACGGCCACAATACGTCATTCTCTTCCCCACGATCCCTTCGCGAGTGAACTGGTACTCCAACGGGCCGCCGGGTGTTTACTGGGAAGTCGGCGCAACGCCGAGCGTCCAGTACCGCTTGCACACGTTCACTCAAGGTTGGCGTCCTTTCGTTTCGAGCATCAACATGAATGGCACGAACGATTGCGTGGCTTACATCAACAAGCTAGCGGCGTTTGGCACCAACGGTCACGTGGTGATCAGCGCCAGTGCCGGCGGATACGGCAATTCGGATTACTACTTTGAGGATGCCGGCCGGCTCAATGTGGGAAACGGGATTGACGCATGGGCAGGTGTTCTCGCAATAGGTATGCCGACGAATGTCGCTCACTATGCGGGGCTGTCCGATCCTCACTGGAGGCAGGCAACAAATGTCGCTGGATTCTTCACATGGGGTTACAATGGCGGTATGGGAAACCAGTACGTCTCGGTTCCAAATAGCCCTTTCAGCGTTCGGTTTTATGGCGACAGCGCCTGGTACCTCTATCAGACTGGGGAATCGTTTAACGGTGTCCGGATAAACGACTCACCAATCTTCCCGACCGAACATCCCATCTTCCTTGAGTGGTATTCCTCCGTTGCTTTCGGAGGAGCGAACTACTCACGCACGCCTGCGTGCGGAGTAACACATGTTGATGAACCGGGATCACCTGGCAACGTGTCCTCGCTGCTCTTTGCTTTGTGGGCAGAAGGGAGGAGGTTCGGATGCTGTGCTTGGAGCTCTCACAAAACCGTGTACTTCCAAGCGGTGGGTGATCCGCTGATTGCGCGGTGACGATCATTGAATCTATGAGAACGACCTATGTGACCATGAACATGGCTATGCAAAAACTAAGTCAGTTGTTTTGGGGCGTGTGGCTTTTCGTGCCGGTGGTAGCTCAGTGCCAAGGCACGTTCAAGAACCTCAATTTCGAATCACCCCTAACACCACTTGTCCCAATCGGCCCGTTCAACGAGGTTGCCGCAACAAGCGCAGTGCCAGGTTGGACGGTTTATTTAGGAACCAGTATTTACCCGCAAGTGCGATACAATCAGGTCTCAATCGGAACAGCTGCCGTTTCATTGATCGGCCCCGGCCAAGCTAATGGAGTTCTTGAAGGTGCGTATACGGTCGCTTTGTATCCAGGGCCTTCTCCTCTCGCAGCCGAGCGGGTATCGACCTCCGTTGAGCAGAGTGGAGAAATCCCTTCTGATGCACGGTCTGTGAGTTTTGATGTGATCCTGTTCGCTGGTGTCGGGCAGGTTAGCGTCTCGTTCCTGGACCATGCCTTGGCCATTGTGCCGCTGGAGTCAGCCCCCGCCATTCCCGGCAGTCTGCAGCATGTGCGCTTCGGAGCAGACGTTTCTGGTTTTGCTGGTCTGTTTGGCGCTCTGAGATTCACGGTTCCGCCACTGACTGGGTATGCAAATACGATCTATCTTGATGCGATTGAGTTTTCCTCGTCACCCATTCCCGAGCCAGCCAGAGGGACGTTGTTCGCTTTGGGGGTTGCGGCGTGGCTTTGGCCAAAGCAGAAACGCCAGCGCATGTGAGCATCAAGACCGCATTCTGCTTTATCTTGCTCGGTTTGGCGACGGGAGTTCCGGCGTGTGCGCAAGGCACATTCCAGAACCTGAGTTTTGAATCGGCAAGCGTGCCCGCAACTCAGCCGCCGACTGACCCCGGCCCGCCCCTTGATGTTACGATCGCACTTCCCGGGTGGTCCGCGTTCATCGGAACCAACCAGGTCGGGACTGTTCGATATAACAACGCCACGATCGGTACCGCCAGTCTCTCCTTGATAGGCACTGACGCCGCAGGCCTCAATGTGCTCGAGGGCAACTTCAGTGCGCTGCTTCAGGCCGGGCTCCATGGGCCCGGGGCGAACATTCCTTCGGAAGTATCACTCCGACAGACTGGCATGCTCCCCTCCGATGCTCAATCGCTCCAATTCAAGGCGTTATCGTATGTTGTCGGGGTCGTCCCGCCGTTTTCAGTTTCCGTCGGAGGCCAAAACCTCGTCTTGGCGGTATTGGAGAGTACACCCAACTTCACACTCTACGGGGCTGACGTGGCTGCCTTTGCTGGAGCCACCCGAGAACTGCGGTTCACCGTGACGACTCCGGATGGGAGGCTGAACAACCTGTTTCTGGACTCCATCCGTTTTGGACCAGTCATTCCTGAACCGGGCACGGTCGCGCTCCTGGCGGTAGGCGCTGCGACGTTGCTTTGGCGGGTGCGGAAACGCAACGCATGAGAAGCAGTCACACGATTCTCGCCAGCGCGCTTTCTGTTGCGCTCGCCATCCCGGCGTTGGGCCAAGGCTCGTTCCAGAATCTCGACTTTGAGTCCGCACAACTGCCAGTAGTTCCATCCGGGCAACCCGGTGCGGATGCGTCGGTCGCAAGTGCTTTGCCGGGCTGGCACGTCTTCATCGGCACGGATGAATTCTCTGCGGTACGACACAACAACCCCACGATCGGCAGTGCAGCCATCACCATCCTGGGACCGGACTATGGATACACGTTGCAGGGCAGTTTCACGCCGGTTCTCCAAGCTGGCCGGGCTCCTTCCGGTACCGGGCTAAACACCTCGGTCGCCATCGCGCAATCAGGGTTTGTTCCGGCAGACGCCCGATCCATGACATTCATCACGGGGCCTTTTTCGCATGATTTCACCGTTAGTTTCGGTGCGAATGTGCTGTCCTGCCACTTGCTCTCGGCTTCATCCGCGTCCCGGCTTTACGGTGTGGATGTTTCGCTGCTGGCGGGCCAATTCGGCGAGCTGCGGTTTACCTCGTTGATCCCAGCGTTGGTCCCGTTCAACAACCTGTACCTCGACCAGATCGGCTTCTCTGCTCAGCCGATTCCAGAGCCCGATGTGCTTTCCTTGCTGTGCATTGGCGCTGCCCTCGCGCGCTGGCATCTGCTTCGCGGGTGCCGCGGCTGAGGCTGCTTTGTCTCATTCCATCCATGTCAGCAAGGTCGGGCCGCAGCAGTAACCGGGCGACAAGGTCTTTGCCGCCCGGTTGACTGGTTCGGGGACGTTAAAGCGCCGCCGCGCTATTCCCAAATCATGTCCGCGACTGTGCGGTTCGTGGGAATGAACGG
>CAZJTM010000170.1:0-14202 GCA_964548925.1 uncultured Verrucomicrobiota bacterium | reverse complement strand
GGCGGGGCTGATCCTCAGCGAAGCCACGGCGGTGACGCCGAAGGGCGTCGGCTATCCGGACACGCCGGGCATCTGGTCGGCGGAACAGGTGCAGGGCTGGAAGGCCATCACTAAAGCTGTGCATGCCGCGGGCGGGCGAATCTTCCTCCAGCTCTGGCACGTGGGCCGCATTTCCGATCCATTCTATCTCGACGGCGATTTGCCCGTGGCGCCGAGCGCCATCGCGGCGAGCGGGCATGTCAGTTTGATGCGACCGAAGAAGGCGTTCGTGACGCCGCGCGCGCTGGAGAGGAGCGAGATTTCTGGCATCGTCGCCGCGTATCGCCAGGGCGCGGAAAACGCGCAAGCCGCCGGCTTCGACGGCGTGGAAATCCACGGCGCGAACGGTTACCTGCTCGATCAATTCCTCCAAGACAGCACGAACAGACGCACCGACGACTACGGCGGCCCAATCGAAAACCGTGCCCGCCTGATGCTCGAAGTCGCCGATGCCTGCATTTCCGTGTGGGGCGCAAGGCGCGTGGGCATGCACCTCGCGCCGCGCGGCGATGCGCACGGCATGGGCGACTCGAATCCCGCCGCCACGTTCGGCTACGTGGCGCGCGAGCTGGGCAAACGGAAGATCGCGTTCATCTGTGCCCGCGAGTCGGTGGGCGAGAATTACCTCGGGCCTCAACTGAAAAAGGCGTTTGGCGGCATCTACATTGCCAACGAAGCGCACACCCGCGACACGGCAGAGATGCTTCTGAAGACCGGCGACGCGGATGCCGTAGCCTTTGGCAAGCTGTTCATCGCGAACCCGGACCTGCCGCGGCGATTCGCCTTGAACGCGCCGCTCAATCCCCCCGACCCGGACACGTTCTACGCGCAGGGGCCGCAGGGCTACACGGATTACCCGGCACTCCCGGCTTGAGCCAGCCATCCGACCACAGGCTGGAAGCCAATTCCCCTACTCCGCCGGGTGCTCCTTGAAGAACTTCACGATTAGCGGCGGCGCCTCCCGGCGAAATTCGTGCCCGCCCGGGTGGATGAACGTCACCAGTGGCGTGCCGGTTTTCGATGGATAGATCGTGCAGAACTTGTCCCACGGCTTGCCCTCGGTGTCGCAGCCGTTGCGCTTGCGCACACCGTCCATCGTGAGCTTCTGCCAGGAGAACTTCACCAGCGGGTCGTTTTCGCCGGCGAGGTGCATCACGGGCATGGGCTTGAACTTGTCCGGTTGCCGGAGCGCGGCGGCCGCGGACGGCGCCACGGCGGCAAACACCTCGCCACGTTCGGCCCACAGCAGGTAGGTGAACCCGCCGCCATTCGAGTGGCCCGTGGCGTAAATGCGCCGGGCGTCCACCTGGTAATCCGCCTTGAGCCGCGCGAGCACGGCGTCGAAGAACCTCAAATCACGGTCGCCCTGGTCGCCGGGGCGGCTTTGCCAGCCGGGTCTGTGGCCTTCGGGGTCGGTGAGTCGCCCAGGCGTGTTGAGTCCCTGCATGTAAACGGAGATGGCCTCGGGCCAGTGGCGGTGCAGGGCGAAGCTGCGGGCGGCGTTGCGGGAGTTGCCGCCGTGGCCGTGGAAGACGAAGACGACGGGCGTGGCCTTCTCTTTCGCGGCAGGCGGAACGAAGATCAAGGCCTCGCGCTGCACCCCGTCCACTTGAATCTCCATCCGCTCCAGCCCGCGCCACGCGCCACCCGAACGAGCCGGCTGGGCGTTGCTGCGAAATCCCTCAAGGAGGCTGAGCGTCACAATCAACCCGCCGACGAGTCTCCAGCAATTCATCACGGGGGATGCAGACGCCGCTCGGCATGGTGTTGTTACACTCGCCTTGCTGAGCGAATGCATGGCGGGTTTCAGCAGCGAGGGGCTGCTCCCCCATTGGGAATCAGTCTGAGGAACTCGGTGGCGGCGCGGCCCGGGGGACGTTGCCTGGGCCAGACCGCAACAACCTTGCGCTCCGGTTTCGGGGATTGCATTGAGCGGTATTCAGGCCGGTTCTCGCGCTTGATTTGGGCCGCCATCGCTGGCACGAGCGAGAGGCCCAAGCCAGCGCAAACCAACGCCTGGATTGTTTCCAATTGGGCGCCCCGAAAACTGATTCGTGGATGAAGGCCACGGCGTTCACAGAAGTCGAGGACTTGATCGCCGAGACAATGCCCTTCCTTCATGACGATCAGTTGCTCACCCTCCAGATCGGCCGCGCTGACGAAGCGTTTGCGGGTGAGGGGGTGCCCCGGAGGCAAAGCCAGCAGCAACTCTTCGGTGAACAGCATTCGGACTTCCAATCGTTCGTCTTCAATTGGCAGACTGGCCAGGGCGAAGTCAATCTCGTGGGCCAGCGCCAACTTCACCAGCCGCGCCGTGGTGTCCTCCTGCACCACAATCTCCACGCCGGGGAACTTGTCCATGAACGCAGCCATCGCGCCGGGCAGCAAAAAGGGGGCGATGGTGGGCAGTACGCCGAGGGTCAATGTTCCGCGCAAGAAGTTCTTCGCCTCCCCCGCCTCACGCTTGGCCGCGTCCGCCTCTTCGAGGATGCGCACGGCCCGCCGCAGGAAGGCCTCGCCGTGCGGGGTGAGCCGGGCTTCGCGCTGCATCCGGTCGAACAGCCGTTCCTCCAGTTCGTCCTCCAACTTGAGAATCTGCTGGCTGAGCGAAGGCTGCGAGACGTGGCACTGTTCGGCCGCACGGGAGAAGTTGCCCGTGCGCGCCACCGCGACCACGTACCGAAGCTGATGCATTTCCATAGGCCATGCCTATGGTAGGTAGTGGTAACAAGTATTTCAACCGGCGCGGCGGTGATGGTGTAATATGGAGCAAGTCAACCGCACTGTATGGCCGACCAACCTGAAATCACCACCCGCACCGGCGGCAGTCCGCTTGCCCACAACCAAAGTCCCGTTCAACCGATCTGAGGAAACGCATTATGTCAACCGAATCCCAATGCCCGTTCCACCACGGCGTCTCCGCGCCCGCCACGACCAACCGCGACTGGTGGCCCAACCAGTTGAAGGTCGAACTCCTGCACCAGCATTCCTGCAAGTCCAACCCGATGGGCAAAGACTTCGATTACGCCAAGGCGTTCAAGAGCCTGGACTACTTCGCGTTGAAGAAGGACCTCGCCGCGCTGATGACGGACTCGCAGGACTGGTGGCCGGCGGACTTCGGGCACTATGGCGGCTTGTTTGTTCGCATGGCCTGGCACAGCGCCGGCACGTATCGCACCGGGGATGGCCGCGGCGGCGGCGGGCGCGGTCAGCAACGGTTCGCTCCGCTCAACAGTTGGCCGGACAACGTCAGCCTGGACAAGGCGCGTCGCCTCCTTTGGCCCATCAAACAGAAATACGGCAGGAAGATTTCCTGGGCCGACCTGATGATCCTCGCGGGCAACGTCTCCCTCGAAACGATGGGTTTCAAAACATTCGGCTTCGCCGGCGGCCGCGAGGACACTTGGGAGCCGGACCACGACGTTTATTGGGGCAAGGAAATGAAGTGGCTTGAGGACAAGCGCTATTCCGGCGATCGGAATCTGGAGAATCCCCTGGCCGCCGTGCAAATGGGTTTGATTTACGTGAACCCGGAAGGTCCGAATGGCAACCCCGATCCAGTCGCTGCGGCCAAGGACATTCGCGAGACCTTTGCGCGGATGGCGATGAACGACGAGGAAACCGTGGCCCTCATCGCCGGCGGCCACACGTTTGGCAAGACTCACGGTGCCGGCCCGGCGTCCCACGTGGGCCCGGAACCCGAAGCGGCTCCGCTGGAGGCGCAGGGTCTTGGCTGGAAGAGCACCTACGGCACCGGTAAAGGAGGCGACACCATCACCAGCGGTCTGGAGGTCACTTGGACCCAGACGCCGACGCGGTGGAGCATCTACTACCTCGAAAACCTCTTCAAATACGAGTGGGAACTGACTAAGAGCCCGGCTGGCGCGCACCAGTGGGTCGCCAAGAATGCCCCGGAGATCATTCCCGATGCCTTCGACCCGAATAAGAAGCATCGCCCCACGATGCTGACTACCGACCTGTCGCTACGGTTCGACCCGGCCTACGAAAAAATCTCGCGCCGTTTCCTCGCGCACCCCGAGCAGTTTGCCGACGCCTTCGCCCGCGCGTGGTTCAAGCTTACCCACCGGGACATGGGGCCGCGCTCGCGCTACCTTGGGCCCGAAGTGCCCAAGGAAGAACTCATCTGGCAGGACCCGATTCCACCAGTGAATCACAAATTGATTGGCGCGAAAGAAATCGCCGACCTCAAGGCCAGGATTCTGGCGTCGGGGTTGTCCGTTTCCCAACTGGTTTCCACCGCCTGGGCCTCGGCCTCCACGTTCCGTGGCTCGGACAAGCGCGGCGGCGCCAACGGCGCACGCATCCGCCTGGCGCCGCAAAAGGCTTGGGAAGTCAACCAACCGAAACAACTGGCGAAGGTGCTCAAGACCCTCTCCGGCATCCAAGGCGCGTTTAACAAGACGGCGAAAGGCGGCAAGCGGGTTTCGCTGGCGGATATGATCGTTCTGGGCGGTTGTGCCGGCATTGAGCAAGCCGCGAAAAACGCCGGGCACAAGGTGACGGTTCCCTTCAGGCCGGGACGGATGGACGCCTCGCAGAGACAAACCGACGTCGCTTCGTTCGCCGTGCTCGAACCCATTGCCGATGGCTTCCGCAACTATCTGAAGGGCAGATACACGCTCTCGGCGGAGGCGCTGCTGATTGACAAAGCCCAACTGCTGACCCTCACCGTGCCTGAAATGACGGTGCTCATCGGCGGCCTGCGCGTCCTGAATACCAACGCGGGCGGAACGCAACACGGCGTCTTCACCCATCGGCCCGAGGCGCTGACGAACGACTTCTTTGTGAGCTTGCTCGACATGGGCACGGAATGGAAGCCGCTCACCCCGGAGGCGGACCTCTTTGAAGGCCGCGACCGCAAGACCGGGGCGGTCAAGTGGACCGGCACGCGCGTTGATCTCGTGTTCGGCTCGAACTCGCTGCTTCGCGCGGTGGCGGAAGTCTATGGCAGCGCCGACGCGGAGCGGAAATTCGTGCAAGACTTCGTCGCGGCGTGGAGCAAGGTGATGAACCTGGATCGCTTCGACCTGGCGTGACCGCGGTACCACTTCCGGGCGAGCGATCGCCTGACCAGTTCCCTGGATACTCATTCCCAACCGCCGGCTCAGGGGACGCGGCCTACAGGACTGAAGTATTCGGGTGGCAGGCCGGGTGACCTCACACGGCGAGGTGGCGACGATTCAATTAAGGCGTGAAGTATCCGGGCCGAGCCCTTCAGTAAAGGGCAAACGAGACGCTGAGTTCGTGGCTGCGGCCGCCGACCCGCGGAAGCAGTTCTGAACGAACCGCGGCGCGGCTTGGAGTTAGGGCTTCAGCCGGTTGGAATAGTGCATTAGCCGATGCCACGCCCCCCAGCGAGCCGCATTGTTTCGTTCCTCAGAGCGCGACCAGTTTACCACTCAGGGCCGATTGCTCTTCCGCTTCGCAAATTTGCACCGCCGTGAGGCCGTCTTGCGCGGTCACCACGGTCGGGGGACGTTTCCGCCGAATGCTTTCGATCATGTGGCCGAGTTCGCCGACGTAGCCGTCCGCGCCTTCAAGCTTCACGACCTGCGCCGTGGCCTTGCCGTCTTCGTAGAGCCGCAGGGCTTCCGGACCGCGAGCGATGTCAAACTCGGCAGTCGCCTTCTCAAAGTTCACGGTGTATTGCATCGTGAACGGATGCGCGCCGCTCATCAGCCAACTGCCCTCCGCACTGACGGTCACGCCGCCCTTGACGAGGTATTGCGTAACGACGTGGTCCACCGCGCCACTGAACCGGCTTAAGCCGCGCGCGAATACGGCCTTGGGCTTGCCGAAACAGAACTGCACGAAGTCCGTGTCGTGAATGTGCAGGTCCAGGAGCGCGCCACCGGATTCGCCGCCCTTGAAATAGTTTGCCTTGCTCCATCCCGGCGGACCCGAAACACGGCGGAAACGCGCGGCCAACACCTTGCCGTAAGTCTTGCGGTCAATCGCCTGCTTCAACCAATCCCACCCCGGCCAGAAACGCATGCACATCGCCGGCATAAAATACGTCCTGGCGCGAGCGGCGGCCCGGACGACCTGCCGGCACTGGGCCGACGTGCGGGCCAGCGGCTTCTCGCAGACGACATGCTTCCCGGCCTTCAAGGCCGCGACCGACAACGCCACATGCTCCGCCGTTGGGAGGCATATATCCACGAGTTGCACCGCCGGATCGGCGAGCAGGTCGGCGGCGCTCGTGTACACCTTCACGTCGGGATCCAGTTTGACGGCGTCATCGCTGCCGATGTTGCCCCCGACGCCGGGGATGACACCATTGACGGGTTGCTTGAAGGCGTCCGCGACCGTGACGATCCGCGCGCCTGGGATTTGCCGATAAGCTTTGAGGTGGGTCAAGCCCATGAAGCCGAGCCCGATGACGCCGACGTTGACGGTCGTTGCAGAGGTTGGTTTTGATTTGCTCATAGAGTGAAGGGTGGTTGAGGTGAAAGGGTGTCAGTTTGCAAGTCTCTCGACCAGTCGCAACGCCGCAGTGATGTCGGCGATGCGCTGGTCACCCGCCTCGCGCTCGATGCAGAGGCTTCCAGAAAAACCGAGTTCGCGCAACACGCGGAAAAAGGCAGGCCAATCCACCTCACCGGTGCCGACCGGAACCTCCGCGCCCCATGTGCCGGGAGTCTGAGTGCGTGTCGCGTCCTTGATGTGGCATTGCTTGAGCCACGGGCCCAGGGTGCGCAACGCGGCAATGGGATCGCCTTTGTCGTAGAGGATCATGTTCGCCGGATCGAAATTCACGCCCACGTTCGGGTGGTTCAGCTTCGTGAGGAACGCCGCGAGCGTCTCGGCGGTTTCCTGGCCGGTTTCAAACCCTAAGTCAATCTTCTGCGCGGCGAACAAGTCCGCCACGCGCGCCACCCGGTCCAGGAGTTTCTGGAAGCACGGATCGCTTTCGTCGTGCGGCAAAAATCCGGCGTGGAAGGTCACCAGTCTCAGGCGAAAGCGGCGCGCGATGGCCGCCACGGTCTGGAAGTTCCTCCAGTTCTCATCCCAGTGCTCATCGGGGAGCACGCCTCCAGTGCGCCGGATGGATTCGAGCGAACTGTAATCCTCGCCGATTGTCCCGAACATGCCGGAAACAAGTTCAACACCGTTCATGGCAAACATTTCAGCGGCCAGTCGCCAAGCGGCCGGCTCGGTGTGGAAGGGATCGAGCGCCAGTTGCACGCGCTTGAGCCCGATCGTTTCCAAGCCGTTGACCAGTTGCTCCGGTCCCTCCGGCTGCAACGACCAACTGCAAACGGCCAAACGATCCATGACTGATCTGCTGTCCATGATGCGAAGACGTTTTACTCCATGCCAGCGGCCATTGTCGAGAACACGCGGACGCGCGCCTGGCCACGCTAGCTAGAACGAATGCCAGATTGGACTCCTGATGGAACTGGCCTCGGTGGTGAGGGGACTCCCGTTCTTCCGACCACTGGCCGTGGTTTTCAACTCGTGCTTGTTCGTTCCATTCCCACGCCATGCGGGACCGAACGGGGCTGGGAACACAGCGGCCATTGCATGTCCCCAAAGAACAACGAAACATTCGCACGCTGGACCGGACTCGTCCGCCGTTGCCCACTTGGATGGGCGCTTGCGGTCGGGCGCCACCGAAGGCAAGCTGAACCGGCAACGGTTTCAGCATCATGGCCACATTTTACGACACGCACGCGCATCTCGATTATCCCGATTTCGAGAACGATTTCTCTCAAGTTCTGGACCGTGCGGCCGCGGCTGGAATCTCCACGCTCGTCGCCGTTGGCACGGACCTGGACAGCAGCCGGCGTTGTGTGATGCTGGCGGAAAAACACCCGCAGATCTTTGCGGTGGTCGGCTGGCACCCCAACCATGCCACGGAAGCCCCGCCCGATTTGCGCCCGGCGTTGCGCGACCTGGCGCGGCATCCCAAGGTCGTCGCCCTGGGCGAAACCGGCATTGACCACTATCGGCTTCCGGATGACGCCACCGCCGGGAAGAGCAAAGCCCGCCAGGCGGACCTGTTCCGTCAGCACCTGGAAGTCGCGGCGGAAACCGGCCTGAACTGCGTGGTCCACCAGCGCGCGGCTTTCGACGAGACGCTGGCAGTGCTGCGCCCGTTCGCCGATCGCGTGCGCGGTGTGTTCCACTGCTTCGCGGACAACGCGGAGCAAATGCGGCAGGTTGTGGAACTGGGATCGCTCGTCAGCTTCACAGGCATTCTCACGTTCAAGAACGGGCAGAACGTCCGCGACGCCCTCGCGGCCACGCCACCCGACCGGTTCATGCTGGAAACGGACTGTCCCTTTCTGGCGCCGCTGCCGTATCGCGGCAAACGCTGTGAGCCGGCGTTCGTGAAGGAAATTGCGGCGGTCGCAGCCCAGGTGAAAGGCGTCTCGCTGGACGAACTGAGCGCGGCGACATGCGCCACGGCGGAGCGGTTCTTCAAGCGCCTGACCGCAGCCCGGTAGCGTGGACCGCAACTCCTTCCTAAAGCGTCTCCGTGGGAGCCCGCGCAGTCGCCGGCGCGGAACACAGATACCCGGAGTTGCGCCGCACCTCCCGCCTGTGGCGCTGACCTGGGAACGCGATCTCGCGGAACCGCTTGTTCTGACGATCGGATGTGGTAATACACCTGCCGTGAGATTCAAATTACCAGCCTGCTTGACCCTGCTGTTGTCGGTCGGCGCGCTTTGGGCGCAGACCTCGGCATTTACCTACCAAGGTCTTTTGACCCTGAGCAATAGCGCCCCGACGGGTGTTTACGATCTCCGGTTTGCGCTCTACGACACGACCACTTCGACCAACGTCATCGGCACCGCGCAGACGGCGGCGGCGGTTCCCGTGACCCAAGGTCGCTTCACGGTTATCCTCGATTTCGGCACCAACGCGTTTGGCGGGGGGACGCGCTGGCTGGAGATCGGGGTTCGTCCGGCGGACGAGGGCGAGTATGTCACGTTGACGCCGCGCCAACTGATCACCTCCACGCCCTACGCCACGCTTGCGCTCCGTGCCGCGAACTACAGCGGGCAATTGCCGGCGGCCAACCTCACCGGCACGCTGCCCGACGACCGGCTTTCCGCCAACGTGCCGCGCTTGAACTCGAACGCGGTGTTCTCCGGTTCAGTGACGGCGGCGTCATTTCTTGGCGCGGGCACGGGGCTGACCAGCGTGGCGGCGGCCAGCCTGACCGGCATCGTGCCGGACGCGCGGCTCGCGGCCAACGTGGCGCGGCTGAACGCGGACGCCGCCTTCAGCGGCACGGTTTCGGCGCCCTTGTTCCACGGCAATGGCCGCCAACTGACGAACGTGCCGGGCCGGATTTTCAACGTCGTGCCAGTTGGCAGCGCGATTGAGGCTTACGGCAACTACGGCTATCTGGCCACCAACGACACCGTACCGGTCGTCGTCACCCTGCCCGCTTCGCCGGACGTGGGGGAAACCATCCGCGTTTCCGCCAGCGGCGCCGCCGGATGGATTCTGGCGCAGAACAGCGGCCAAACGGTGCTGCTGGGCAACCTGCTGGATGCGGTGGGTCTGAGTTGGACGACCAACGGGTCGAGCCAAGCCTGGAAGGCGGTGGCAGCGTCCGCGGACGGACGGAAGCTGGTTGCCGCGGTCGGCACGAGTGGAAACCTCTACACTTCGACAGACTATGGCGCGACCTGGACCGCCCGGTATGGTCCCGCCAACTGGTCGGGCGTAGCGTCTTCCGGGGACGGCAACAATCTTGTGGCAACCTTGAATGGCGGCCAGATCTACACCTCGGCAAACGCGGGCACAAATTGGACGGCGCGTTACTCCTCGGCGGCGTGGTCTGCGGTCGCCTCGTCGGCGAATGGCAACATCCTCGCGGCCGTCGTCAACGGGGGACAGATTCACGTTTCGGTCAACGGCGGGCTCAACTGGACGCCACGCGCCAGCAGCCAGGCGTGGACGGCGATCTGCGCGTCCGCCGATGGACAGCGGCTGGCCGCCACCGTGCAGGCCGGCTACATCTACGTGTCCGCGAACGCCGGAACCAACTGGGTTCAACGCGAGAGCATTCGCAGCTGGACGACGATCGCCTCCTCGGCGGATGGAAGCCGGCTGGTGGCGGGCGCCAATGGGGACTTCCTCTACCAGTCCTTGGACTATGGCTTGACGTGGCGTTCCATCGGCGTGGCGACCGGCAACTGGCGGGCGCTGGCTTCGTCGGCGGATGGAAGCCGGCTGGTGGCGGGCATGGATCTGGGCAACTTGTTTGTCTCTTCGGACTTCGGCCTGAGTTGGTCGGAGCGAAAAGACCTGCCGGGATCGCTTCAGTGGACCGGAGCGGCCGTCTCCAGCGATGCCGGGGTCATCGCCGCCGTCGCAAAAGGGCCCGGGCGGATCTACGTCTCCTCGAAGTCCACCACCACCGTCGGCACGGCGGGTTACTTGCGCGGCGACCGGTTGAGCGCGGTGGAACTGGTCTATTGCGGCGACGGCGTGTTCATGCCGATCAGCAGCTTGGGGCGGGTGCAGGGCTATTGAGTCGTGGCGGGGGGCCGCGGAACGGCGGGGCTTGCCGCGCGCTGCTTCAATCCGGGCGGCGTGGGCGTGAAGAAACGGTAGTTGATCCCGTCAGCGCCGGCGCTGACGGAAGTCACGCGGTCGTGGAAATACTTCGCCACGCCATCCCACGGCGGCAGGAGGGACACGTCAAACCAATTGTGGAAGCCCTCGCCTTCCGTGACAAAATCCAGCGGCAGGTTCAACGCGATCCCCACTGTGATGTTGGTTTTCGCGCTGGGGTTCTGTTTGAGGATTTCGAACAGCACGCGCCGGGTGGCGGCTTGATCCTCATAGATGATCCACCCGCCCCCGGTGCCGCCCACCTTCTCGAACGCCTCAGCCAATCCCGCGCGCTCGCGCAGCGGCTTCGGCGGCGCGTCGCCACTGCGCAGCCATTCCTCCAGCAGCGCCGGGTCCGTTGAGAACCCCACGTAACCACCGCTGGCGGCGTAACTCACGGTCTGGGGGAGATCGTCGGGGTTTTCCGGCAGGGTCAGCATCGGCAGCGTGGCGGTGGAAATCTTGCGACCGAGGAACTCGCGTTCCACCGGGGGGCTCGCTTGGGGTATTGTGGCGAGCACATTCCGCAGGGCGGAAGCCAGCTTCTCCGCGTTGGGAGAACCAACGAGCCAGATCGAAGGGGCGCCGCCAAGCTGTGTCAGCGTGTTGCCGCGCGGCGGCTTCCGCCAGGTCATCCAATCGTCGCCCAGATTGCCAATCAGGTCCTGGCGCACATTGAAGGCGGGATCGCGTTCCTTGCCGGCTTTGTCGGCGGTTTGGAGGAACAGGTTCAGCACGCCGGTCCAGTTGGACGAGATTTCGCCCACGGCTTTCTCGATGGTGGCCCACGCCTTCGGCCCGTCAATGCGCATCCGTTGGAAACTCACCGCATCGGCGGGCACAAAGGCTGGCGGCGCGGCGCTCTTGGGCTCGGGCGCGAGAATCCGCAGCAACCCGGTGCGCGCGGACTCCTGCACTCCGAGGGTGAATTGAAACAGCGAACCCTCGCCGGTGTCACGATAATGGAAGGCCAGCGAGTTCAAGCCGTCCCAGCCGGCCGCGCTCAGGATCTTCTTGAACTCGATCTCCGGCGGCTCGTCGGGATCCGCGCGCGGCGCCTCCGGCTCGCGCCGCCCGAGCACGTCCACGAATCGTCTGGCGTTCGCCCACGCATAGAACGGCGCGTCGCGGAATTGCGCCAGGCGATCCGCCTCAAACCTGGCCACATCGCTCAAGGCGGGCGTGTTGCCGCCCGTCAAGTGGGCGACCACTTTCTCGATGGCCTTGAGGGAGTCGCCCAAAATGAGCAGCGACTCGAACTGGCCGAAGACGAGTTCACTGCCCTTCTCCGGTTTCTTGTCCGTCCCGCCGGCGGGCGATTCGGCCCCCGGAGGCCGGAGCGATGAGAAGAATCGCTTGAGCGTCCTCGGCGTGTCGTTGCTGCTCAGGGTGAGGATGGCAAATTCGACATCGCGAATCTTCTCCAGGCGCAATGTTTTGCCGGCGGCCACCCACTTCTGTCGCACGGCGGCCAAGTTTGTCTTGAGTTGGCCTCCCTTGTCCTTGGCGTCAACCAGCAGCAGGAACGCCGACTCTGCCTCGTCTTTGCCATCCCCGCCGTGCCGACTGACCGCGAAGGTGATCTGTCCTTGGAGAAGCCCGGCGTAATCAGCAAAGCGGAGGTTGAGTTCGCGCTCCAACGGGCCGAGGAATTCCTCCTCCCACTTCGCCACGACGTGTTCGCGGAACGGCTTCATGGCCGGGTCACGCCAAAGCTGGCTCATGGGCGACTGACTAAACAGCTCCCGCAGCCTCGGAAAGTCCGGCGCGGTCACCATCACGAGCGTATCTTCCGGCAGCAGTTTCTCCGCGGGCGGAACCGGCCCTGCGAACACCGCCATGCCCAGCACCATGGCGGCGAGGCCCAGCGGCCACGTGAAACGGGACGAAGCGTCTTGGAAATGCCGGTCTCTGCGAGGTCCTCCTAAGAACCTGTGGCAGCGGACGTGAGTCCGCTCCCTTCGCCGAGTCGTTAGCGCGGACTTACGTCCGCTGGAACGGTGCTGGAGGAGGTATTTTCGCATACAAGCTAACAGAATCAGAGCGACCGGAGGGTTGTTCCAGCGCACGGGACTTCGACGCACGTCGCCAGCCATTCATTCGCCCGCCGGAGTCCGTTTCATGCGGCTGGGCGGTTCGAGGTAGCGATACGGGTTACTTGGGTTGTCGTTCGAGTACGCATAGGCATCGCGATGATCCAGGAAGAACTTCACCGCCTCAACTGGGATGGCGAACCCAAGCCCTTCTCCGAACGTGATCTTCATGTTCGTGATCCCCACCACGTCGCCGCTCAGATTGAAGAGCGGGCCGCCGCTGTTGCCCGGATTAATCTGCGCCGTCGTTTGCAGGTAAAGCTCGCCCTGCAACTGCCGCGTCTTGGTGCTCAGGATGCCCTCGGTGACGGTGCGCTCGAGACCCAAAGGGCTGCCGATGGCGAAAACCCGCTCCCCCACCGCCAAGGCATCCGAACTGCCCAGCCGCACGGTGGCGAACTTCGGCGCGTCCTTGTCCTCGATCTTCAGCAGCGCGATGTCCTCAAACTTGTTGATCGCCACGATCCGCACCTGCTTGTAGTTGCGCCGCTCCAACTGGCCGGACCGCTGGAGATAGACCTCCACCAGAATCTGCGTCTCGCCTTCAATGACGTGGAAGTTCGTGAGCAGAAAACCATCCTCGTGGATGAAAAACCCCGAGCCCAACCCGCCGGGGGTCTTCACCTGGACCACGGCCTCCCCGAGTTGCTCCACCAGTTCGCGGACATTCTTCAACGGCGCGGAGGTTGGCGCCGTGACGTAGAGCTCCGCCTTGGATTCTGGAGCCGAAACGGTTTCAGCGGCGGGCGGCATAGGTGACGGCTTGGTTGTGGCCTTGGCGGCGGATTTGGTGGCTGGCTTTGACTCCGCTTCATCGCCGGTCGTGATCTTGGCGATTTGGCTGCGCGGAATGACGAGGACGGTGTAACCGAGATCCACCACCACCGCGTCGCGCTTCTCGGCCAGCACCGTGCCGATGACCGCGGCCTTGCCCTTGAGCTGGATCGTGTCCGCCAGGGTCGCCACCGCGCCACAACCGAGTGCCAGCGTCCCGATGACGAGGTACTTCAACATGGTTCGACGGTAGTAGAGCACTGCGGCTTTGACAAGCAACAGGCAGGCTGGCGAGCTACGCATGGGAATCCGCCTTCCCACCCATGGCCTCGTGCATTCCACCACGTGCATGGATTGACCCAGAACCGCGCTGGTCCAACCGGACGGACTGAGCTTGCGATCTGCTTGCCGCAGCGGAATCAAATGCGCCGTTGCAATACACGTAAACACGTAAACGCAACTGCCAACGAAAGGGTCCTGCCAATGATCGAGGAATAAAGGCTGTGCGCGTGCAAGCTCATCCAAAGCAAGAATTGCCGCATTCGCGGCGAATAGGCCGCCGGTAATCCTGTGGTCTCGGGTACGCAAATACGCCCAATTTCCCAGATCAGCGATCCGGCACCATTGATCCTCGTCTGACACCCCGAGGACGCCATCAAGGCCGCCAAGCTGCGCGAGGACCTGTATTACCGGATCA
>CAZJTM010000169.1:0-14206 GCA_964548925.1 uncultured Verrucomicrobiota bacterium | reverse complement strand
AAGGCGGCGCACATGCCCACCCCGCCGCTGGTTTGCTCAGCTTGCCCAGCAGGGCGTCTCTCTCGCCAGAAACTGTTTGCCTCCAAACAGTCCATCACAAATGTAGATCGGCTGTTGACCAAAACATCAGTAGTACGAACTGCTCGTCTGGAGCTTCCATTCCTCCAACAACTGACTGGGAATCTCGCTGAGGAAACGCGACGCCTTCTGCATGAAGTCACCCGGCGCACCGTGCGTGGCCCGAATGAGCGGATAGCTCAGGTAAAGCTCGTTCCGCGCGCGGGTGATGGCCACATACATCAGCCGCCGCTCCTCTTCCTCGCCGTCGGGCGTCTCCAGCGACCGCGCCGACGGAAACAAGCCGTCGCAGAGCATGATCACGAAGACCACGTCGAATTCCAGCCCCTTGGCTTGGTGAATCGTTGAAAGCCGTAACTGCTCGGGGTCGCGGGTGGCGGGCTTGTCGTCCTCGGCCTCCACGTTCGTCAGCAAGGCGAGCTGGGTCAGAAAGTCGTTCAACTCCGTGAACTGCTGCGCGAACGCGGCCAACTGCTCCAAGTCCTCCAGCCGTGAACGGAAGTTGGCGTAGGTTTCCTCCAGATATTCCTCGTAGCCCGCTTCCAGCACCAGTTTGATCATGGCGGAGGCGTTGCTGCGGATGTCGCGCGCCTCCAATTGCGCCGCCGTGGCCACAAGCTGCGCCCAAGCGGTCGCGGCCTTTTTGGTCACGCTGCTGGCACAGGACTGCAAAGCCTTGGCGAGCGGATTTTGAACTTCGGGCTTCTGGATTGTTTCGGATTTCGGATTTTGGATTTCGGACTTGGCGACCTCGCTTGCAAACGCCCGCCACAATTTGTCGGCTCCCTTCCCGCCGATTCCCGGCAGGAGCTGAACGATGCGCTTAAACGACAGTTCATCGCGCGGGTTCACCACCAGCTTCAGGTAGGCCGCCACGTCTTTGATATGCGCCTGCTCGAAGAAGCGGATGCCGCTGGTGATGCTGAAGGGGATGTTCCGGCGCGTCAGTTCAAGCTGGAGTTCCAAGGCGTGAAAGTGCGAGCGGTAGAGCACCGCCATTTTTTCGAGCGCCGTTCCCTCCTCGCGCAACTCCAGGACACGCTGGGCGACAAACGCTGCCTGCTGCTGCGCGTCGCCACACACCACCAGGCCGGGGCGCAGACCGGGTTTCCGCGCCGGGGCGAGCGCCTTGGCGAACTGATGCACGTTCGCAGTAATCGCCGCGTTCGCCACGTTCAGGATTTCGGGCGTGCTGCGGTAATTGGTTTCGATCTTATAGACCTTTGCCTCTGGGTAGCGCTCGGGGAACTTGAGGATGTTCTGGAAGTTCGCCCCGCGCCAGCCGTAGATGCTCTGGGCGTCGTCGCCCACGACTATGAGGTTGTGGTGCCGCGCCGCCAGCAGGTCAATCACGTCGCTCTGGAGCTTGTTCGTGTCCTGATACTCGTCCACGAGGATGAACTGGAAGCGCCGTTGGTAATGCTCGCACACGTCCGGCTGTTCCTGAAGCAGCCGCAGCCAGAGCACGAGCAGGTCGTCGAAATCCATCGCGTTCGCGGCGCGCTTGCGCTCCGCGTAACGGTGCTGGACCTCGGCGATCGGCTTGGCGAGTTGCGCGAAGTAAGGATAATCTTCGCCAAGAACTTGTTCGATCGGTTTCTGCGTATTCACTGCCATCGAGAAGATGTCCCCGAGCACCTCCGCTTTTGGGAAGCGCGTTGCCTTTGTGTCAATCGCCGATTCGGCCACGCAGGTGCTGAGGTAATGCTTGGCGTCCTCGCGATCCAGGATGCTGAAATCCCGCTCGTAACCGAGGAGCGCCGCATGTTGGCGTAGGATGCGGTTGCCGATCGAATGGAACGTTCCACCCCAAAGCGCGGCCAATTCCTGTCCCAGCAAATCCGCCACGCGCCGCATCATCTCGCGGGCGGCCTTGTTCGTGAACGTCAGCAGCAGAATGCGCTCCGGCGGGATGCCGTTTTCGAGCAGGAACGCGACGCGATAGGTGAGCGTGCGCGTCTTGCCCGAGCCCGCGCCGGCGATGACCAGCGCCGGGCCGGGCGGCGCCGTGACGGCGGCGTATTGCTGCTCGTTAAGTTCGCGCGCGTAATCCAATTGCAGCCGCACCTCGGCGTGGAACGGCTGCAGGATGTAGTCGCGCGACATGCCGACATTCAACGGAGAATCGTGCGGACGAAAAAGGAAAAAGCGCCGCGATGCTTGCCTGGTTCCCCACCCGTGGCGATTGGGCGAGTCCTCAATTTGAGGGATAGCGCCCGAAAGCGGGCTATGCGAATCTATGGCCACTGGGATTGGCACCCCGATGGGTGCGGGAAAGCTGGGCCGGCGGGCCTGGCCGATGCCCCATGCGAAGCTGGATCGAATGAATCTGAAATCATATTGCCCGATGCGGGCGTGAGTGCGAAGCGATGAAACTGAGTAGTTTTTCCACGGCCTGTTGTCTTCTGCTGGGTTTGCTGTCGCCCGCCGCCTTTGCCCAGGTTCAGATCACCGAGTTCATGGCCAGCAACACGCGGACGCTCGCGGACGATTACGGCGATTATTCGGATTGGATCGAGATATACAACGACAGCCAGACGCCGGTGAATCTCTACGGCTGGCATCTGACCGACTCCGCCGGCAATCTCAGCAAGTGGCAGTTCCCCAGCACCAACCTTCCGCCCAAGAGTTACCTCATGGTCTTTGCCTCGAACCGCAACCGCCGCACCCCCGGCGCCGCGCTGCACACGAATTTCGAACTCAAAGCCAGCGGAGAATACTTGGCGCTGGTCCGTCCGGATGGCAGCATCGCCACGCAGTTTTCACCGGAGTATCCGCCGCAGATGCCCGACGTCTCCTTCGGGTTCGGGACTCAGGCGTTTTCGCAAACCGCGATCACCACGGGCGCGGTTGGGCGGGTGAAGATCCCGTTGGACGCGAGTCTGGGGCGGACGTGGACCTCGAACGACTTTGACCACGCCTCGTGGGCCGTCGCCACGAATGGCATTGGCTTCGGCACCAACAGCGGCTACGCGGCCTTGATCCAGAGCGATGTCCGCGCCGCGATGCAGCACATCAATGGCTCGGCCTTCCTGCGGTTGCCGTTCAGCTACACGAACACAACGCCGCCGGAGCAACTCACCTTGCGGATGAAGTTCGACGACGGTTTCGCCGCCTGGCTAAACGGCGCGCCGGCGGCGGCCGCGAATGCCCCTGTGGATCCCGAGTGGGATTCCACCGCCACCGCATTCCGTCCGCCCGCCAGCGCGGTGCAGTTTGCCGAGTACGATCTGACCAGCCTGTCCGGATTGTTGGTGACCGGCGCCAACACGCTCGCCATTCAAGGGCTCAACCTCACCGCCAGCGACAACAGCTTCCTCGCGTTGGCGGAGCTAGCGTGGACCGGTGTCGCCTACCAGTCCGAAGGCCGTTACTTCGTCGTGCCAACGCCGGGCAGCCTCAACGGCACGGGCGCGAAGGACCTGGGGCCGATCCTGACGTTCGCTGGCCACTTCCCCAACACGCCGGCCACCAATCAAAGCCTGACCATCACCTGCAGAGTCGCCCAGGCCTTTGCCCCCATCACGAACCTCACTTTGAACTGGCGCGTCATGTTTGGCGTCACGAATCGCACGACGCTGCTCGATGACGGGTTGCACGGCGACGGTGCGGCGGGCGACGGGGTTTACGGCGCGGTCATCGCTCCCGGCAACTACGCCGCGGGCCAGATGGTGCGCTGGTATTTCACGGCAGCGGATTCGCTCGGGCGCGCCTCGCGTTGGCCGCTCTTTGAGAATCCGACGGAAACCGCCGAGTACCTCGGCACGGTCATCCAGCCGGACTACGTCTCCAGCAAGCTGCCCGTGTTGCACTTGTTCGCCCCGCCGAGCGTGCTCCAACCGGGCACGGGGCCGGGCGGCGCTACTTCCCAGGTGGGGGCGGATTCCCAAGCGGGCGCACGCGTCTCGGTCTTCCATGACGGCGAGTTCTACGACAACATCTACATGTCGCTGCGAGGCAACACCACCGCCGGCTACTATAAGAAGTCCCATCGCCTTGAATTCAACCGCGAGCATCCGTTCCGTCATCCCGGACCTGGTGGGCGCATTCGCAAGACTTCGTTCGTGGCGGATTATCCTGACCCGGCCTACATGCGACAGGGGCTGAGCTTCTGGCTGTGCGACGCCGTGGGCGCGCCGGCGCCCTTTTACGAACCGTGGCGGTTGCAACTCAATGGCGCGTTCTACCAACTGGCCAACCACAACGACGTCCATGGCGAGGAACTGCTGGAGCGGCTTGGCTATGATCCCAACGGCGCGCTCTACAACGCGGCGGGCATCATCACGCCCAGTGGGTTTAGCACGGGCGGCTTTGAGAAGAAGACTCGCAAGTGGGAGGGCAACGCCGACTACGTGGCCCTGGCAAACAGCGTCTCCGAATCACTCACCACCGGCCAGCGCTGGACCAACATGCTGGACCGGCTCGATCTGCCCCAAGTCATTAACTACCTGGTCGCCGCGCGCTTCGTCCACGAAAACGATGACGTGTGGGCCAACATGAGCCTGTATCACGACAACGACGGCGACGACCTGTGGCGCATCGTGCCGTTTGACATGAACCTGTCGTTCGGCGCGGCTTTCATGGATTCCTGGGAGTACAACGGCATTCAGGTGACCAACGACAATCTCAAGAGCTTCCCTCTCTACGGCTCGTCCCAAGCACTCCCTTCCAGCGGTGGTGGGAATTGGAATCGGATCTACGATGCGATTTTTCAAGTGCCCCAAACCCGGGAGATGTTTCTTCGCCGGATGCGCACCTTCCTCGACACCTGGGTCAAGCCTCCGGGCACACCGACCAATGCGCTGCCCCTCGAAACCAAAGTGCTGGCTTGGCGCGACCTGATCGCCGAGGAGGCCGTGCGGGACCGCAATTGGTGGGGCTGGCCCGGCAATGGCGGCCAGTGTAACTTCGACCCAGGCATCACTCCTTCCAACGGCGTTCGGATCCTGATTGATGACTTCATCGTCAAGCGCCGCCAGCACTTCTACGGCAAGCACAGCGTCACCAACACGGCGCTGCCCATCGGCATCGGCAAAAACCAGAACGCCGGCATCCCGCTCGCCCAGCCGACGAACGCGGCCCTTTCCATTGTGGGTTGGGATTACAATCCCGTCTCCGGCAACCAGGACGAGGAGTACGTGTGCCTCACCAACGCCAATGGCTTCGCGGTGGACATCTCGGATTGGAAACTTCAGGGCGGCCTCCGCCACCAGTTCCAACCCGGCACGGTGCTCCCGGCCAACACCGCCCTTTACGTGACTCCCAGCGCGCGCGCGTTCCGCAGTCGCGCCCTCGCGCCGCGCGGGGGCATGGGGTTGTTGGTACAGGGCGGCAGCAGCGGTCATCTCAACGCCTGGGGCGAGAGCCTCACGCTCACGGACCCGGCCGGACGCCTTGTCGCCTCGAACAGTTACGTGGGTGCGCCCTCCGCCGTGCAGCGCTATCTCCGCGTCACCGAGATCATGTACCATCCGTCGCCCGCCCCGGCCCTCCACAGCGACGCGCAGCAGTTCGAGTATCTCGAACTCAAGAACATCTCGGCCAGCGTGACCCTGAATCTTGCCAACGTGCGCTTCTCGAGCGGCATCAGCTTCAACTTCACCAACGGCACGGTGACGCAGCTCCTGCCCGGCCAGCGCGTTTTGCTCGTGCGCAACCAGGCGGCCTTCTCGGCACGGTACGGAGCGGGCAAACTGATCGCGGGCGAGTACTTGGGGGCGTTGGACAGCAGCGGCGAGACGCTGCGGCTGGACGACGCCGTGGGGGAAAAGGTGCTGGAGTTTTCCTACAACAACGCGTGGTACCCCATTACAGACGGGCTGGGCTTCTCACTGGTCATCCAGGACGAGAACGCGCCTTGGTCCACGTGGGGCGACAAGGCGAGTTGGCGGGCGAGCGGCACGCTGGGCGGTTCTCCCGGCGGCGCGGACGCCCTGCCGGCATTCGCCCCGGTGCGGGTCAATGAAGTCCTCGCCCACACCGATCCGCCGGACGTGGACTCGCTGGAACTGTTCAACCCCACCGCGACCAACGTCAATCTCGGCGGCTGGTTCCTCACGGACGATTTCTACACGCCCAAGAAATACCGCATCGCCGATGGCACGGTAATCCCGGCGGGCGGGCACCTCGTCTTCGACGCGCACCAGTTTGGCTCGGGTGAAAGCGGCTTCCTGTTCTCCGAGTATGGCGAGTCGGCCTACCTGTTCAGCGGCGACGCGAACACGAACCTGTCCGGCTACGTGCATGGGTTCGACTTCGCGGAGTCGCCCAACGGCGTCAGCTTCGGCCGGCACATCAACAGCCAGGGCAACGAAATGTTCGTGCTCCAAAGCGCCAGGACGCTCGGAACGAACAACGCCCTGCCGCGGGTAGGCCCGATCGTCGTGTCCGAAATCATGTACCACCCGCCGGACCTGACCAACGGCGCGGACAACGCCCTGGACGAATTCATCGAGCTGCAAAACATCACGGCGACCAACGTGCCGCTCTATTGCACCTTCACCAGCGAACCGGGCTACGGCAACGCGGCGCGCACGAACACCTGGCGGTTGCGCAACGCGGTGAAGTTTGACTTCCCCACGAACCAAACCCTGGCGGCGGGCGCGCGGCTGCTGGTGGTGGGTTTCGATCCCGCCACGAACGCCGCGCAACTGGCCGCCTTCCGCACACTCTACGACGTGCCCGCGACCGTCCCCGTGTTCGGCCCCTGGTCCGGCAAGCTCGACAACAGCGACGACACCATCGAGCTCAAGTGGCCGGACAAGCCGGACCTCACCACCAATGTCTTCGTGCCCTACATCATGGCGGAGAAAGTGCATTACAAGGACGGCCTGGCCTGGTCGTCCCTGGCGGATGGCTTGGGCAACTCCTTGCAGCGGCGCACGCTCGCGGCGTTTGGCAACGATCCCACGAATTGGGTCGCCGGCGCACCCTCGGCGGGAAGAACCAACGTGCCGAACGAACTTCCCTCCGTCGCGCTGACCTCGCCGCTCGCGGGCGCCGTGGTGGGCCGCAGTCCGGCCATTGTCCTCACGGCCAGCGCGAATGACCCGGACGGCGCGGTGGCCGCGGTTGAATTCTACAGCGGCAACCGCCGGATCGGCAGCAGTTCCGCCCAGCCGTTTACGCTGGCTTGGACCAATGCCTCCGCCGGGGCTCACCTGCTCAAGGCCCGCGCGGTGGATGACGGAGGCGGCGTGGCATTGTCCGAGGGCGTCAGCATCACGGTCACGTCTCAGCCGCCGGTGGTCTCGCTCACCGCGCCCACGAATGGCACAATTCTCCTTCCCGGCGAGAGCGTGCCGCTCTCCGCCCATGCGGCTGACGCGGACGGCACTGTGGCGGCGGTCGAGTTCTACGAAAACGGCATCCTCCTCGCCACCGTCACCTCGCCACCGTTCCGACTGACTTGGGTGACCGCCGCCACCGGCGAGCGCAGATTGAGCGCAATCGCCCGTGACAACGAGGGCGATGCGAGTGCATCCGCGGCGGTCAACGTGTTCGTGCGGAGCCTGGTTGAAAACCCCGTCGTCATTTCCGCAGGGGACACCTGGCGCTACCTTGACAATGGCGTGGCACAGGCCGCGAATTGGAACACGGCGGGCTTCAGCGACGCGACTTGGTCCAGTGGCGCCGGCAAGCTGGGTTTCAATAACGGCAACAGTGGACTAGCCACGATCCTGAGCTACGGCTCCAATCCCACTAACAAGTACCCGGCCTACTACTTCCGAAAGCAGATCAACGTCGGCTCCCTCGCCGGCATGACGAACCTCTTGCTGGAAGTGATGCGCGACGACGGAGCGATCGTTTACTTCAACGGTACGCCGGTGTGGCGGGACAACCTGCCCACGGGCACGGTCGCTTACACCCAGTTGGCCACGAATTGCTCCGACCAGGGGACCGTCTGGCAAGCCGCCCTGCTCGCGCCGAACACCCTCCGGCCCGGCACGAACCTGATCGCGGCGGAGGTTCACCAATCCAGCCTCAGCAGCAGCGATCTTGCCTTTGACCTGCGCCTGACCTTGCTGGGCCGCGTGGTCGGTCCCGCCATCACCGTGCAACCTCAAAGCCAAAGCGTCACCGAAGGCGCGAATGTGAACTTTGTCGTCTCCGCCGTCGGCGACGCGCCCCTGACGTACCAATGGCGGAAAGGCGGGGCCGCGCTGAACGGGCGCACGACCGCGACGCTGTCCTTGTCGGGGATTACGCTTGGTGATGCCGGCCAATATGATGTGAGCGTGAGCAATCTGGCCGGCGCCGTCATCAGTGCCGCGGCGGAGTTGAAGGTGCGGCCGTCCATCCCGATTGAATTGGGCGCGACCCTACAAGGCGGCGCGCTGGTCTTGCGTTGGAGCGGCGGCCTCGCACCGTATCAGGTGCAGCGGGCGACCAACTTGGCGGGGGCGACTTGGGAGAACCTCGGTCCGCCGACTTCCAACCTTTACTTCTCCGTGGCTCCCACGAACTCCAGCGCGTTCTACCGAATTCTCGGGCAGTAGCCGGCGGATGCGCAACAGCAATTCACATTGGGACGCTGTCAATCTCCGCCGGGTGAGGTCACCCGGCCTACATCCGCACAAAACCGCCCGGTTGTCGGCCAGGCGCTCTCACCCGGCGTCCCTGTCTGGTCCATAATGAGAATTGCTGGATACGCAACCCCTGCCCGGTTTGCGGAATCGGCATTGCATTCGCGGACGGCTTGGGTCACAAATGCGGGCGCCGCGATGGCTCGGGCGTTGCGGAGGTGGCTGGCGGCCTGGTTGGCGCCCCTGGTCTTCAAAACCAGTGTAGGGCTTGACAAGGTCCTGGGTGGGTTCGATTCCCATCCACCTCCGCCACCGCGCGCCGGCCAATCGCATGGGAATTGAATGATGCTCCGGAAACGCGTGCCGCAACCTCCGGTGGACCCGCTGCGGCGGGACGCCGAGCGGCATGATTTCTGGAGTGGCTTCGTTCTGGCGATCATCGCCGCGGCGCTGCTCCTCTGCGGCGTCCGGCACGTGACGGGGGTGGAAACGCAGGACGGCGATTCGGCAACGGAACTTCAGTTGATTCAGTCGTTCACCAGCGGTGGCCTGCACTTCGCCAAGCCCGGCCCGCCGCCGGATCCCGCCGCCTTTGACGATCCCGGCGCCGCCGCCGAAGCCATCGCCCGCGCCAACCGCGTGGCTGATCTCCCGCTCCGGGCGCGCTACCGTGTCAACACCACAGCCGCCGATCCGTGCCCGACTTGAATCAAGTAACCCCCCGGCCGCATGGCGCGGTCGCTGTCAAATCCGAAACTCGAAATCCGAAATCCGAAACAAGGCCAAATGTCGAAACTTGAAAGAACGCAGCCAGGTCCTCGTAGTGACGCACCGGCAGGGCGCCGCTGTGGCTCGGGCTTGAAATTGCGGCGCTCTGCCGAGACGCCGCTGCGGGCGTGCCGGATTCGGATTTCGGATTTCGGAATTGTTTCGGATTTCGGATTTCGAGTTTCAGACTTTTCTCATGTCCGCGCCTGACCAGAATTGCGCCGCCCGTCCGCCCGCCGAACTGGGCCGCAAGCTCATGCGCCTGCGCCCTTGGGTGCAGACGGCGTTTCTCGCGGTCTGGCTGGCGCCGTTGGGACGCTGGCTGCACGCGATCCCGAGTTGCGTCTTCCATTGTTACTCGTGCCCGTTGTCGTCATTCGCCTGTCCGGTCGGTGTGGCGGCGAACTACGCGGCGCTCTTCCCGGCGGTCTTTGAAGTGCCCTACCTGTTGATCGGCATCCTGTTGTTGGTCGGCGCGCTGGCCGGGAGCCTGGTGTGCGGCTGGGCCTGCCCGTTGGGCTTCGCGCAGGACCTCCTCGGAAAGCTGACCCTGCGCAAGCTCGCCTTGCCGGCTTGGACCGGGCATCTGCGCTATGTCGTGTTGGCCGGCTTGGTGATCCTCCTGCCGATGTGGCTGGGCGCGCGCGGCATCCCGTTTGACGAGCAATCCGTTTCTATCTGCCGGCTTTGTCCCGCGGGCGCCCTCGAGGCCGGCCTGCCCTACTCCGCCCACAATCTCATGCTCGGCAACGGCTGGCTCATGAGTTGGTTCAAGACCGCGATCCTCGTCGCCTTCCTCACGTCGGCCATCGTCATCTATCGCCCGTGGTGCCGCGTCTTCTGTCCGCTGGGCGGCTGGCTGGCGTTGTTCAACCGTTGGAGTCTCTTTCACCTGCGCTTCGAGGCCAAGGCGTGTGTGGAATGCAACCTCTGCCGCAGCCGCTGTCCCGTCGGGGTGAAGGTGGACGAGAAAGTGAACGTGCCCGGCTGCATCCGGTGTCTCGAATGCACGACCTGCGGCGCCGTGCAACCGGCGCTGGCGTTGCCCCAAGAGCACTCCGAACCCAGGAAGCCAGGCTGAAATCGCAGTTGAGTTTGCCGCCTCGCCCGCTATCGTCAGGATCATGTGCTGGTCGTTGCGATGTCTGCTGCTTTCCGTTTGCTTGGGCTGCGCGGTGTCCGCCTCGGCGGCGAGCGGGCGCGTGCTCAAGGTGCTGCCGCATTTCCTTGACCTCCAGGGCCGTCACGCCCTTTCTCCCAGCCTCTATGACCGCGATGCCTACCAAGCCCAGCTTCGCCGCCATCCCGAGCAGCGGTCCGGGGTGCGCTTCGACGTGCAGTGGAAAAGCGCCGTGCGCCGTCCCCTCACGTTGCGCCTCGAATTGCGCGGCATGGCCAAGGGCGATTTGCCCCGCTCGAAGGTGATCCAGCAGTCCGTGGCCGCCCGCACCGGCTGGAGCCGGTGGGCGCATTTCCCGCTCGTGGGCGCCGACTATGAGCAATTCGGCGAAGTCACGGCCTGGCGCGTGACGTTACTCGACGGGGATACGGTGCTCAGCGAGCAGCAGTCGTTTCTCTGGTAGGCGCGGGCGTCGCTTCGCGCTCGGCGTGTGGCTGGCCGCCGCTCTTTCGTTTGTGGGCATCCCCGGTGCCGGCGTTTCGGGTGGGCGACGTTGCGGACGCAGATGTCGTCACGCCCGTGCCGCTGGTGGTCTTGGAGCCCGCCGGCTCGAGTGCGCCGCGCGAAGTGCCCGCACCGGGGAGCGCGCTCATCGCTCGCTTCAATCTCGGCGCCGCTGCTGAGGCGGAAGGCGCATTTGTCACCGCTGTTTCCAATCTGCGCGGCAACTTCTTCGCGGCGCTGGCGCAATTGCGCGAAAAGCTGGCGGTGGGCGAGTCGCAATAGCAAATCGCCGCCGCGCAGTCCGTGGCGCGACACGCGAGCCGGCAGAACGCGTTGCGGTTCGCAGGGGGCGTGGGTTTGGCCCGGTTCGTGGCTGCGCTGGCGATCTGGCTTTCGCGGCGCAGGCAATCCATTTCACTGTGGCCCGTGCGCGTGGGCGTGGCTGATCGGCTGATGCTGGTCACGGACGAAGCCCCGCTGGTTTTGCCAAGCACCGGAGCCGAGAGCGACGCCTTGCGCGCCGGTTTCGCGGCCCATCTCGCCTGATGGACGGGCAGCCGCTTGGCACAGCGCCTTCTTGCACAACGCTCGGGGATGATCGAAGCCACGCGCGAAACCGCCCAAGAGCTGACGGAACTCGTCCAACGCCCGAAGGCGCTGCAGGCTCCGTTGCGCGAACGCCTGCAAGCCTGCGAAGGGCGCATCGCCGAACTGGAGAAGCAGCTCGCGAAGAAGGGTGCGAAGAACCGGGAACTCATCAAGACGAAGATTGACCTCACCCGCCGCCAATTGAAGACCGAACGCGCCCGCACCAGGGTGGAGTTGAACGGCGTCGTGTCTGCCCGGACCGGCCTCAACCGGTCATCCCCAGCCGCCGCGATGTTGTCCCCAGAACTGGCGACTTTGCAGAGACGGCTCTTGTTGTTACAAACCTCAGTTGATAACCGAGGTTCAACAATGAGAAACATTTTGCGATTGTCGTCTCTCTCTCTCTCTCCCTCTCTCTCTCTCTCTCTCTCTCTCTCTGGCTGTGCGCTGATCCCGCGCCGCTCTTGGCGGCCGAGGGCGTGAAGCCGGAAGCCGGCTACCGCGTCACGGAGCGCGGGCCGCATCACCGGGTTTGGATGAAGGTGATCCTGGAAACGAACAGCGTGGGCCTCGTGGAGGCACAGACCAACCGTTACACCGAATTGGCCACGGGCCTGCACTACCTCCAAGACGGCCAGTGGCGCGAGAGCAAGGAGGAACTCGAATTGGTGGCGGGCGGCGCAATCGCGCGGCAGGGTCAGCACAAGGTCCGCTTCGCCGCGAACCTGGCCACGGTCGGGGCCGTCGAACTGGAATTGCCCGACGGGCAACGGTTGCGTTCGCACGTATTGGGGTTGCGTTACTACGACGCCGGCAGCGGCAAGGCGGTGTGGATCGCCCAGGTGAAGGGGGCGGTGGGCGAGTTGGCGTCGCCGGGTGTGTTGCTCTACCCGAACGCGTTCACGGATTTGAAGGCCGACGTGCGCCTGACCTACACCCGCGCCGGACTGGAACAGGACATCATCCTGCGGGAGCGCCCGCCGCGTGTGGAGTTGTATGGCCTGAATCCGGCCACGACCACGCTTCAGGTGTGGACGGAGTTTCTGGACGCGCCGCCGCTTCGGCGGAGCGCGCAGCTGTTGCGGTTGCGGAGCGGCGGCGAGTTGACGGATGAGACGCTGGAGTTCTCCGGGGCCATGCGCATGGGGCGCGGACGGGCGTTCGCGCTCGGCGTGGCGGCGAGCGAGCCGGAAGCGGACGTGGCCAAGCAATGGGTTACGGTGGACGGGCGGACGTGCCTGGTGGAGGAAGTCGCGCTGCCGGACGTGCGCCCGGCGCTGGAGGCGCTCCCCCGAGCGGATGGCGCGGCAGTCCGCCCCGCGGTCAACGGCCTGCGGCACGCGGTGTCCACTCAGCCCACGCTGCCGCCCCCGCCCGCGCGCCGGTTGGCCCAGACCCCTGGTGAAGCCATTCAACTCGCCCAAGCCCGGCCGCCCACCCCGGGGTTTGTGCTGGATTGGGTGATTGAGGTCGTTTCGCAGACCGATTACACCTTCGTCGGCTCGGAAACGTATCTGGTCAGCGGGTCGGTGAATCTGGCCGGGACCACCACGCTGGAGGGCGGCACGGTGGTGAAATACGCGAAGAATGCTGGCGCCCAGCTCACCCTCGCCGCGCTGAACTGTCAGACCGCCCCGGGCCGCCCGGCGATCTTCACGGCAGCGGACGACAACACGGTGGGGTTTGACATCGGCGGCAGCACCGGCGCGCCGGCCGGCGACTACGCCGACACGGCGCTGCGGTTTTGGAGCGACACGCCCCCGGTCACTTGGGGGCTCACGAACTTCCGCATCGCCTACGCGCAGCAGGCCATTCACGCCTCCGCGGCGGCGTTCTCCTTGTTTCTGGAACATGGGCAGATCGTGCATTGTTCCAACGGCGTGCGCCTGCCGGGGCAGGGCCAGACCGTCCTGAAGAACGTCCTCCTCGGCGACGTGCATTACGGGTTGAATGATCTGCTGTATGCGAACATCGCGGCCCAGCACGTCACCTTTGCCGGGCCGGCCGACTCGCCGCGTTTCCTCGCCAGCGTCCGCCCCGGCTACGGCCCAACCGTCCTGCTCAATCTGAAGAACAGCGTCCTGGCGAAGCTGGACGCGTTTGTGGTGGGCGATTCGCCGTCGTTGAGCGGCGAGTACAATGGCTTCTATCAGACCCCCACACCCTTTGGCAGCCCCGCGTTTACCCCGCCGGGAGGCGTGAACCCCTTCGTGAACGGCGGCGCCGGCGATTACTACCTGGCCGCAAACTCCGGCTTCCAAAACCAGGGCGGGGCGACGTTGAGTTCGGGCTTGGCGGAAGCTCTGCGCCAGCGCACCACCGCGCCCCCGACTTCCCTGGGCCCGGACACTTGGACCACCGAGCAGACGTTCTGCCGGCGCGCGATTCGCGATGACGACAACGCGTTGGACCTGGGCTACCACTACGAGGCCCTCGATTACCTCTTCCACGACCTGCAAACCACCAAGACGGTGCGGCTGGAAGGGGGCGTGGCGGTGGGCGTGCGGGGAAGCACCACGGGCTGGGGCTTGAAGCTGCTGGCCGGGGGCAACTTGGATTGTGTGGGTGCGCCGTGTGCCATGAACCGCATCGTCAGCTTCCAAAACGTGCAAGAATCCCCGCC
>CAZJTM010000168.1:0-14400 GCA_964548925.1 uncultured Verrucomicrobiota bacterium | reverse complement strand
CGCCTTGGGCGGTTCACAACTTACAAGCCTCCGGCTTTGCCGGAGGTTGTTGACTGTGCCGATAGTAAATTTCCGGCATGAATAACCGGCCGGCAGCTCGACCGTCCAGACTGGAGCTTGAAACAGCCATCGCGGCTCTGACTCGCATGGGAACCCCTTGGGCAATAAGGCGATGTGCCCTGTTGCGAGCACTTGCCGCAGCCCCGCAGGGAGACTTGGGGGCAATCGCCAAACGCGCTGGCACGCGGCGGAGTGTTGTGGAGCGATTACTGAGCAGTTGGTTCTCTGCAGGGGCGGAATCGCTAACTCGCTTCGGTCGGCCACTGCGGTGTACACGTGGCATTCGAGAGGCGCTGAGGGAGAGAACCGAGACAGCGCCTCCCCAGTCGATTGTGGAACTGAAGGAGTGGCTCGCAGCCGAGAAGGGCATTCACCTTTCCATCCCGACAGTTCGGGCGGCATGCCGCGAATTCGGTTACCACCCCCCATGCCGCCGGCCACCGTCGCCCCGTCAGCACTTTCAATGGACGCCGGCGCAGGTCGCGGAATTGGAGCGTCTACTGCCCTCGTTAGGCGACCGGGTGCGGGCTATGCTCATGGCAGGTACGCAAAAGGCACACTTGCATGATCTCGCGGCGAAGTTTCGGCTCTCCCATTACCGCCTTCGGGAGGATCTGAGAGCGTTCGGTCGCGGCAAGCCAATCGAAGTTCAGGTGAGGCGCCGACATCCGGACGCACCTGACGCGACTGTGCTGCAAAGAGATTTTTGCTCTTGGTGTGAGACCGAGTACTCCGCCTCGGGCAAGGTTCCCACCGGCAAGGCTGCTGAGAAGTTTCTGCGGGCCAGGCAGGTCGAGTTGAGAATGAGCTCGGTTTACGCATGGCTCGCGCACTGGCGACAGAACCGGAAGCCTCGCCTCGAAGCGCGAAGGTACGTGAAGAGCAACAATTACGACACTGGCGTATCACATCGTCATGATGCAGCAATAACGAGGTACATGAGAAAGGCACACTGAAACCTCGGCCGGCTTCGACCATGCCATACATGGAGACAAATCCAAAAGTGTGTGCTAAACCGCCAGCGAATGCCTGTGCCCCGCTTGCAGCACTGAGCGGATGTTCGCTCGGTGGCGAAGCGCGCTGATTTTACGCGTCAATTGAGAGGCATCCCATTTCGAGGCATTTGATGTTGTGTGCTATGCAACTGGGCCGCAAACACGGCAATGGCCTCCATCTGTTCCTTCGACGGCGATACTTTGAACCACCGCGCCGCCTCTTCCGGCGTTGTCAGTTCCAGATAATCTTCCATGATCACCTCGGCCGAATTGCCGGTTTCCAAGGCGACTTTGGCGGGGTCAGCAACCTGCGCAACGCGGTAGGAGATGTAACTGTTGCGGAATCGGTTTTCTCCCGCCTTAATCCCTCGCTTCACGGCGAAGCGGTCCCACGCTTGAAAGACGCTTTGGGGAGTTGACCAGTCCTGGCAGATGCGTCCTGTGAGTCCCTCAAAGGGACCGATCCACTTCCGCAGGTTTGGCAACAAGGGCAAAATGCGGCGACGTTTCTTCTTGGTAATGACTTTCGGCAGAATGATGTAACCCTTGCGAAACTGGACGTGCTCCCACTCCATCAAGGCCATCTCTTCCGTCCGCACTCCGCTGAACGCCTTGATCGCCAAACCCGGAATCAACCGCACTGGGGCATGGTTCAAAAGGTCATCAATCTGGTCAGGAGTGAAGATTTCGTTGTTTCGCTTGTCGGTTTCCGGCACCCGGTTGGTGCCTGACGCTTCGGTGGCCAGGTCTCTTGGCAAATAGCCGTGCTTCCGTGCAAAGTTGAACAAGGCGACAATCGCGTTGCGATAGTTGTTGCGAGATCGGCTCTTGAGGGGGCCTCCGCATCGCATCCCCTTACCCAGTGACTTGAGATTGCGCAACCAATGCTCGATCTGCTCCGTTGATACCTCGCTAACCTGCCCAGGAAAGTCTCGCGCAAACCGGCCAAGTCGAATCTCCAGATCGCGCAGATGATAATGGCCGCGTTTGTCCTGTTCCAAGGTGGCCAACATCTTCTTCACCAGGTCCGGCACTGTGATCGGTTGAAGTCTGGCGCGCGCATATTTCTGATGGAATCGGGCCAACTCCCTCAAGTCGGTGTTCTTGGCTAATCGCTTGGCGTCCGCGTATTCGCGGGCTGCCGCATCCAGCGGCACTTCCAGCCCATTCAAGGCCGCCTTTGCGGCGAGATATATCCTGCGGTCATCACCGCGAAGTTCGAGCGCTGCCATCTCTCCCGCTGCCAACTTCGCCGCAATGGCCTCGGCCCAAGCCCGCGCGCGACGTTCGGTGTTCCGGCGTTCGCGAACGCGGCGACCCTGAAGTGAATAGGCAATGATCCAAGACTCGTACCACAGCTTGCCATTCTTGAGCGGGCTGAAGCGCACCCGCACCGTCACCGAATCCCGTTTGACCAGAAAGGCTGGTCGGTGGGCGGGTTTGCGCGGGAATCCTCTTCGTGTTGTTCGATTGGGTGTCATACGCTTTAGTTTGGCACTAAAGTGGCGCTAAAACATGAAGACATCAAGGAAAGGCCCTTGATTATTGGAGCGGGTGAAGGGAATCGAACCCTAAGTTCTCATTTTTCAAAACGTTGAAGCGCTGATGCTTAAGCACTTACAAAAGCAGCCTTTCGCACGCTTCCGCACCTTTTTGCCCGTTTTCACCCATTGTGCTGTTACCAATAGTTACCAATTTTCGCCCCGCAACGTCGGCTTAAGAGGCGGTGGTCAACGAAACCAGATGTTCCGTGAACCAGTCGATCCGATACCCAAGGTGCATTCCTGATCGGGCACTGCGATGCCATACCCCGCGACTGCTCCACGCGGTCATGGCCGCCTTGCGGGCGGACACGTCCCGACTGAGCAGGTGGCGGTAGAGGTGGCGCGGGCGTTTCTTCTGGCGGATGACGATGGCGCGCAGCCGTCGCCGCACATGCGCGTCCATCTTCTTCCAGTTTCGCACCGCTTCCTCGCTGCATTGCCGGTAGTAGGCCACCCAACCCTTGATGTAGCGGTTGAGTTCCTTGATACAGGTCAGCAGCGATTGCCCCCAGTTGCGCGGAGTCATCTCCTTCAACCGGGTTTCCACTCGCTCCACCGTCTTATGCGAGAGATGGACGGTCCACTGCTCCTCCTTGTTCCGGCAGAACCGAAACCCAAGGAAGTGGACTTCCTGCGGTCGCCGGACCGCGCTCTTTTCCGGGTTGATGGACAAGCGCAGCCGCTTTTCGAGAAAGCGTTGCACGCTGGCCATCACCCGTTTGCCGGCACTCCGACTGCCCACAAGGATGTTGGCATCGTCGGCATACCGCACAAACCGCAGCCCCCGCCGGTTCAACTCCCAATCCAGTTCGTCCAGAACAATGTTCGACAGCAACGGCGAGAGCGGCCCGCCTTGCGGCGTCCCCTCTTCCGTGTTCACGCACGTTCCCTCCGGCAGCACCACTTTGGCTTTGAGCATTTGCCCAATGAGTTGCAGGACTCGTTTGTCCTTCACCCGTTGAGCCAGCCGCGCCAGCAACCGCTGGTGATTGACCCGGTCGAAGAACTTCGCCAGATCAATGTCCACAATGGTTGTGTGGCCGCTCGCCAGATGTTTCCGTGCTTGGGCTATCGCGGTTTGCGCCCCGCGTCCACGGCGGAAGCCGTGGCTGCGGTCGTGAAAGGTCGGCTCGAAAATCGGTTCCAGCACTTGCAGAACCGCTTGTTGCACCCACCGGTCAATCACGTTGGGAATCCCCAATCCCCGCTCGCCACCGCCGGGTTTGGGTATCCAAACCCGCCGGATGTTGCCGGGACGGCAACTCCCGTCCAGCAGTTTGCGGCGCAATCGCGGCAACAGTCCTTTGCTCTGCGCTAAAACCGTTTCCACGCTCACCCCGTCCACGCCGGGCGCTCCCTTGTTCTGAACCACTCTATGCAGCGACACCCAGAGGTTGTACTCCGAGGCCGCTGCTTCCAGCAACGAACTCGCGTCCGTTGCTCCGGTCACGAAACGCTCGAACTCCTTGGCCCGGGCTTTATGCAGCCGCGACGCAGGCGACGCCCATAAGTCAGGCATCTCCTTGTCGCCGCTCCCTTGGGGGGCTTCGGCGAACACCCAGTTCAGTTGTTCGTGTTTCATGTTCTCCTCTTCATGGTCCCCTTGGCTCCAAGGTGATTAGCCGCTTCATCGCTACTACGAGACCATCCAACTTCTCTGCCAGCTTCACGCCGCGGTCGTTGCCTTCCGTCAGCGTTACCTTGTTACCAAGGACCGGCAGAGATCTCTTGGGGTAAGGCGATGGACTTTCGCGTCATCCTGTCCTCAATACTTGTCGGGCTGCTCGGAATACCGGGCATCGTGTTCTCAGGCACACTCACCCGCCCGACCTGCCTTACGAGGCTTCACTTTCGTTCAGGACTCCGTTTCGTCCTCCGGCTTCCTCCCCACACGGCCTCACGGCTCATGCAGTTGCCTTCGACTCGTGGTTGCCTTCCGAAGGCCCCACAAGGGTCTTTCACCCTCTAGCTCATCACCATGCCCAACGCACGCGATTCGCTAGACGCTTCTCTCCGTCCTTAGCTCCACTTTCCCCGCTCGCCGACCACAGACCGAAGCTGTCCTTTTATGCAGCTTTGAGTAGCACGACATGGGAGTCCATGTTCAACACTTGCGTTCCATTCTGAAGTGTTGCGAGTGGCGAATTTCGATGAGCGGCTTCGATTGATTCGTGTTACTCGCAGTTGGCACTTCAGTCCGGGATGGCCAGAGGGCGAGCGTTCCTCGACTGACGAATAATCCCACGCCCGCGGCTCACAACCGTGTGACGGTTCAACTCACGCGACCTCGCGAACCATGTTTTCGCTACCGAACGGATTCGCAACGCGGAGTATGCATTCGGGGTCGTCCTGCCACTGTCCATCCACCAGGAAACGGTAGTGATATGTGCCCGGCTTCAACGGGACACCCGCGTGCCATATCCCGTCGCCAGCCTGCCGAAGGTGGATCGGCGACTTCTGCCAATGGGTAAAGTCGCCAACCAATTGAACGCTCGCGGCACCTTGAGCGCGGATGCTGAATGTCTGTTCGCGCGATGTCTTTGTTTTCTTTGCCATAACTTTCCTTTCGGTTTGTGGTTGTTGTTCATTCGAATCGTTTGCCGCTAACTTTCATCAGCCAATTGTGCGCTGGCGGGCCGACGCCTTTGCCAGGCTGCAAGTAAGGCAGCGAGACTCCTGGTCGGTGGGACAGCGACGTAGGAGATGCTCCACCCAAAGCGGGTCGGTCGCCTGAAGTGTATGTGGACTCGATTCCAAATGAGTCCGCGGTCTTGCACAACCATGCACACATCATCAAATGAGATCCGCTCGGACTTGATGAAGTTGGACACAACGTAATGTCTTGCACCGGACCGGACGCACTTCCACATGACGAGACCTGCGAGGGCGACTACCGCGTGCGCGATTCCCAGAGTCAGCAGCGTCCACGGCACGTGACCGGAGGCGAGTGACTGCTTTGCGGTAAAGCCGATGGCCGTTGCCGCAATAATCGCCGCGCACAAGACCGCGACGTGTGGCTTCAACGAGGAGATGCGCATGGTCGCTTCGGCGTCCTGAGCCAGGTCTGCCGGACCGACATAGGACCGTGCTACTTCAGCTCCCACCCTGGTCGCAAGCGGTGGTTTCGCCCGGTTCATAAATGGTAATGACCGGCAGCTTCCGGCTGGTAGAGCACTTCTTCGACACGTAGGCGCACTGGGCCAGCCGGAACTTCCCATTCGAATTCATCTCCAACCCGGTGGCCCAACATGGCGGTGCCGACCGGAGCCACGACGGAAATCCTGCCTTGCTCGATGTTCGCCTGGTCGGGAAACACAAGCGTGTATGTGACTTCCTCGCTGGTTTCCAAATCCCGTAGGCGGGCTTTGGAGTTCATGGTAACGACATCCGAGGGTACGTCCTTCGGCGCGACCACGCGCGCCTGCAACAATTCCGATTGCAGCCCCCGCAAATCGTCGCGCGAGGTTTTCATGGATTCGATCAATGGTTTGAGCCGCCGCATGTCGGCCTCGGTGATGTATATGGCCCGTGGATTCATAATGGTGTTCACGTGATTTACCTTTCTATGGTTGATGCTTGTGGTCGTAGCTCCGGCCTTGGTCGGGTCGAGAGCCAAAATGCCATTTCGTTGACTTGCCCTGGGGTGCCGAGCACCAGCAGTTGGTCGCCAGGCTGCAACGACTCTGAGCGCCCCGGCCCGAGCACCGGGCGATGGTCGCGTTCAATGCCAACGATCTGAATGCCGAACAGCGAGTTCAGCGCGAGTTCGCCCAGCGGTTTTCCGACGTGGCGTGAAGTGGCCGGCACGCTCAGGTGTTCGAGCCCTACTTCCGCGAGCTTGGGCGCTTCGCTCTTGGCCGCTGCGGCTTCTGCCTCGGCATGAAGCCAGCTTTCGGCGCGCCGCAGATTCTCGTCGTGTCCCAGCAGCAATATTTTGTCGTTCGGGAACAAAACAGTATCGGCCCCCGGATTGGGGATGGCGATGTCCTGGCGTTCAATGCTGACAATCGTGCAGGAAAACAGCTCGCGTAGCGGCAACCCGGCGATGGGTTGCGCCACCGCTCGTGAGTTCTCGGCGATGGTGCATTCCGCCAGGTTCAATTCCCAGCGGCCATTGGATTGAGTCAAGCCGGCTAAAACCAGTCTTCCATCGGTAAACGGGGAATCCGCCAAGTGCGTTCGCAGTTCGAGCTCGAACCGGCTTTGCAGACGGATAAGCTTGCGCCAGAACACCACCGCCAAAATTACGCACGCCGCCACCAACAGGACCAAACCCCACCAGGGGAAGGCGGCAAATGGAATCAGAACGGCCAACCACAGAACAATGCCGAGCGACGCCGCTCCTTTGAGCAGCTTTTCGAAAAGCGGCTGCAAGACCGCCTGCTTCGCGCGTCCTTGCGCGGCGGACTCGGCGCAAATCATGGCCAAAGCTTCAACGTTGCGCCACAGCGCGATCAGGGGCGCCAATACCAACACACCAAACGCGAGCCAGAACACCAGTGGCAATCCACGGGTCACCGGCCAGTCCGCGCCCAGCCATTTCTCCGCCAACGCGTAGAGCGGTCGCGCGAAGACCAGCAGACCGGAAATGAAGAACACGAGCGACGCGACCTGGACCATTCGTGGCGCGGTGAGCTTCCACAACACTGCCGGCCCGGCGATGCTTCAGGCGTTCAATCCATTCGTGATAGAACCCGATCCATTGCGTCAGGAAACCCGGTTGCTTGCGCTCCATCCAACCACCAAATCCACTGGACTTTCGAATCAGCAACGGCGTTGTCAGCGAGGTCAACAGGCAAACTCCGATGCCCACCGCGTAAAACGATTCCGGCACCAGCCCGCCTTGCACGCCGGTGAGCGCGATGATGAGCGAGAATTCCCCGATTGGCGTCAGGCACAACGCGGCCCGCGTGGCGTCGCGCATGGGATGGCCCACCAACAACAGCGCGCTCGTGGCGGCGAAAGTGCGCCACACGGTCGCGATCAAGAAAACGCCAAGCACCAGTGGCCATACGTCCGCCACCAGCCTGAAGTCGAACAGAATGCCAATCGCCACGAAGAACACCGGCGCGAAAACCTCGCACAATCCGCCCAGCACGCGATCCACCTGTTCCCCGCGCCCAGTGGTGGAAACAATGACTCCCAGCAGAAACGCGCCCAGAGCCGCGGAGAAGCCCGCCTTCGCCGACAACAAGGCCATCGCGAGCAGCAATCCGACAATCACCAAGGAACGCACTTCGGAAGAGACGCCTCCTCCCAAGCGATTGAGCAACGGCGGAACGAGCAACAATGCGCCAATGACCATCGTGACGATGATCGCTTTCAAACGAATCACCGTGCCCAATACGGCCATTGAGTCGGCCTGCCCCACTTGGATAAGAGAGGTGAGCACCGTCAATGTAACCACAGCCACCAAATCATCGAGCGCCGTAACCGTCAGGGCCGTTTGACCGAACCGGCTATGCGTGGCATTGGCCTCACGCAAACTTTTGCCGAGTACGGCGGTGCTGGAAACCATGAGCATCCCAGCCAGCACGAGGCTATATTCACCCGGCCAACCCAGCGCCACTCCCAACACACGGCAGCCGACCAGAACCATCGCTGCAATGGCGAGCGTGGCCAATACCAGCGGCAACCCGACCTTTCGGAGCCGTTGCAATTTGACGCCCTGACCGATGCTGAAAATCAGGAACACCAGTCCGATCTGTGCGAGTGACTGGATTCTTTCCGGGTCTGAAACCACCGCGAACGAATGCGTATGCGGTCCAATCAAGATGCCAGCGGGGATGTAGCCGATAACCACGGGCACGCCGATGCGCTGGCAAAGCCAGGCCGCGGCAGCGGCGACCAGCATCACCAAACCCAAATCTTGAATGAAATCAAATCCCGACATCTGTATTACGCATTACTTTGTTTCTCTTGAAATAGTTCACCTCAAACCGCCAACGGTTTCACAGTCGCGTTGACACTCAGAACCGGACAGGGCGCGTGCCTTAGGATCCCGTCCGTGATGCTCCACAGGCGATGCCGCCGAAACCAGGCGCAATCGCGCGCCGGCAGGACGATCAGATCAATGTCGGAAAGTTTGGCTTCCTGCAAAATGGCGTTCAGTAACGGCACGTTACTCCAGACGGTGGCCTCATACTCCACGGGCCAACCGAGATCCGAACCCAGCCATGCTGCCACGCGCTCTTCCACGCTGGAGACATCCTCATTCGACTCCGCCTTGTGCCCGTTGACACAGTGGAGAATGTGCAACTTCGCCCCGTTCTCGCGGGCAATCGCTGCCGCATAAGCCAATGCTTCCCGATCGTTTCCGGAAAGCTCCAGCGGCAACAAAATGCGTTTCCAAGACCGAAGAGGAAACTCTTCCGGTGTCTTTAGGAAATCCTGCACCTGATCGCGCGCAACGACCAAGACCGGGCACGGGGACTGCCGCACCACACGTTCGGTCGTTGTTCGCAACAAGACATTCTTCCTGCCGCTGCCCACATGAGCGCTCATGACAATGAGGTCGGCAGAAAGCGCCTGAGCATGTGCCACGATCTCATCCGCCGCCCGTCCCACGCGCACCGTGGTCGTAATGGACACCTGGCCCGGGAAGGTTTGTGCGACCCACTGCTCGATTTGTATGCGGGCGGCGGCGGCTCGCGCTCCGGGATAAATCGGCGTGTCCCCATTGGCAACAACTTCGCCTAACGGTTCGACGACGTGAAGGACATGCACTGTCATCACGGTAGTCTCCGCCAGTACAATCAGACGCCGCAAGAGGGCAGTGGAAACATCTGAAAAATCAAATGGAGCGACGATCGTACGCAGACGCAGGTTCGACAATTGGGGCTGGGCTGATGCCAATTTTGTTCCCCCGACCTTGCCCATCGTTGACAATCGCGTTGGAGGAGCTTCCCATTTCGGACAATCTGTCGCCAAATTCAATGTGTTCATTTCGTCTCTACTGTTGAGTGTTTTGTCGCGCCCCAGCAACTTTCCGAAGTTGTCAGGCCATGACGGTCGATCCAATCCCGCTGCTCATGTGCATACGGAGTGGCTGTTGCCGCCCTGAAGTTGAATCTGAAGTTCCAATAACTGGCCGGCTCAACTGTCCTTTAGCTGGCGCTGTGCCAGCATCGGAAAAATGCGGGATAGAGTATGTTTACTGGGGGTTTTGGAGTTGCGGATGGCATCTCCCTCAATCTGCCGAAACGATTTGTTCCGATGCCGGTTCGGAATGCGCCGGTTCTCAGAACACGGATTCAATCACCGCGAAACTCTGCTTGATGGAGCGCGTCGTCGCTGTCGTCTCCGGCCTCGTGGGCTTCCGCACCCAGATGATGCGCCGCTCGCCACGCATGATAGCCGACCGCGTCCAGCCAACGCAGGCCGTTGAGCGCGCGTAATGCCGGCCCTGACTCCGCAGTCTCGTGCGCGCTCTTCTCCAGCAGACTCGCCCGACCGGTGCGGCGATATTCTGCCAAACCAACAGAAATGCGTTGCAACTGGTCGCGCTCCAATGTCGGCGTTCGCCGTTGCATGGCTGCCGACACCAGTTCGATCATTTCCGTCACCATGCGCTTTGGCATCTGCAAGCGTGGCTCATCGGCGAGCAACCCCGGCGCGAAATTATCCTTCACCACGACTGCCAGTTGGTACAAATGATCCATCGCGTGAATGATGGCCACGCGCGCATGATACTGCTCCGGACGCGACGCCGAAAACGCCACTGTCCCCAGAAACCGCCGGGTCTCCCGCAGAGCTGTGAGTACTGCATCCATTCGTTCCGGCTTTGAAGGAACGCCGCCGCGAATAGCCCGTTCAATGGCTTCGAGAATCTCCGCGTAAACCTCCAGCAAAGTACGGCGCACCGCTTCGATCGCGACTTCGGGAATTTCAACAAGCGACGAATCGAGATGTCGCGTGAGAGCCGGACCGCGCTCTGGAACGAGGTGTTCGATGAAGGCGCTGAAGCGCTTGACTCCCGGCAAAACCAAAAGCGCAGCAAGCAACGTGAACCCCGAATGGAACGCGGCCAGAATCACGGCTCCGAATTGGAAGCCAAGACTCTGCTCGGCTTGCTTCACGCTCCAGACGAAAATCGGGAGAATCACGAAAGCCACGACGCCAGCCGCGACGCTGAATAGTATGTGCGCCAGTGCCGTGCGCTTTGCCGACGTCGTCGCGCCAATCGCCGCGAGAGCAGAAGTGGACGTGGTGCCAATGCTTGCACCAATGATGAGCGATGTGCCTTGTTCCAAATCAATCATCCCCGTATGAAATGCTGCAAGGGTCGTCGCAACGGCGGCGGCGGATGATTGGGTGATCACGGTCAGCACGATTCCGATTCCGACCAGCAGCACGCGACCGGTGAGCGTCCCGTGGGGCAGACTGTTGGGTGAGAATGATTCCGAGAGGGAGACCATCCCGGATTGGAGAATGTCGATGCCCACAAACATCAGTCCAAATCCAGCTACTGCCAAAGCAATTGCTGCGTTACGGCCATGGGAAACCAATCTGGCCAGCGCACCCAACCCCACCAGCGGGAACGCCAGTTTGCCGATGCCAAATTTCATTCCCACCAGTGAGATAAGCCAGCCCGTGCTCGTCGTGCCCAAGCTTGCACCCATGACAATGCCGATGGCTTGCGAAAAGGTTAGAATGCCAGCGCTGACAAATCCGATAGTAGCCAGAGTCGTGGCGCTCGATGACTGAGCCAGCACGGTGATTCCCGCACCCGAAACGAATGCGGTTGATGGACGACCTGTGAACCGGACGAGAATGCGACGCAGCGAGTCCCCCGCCGCCGTCTTCAGCCCATCGGACAGAAGAAAGACGCCAAGAAGAAACAGGCCGATTCCGCCGAGTAATTGAGATACCATGACCGACTATTGCTTGAGCTTTTTGCTTTTGCCCGAAATCAACTTACTACTCTCTTTGGTTGCGATCCTTTGGGCTTTACCATTGCGTCTGAGACAGCTCTCCAACCGCTCGCTTAAGCGACTTCCAACCTCGCTGATGGGTGCCGCAGCCGATTCTTCCCAATAAAGACCCGCGTGCTTGCGCTTGAAGAACTCGATTACCGGAACGGTTTCACGCCGATACGTGCCAAACCGACGGCGGACGATTTCCGAGCGGTCATCCGGTCGCCGGAGGAGTTGTCGTCTGCATGAATCACACTTCCTGGCGACCTTTGGGGGATTCGTGTGCAGATTGTAAAGAGCGCCGCACCCCGAACAAAAACGACGCCCCGCAATCCGCTGCGTGGCCGTCTTGAGGTCCAAAGTCAAAACCAGCACGGAGCAGAGTCTCAGGCGGTGCCGTTTCAGTAATTGAAAGAAGACTTCCACCTGCTCTGGATGGCGGGGAAACCCATCGAACAGGACAACTTCACCCTGAACGCTCTCTAATTCCGCCAGAACAATATCCTTGACCACGTCCGTTGACACCAGATTCCCGGCGGCTTTGTCCAGTTTGATCTGCTGGCCAACCGGAGTTCCAAGTCGAACCTCTCGCTCCAACAGATTTCCCGTTTCGATGATGGCAACGCGGCGATTGATGGTCAGTGATCTCACCACGGAGGTCTTTCCGCTGCCGGGTGGTCCAAAGAGTATTCCAGCGTATTTCTTTTTCATTTCTGCTCCCAAGAGTTCAATTCTCTGCAGGTTTACAAGGCAAACTTCCAGATTGCGAGTGTCGCCAATCCGAGAAAGAGGAAGAAACCGATGATGTCGGTAATTGTCGTCACGAAGATACTGGAGGCCAACGCCGGATCAACTCCCAGGCGGCGCAAGCCGAAGGGGACCGCCACACCGGACAAAGCCCCAACGACCTGGTTCAGCAACATCGCAGCACCGACCACTGCTCCCAGCGCCGCGCTGCCTTTCCATCCGAAGGCAAGCAAACCAATCGCCAGCCCCAGCAGGCATCCATTTGCGAGACCGATGACCAGTTCCTTGCGCATGACTCGCAGCGCGTCTCCGGGAGCAACCTCCCCGAGCGCCAGCGCGCGAATGATGACCGTCAGCGCCTGATTACCGGTATTGCCAGCCACGGCAGAGATGAGCGGCAGGAACACCACGAGCGCGGTCCAGCGGGCGAGCGTGTTTTCAAAAACTCCTACAACCGCGGATGCCCCCAAAGCCGTGATCAAGTTCACTCCGAGCCACGGCAGCCGACGGGCGATCGAGTTCTCCCACGGCGTCCAAAGACGTTCCTCCCCGGAAAGACCCACCATCAACTGCATGTCTTCCGTCGCCTCGGTTTCGGCCACGCGAATTGCGTCTCGAAGTTTCACGACCCCCACCAAACGCTGCTGCTCATCCACCACTGGCAGGCCCAGCAGCCGGTAATGTTGAATCTGGCGGGCGATCTCCTCCTGATCGTCCGAGGTGCGCAGAAATCTAACCTCGCGATTCATGATCTCGCCTACACGCCGTCCTGCCGCGGAAAACACCAGTTCACGCAACGAAATCACTCCGATGAGTCTTTGCAGATCGTCGGTGACATAAATGTAGAGCACGTCGTCCGTGCGCTGTTCAGGACGTGCGCGCAAACCGGCAAGACATTCTTCAACCGTTTGATCGACCCTGACCGAGATGAAACGGCTGTCCATGGCCCCGCCCGCCGAATCTGGCGGAAATTTCAGCAGTGCGACAATCGCCGCGGAAGCTTCAGGTGGCAGAGCAGCAAGGATTTTTCCCCGGCGGGCGGTACGCCACTCACCTGCGAGATCAGCAACAACGTTTGGCGACATCAGTTGAAGCCAGGGAACGATTTGCGCGTCCGGGAAATTATCCAGCAGTCGAGCGGCTTCTTGGGGTGGCAACTCGGAAAGGATGCCTGCAACCTCAGCGGCAGGAAGCTTGTTCAACAGTTCCCGCGCGTCCTCTATTGGTAAACGCTCCAATCGGTCGGCCCAATCCGCAGGCAGCTCATGGAGACCGGATAAGTTCGTCGTTGTATACTTCATACAAATGGGGGCTTCGGTCGTTAAACGCTGTTACTTCACTCTGAACCCCAGGATCATTCAAGCGCCAGCGCCAAACGGTCTGCCCATGTGATTGTTTGACCTGTAAATCGCTTTCGCAACTGAAAGGATAGTGAGCCGGGCTCACGGCTTTGTTGATAACGACTTTACCTGACGCGGGTCTTGCGCTCAGAATGTGTGATGCCCCAGGCACGCCCAACCAAACTTGATCCGGCGGTCGACGTTCGGCGCGATCATATTCTGGGAGATCCTGAAGCGGAACTGACTCTCGTTCAGTACGGCAGCTACGCGGACTTCCGCTGCCGCGCGGTTCATACCGTGGTCGAGGGACTGCGGAACCGCTTCGGTGACCGGATGCGGTACGTCTTTCGTCACCTGCCCGTCGAGGGGAAGAAGGACGCCCTCCGCGCGGCAGAGGTCGCCGAGCGCGTGGCTGCGGCGACCGGCACGTTCTGGGAGATCCACGAGGCGTTCATGGAGCGAGGGCCGACCCTGAACGCCGCGCATATTGAGGAAGCCGCGCGGAGCTACGGTGGGAGGGGCATTGCGGAGAACTACGCCGCGAATGACCCACACGCTGAGGCGGCAAAAGCCCGCGTGCGCGAGGATATCGAGAGCGCGAAGCGCAGCGGCGCGACCGAGGCACCGATGTTCTTCATCAATGGCCGCCGCTACACCGGTACGTGGGATGAAAGCTCCCTCGCGGACGCGATGCTCGCGCCGCTGGGCCATCGCATCCAGGCTGCGGCGTTCAAGTTCGTCCGCTGGGGACCGTCCTCCGGCGTCCTCTTGGGATTGGCAACCCTGCTGGCCATTCTCC
>CAZJTM010000167.1:0-14410 GCA_964548925.1 uncultured Verrucomicrobiota bacterium | reverse complement strand
CCACGATGTTTGCAGGGGGAATCTGAAAGACGTGCAATAAAGTGAGATGCGCCCCAGTTGAAAGTCGCATCCGAAGAGGCATTGGGCTTGAGTTGCAACTTCCGCCTTTGCCGCTCCTCAGTATCTGGCCGGAAACTGGTGTTTTTGGAAGCATTTGGGGGGACGATGCGGGCGACCGCGGGGCGATGCATGGCGGTTTTTCCGAGCTCCTTCGTACCAACCGAGCCCGAAGCGCCAAGTCTCACCGGCGGCAAGGACCCTGCACCTGTCGGGCTGGCTGGGCCCCGTCAGGCGGGTCGCATAACAGCCGATCTTGTGCGCGGTCGGTTCGTCCGGGGCGGTCAGGTCCTGCGAGGGGCGCTCGACGGCGATCCCTTGCCAGCAGCCGCACAAACCGATCGCTTCCGGACGCACCGCGACGCGCGCGATCCGGCGGCAGCCGCGCCGGCCGTAACCGGTGGCGGGCGCGGAGTCGCAGTTCGCGCAGATACCGTGGTTGGGGCGTGCCGGGCGCTTAATAGAACTCCCGGCTCGCGCGGCCAAACCCCGCCGTCGCGCCGACCGCCTCAAACCCGCAGGCGGTGGAACACATGCAGTCGTTTCTCATGTCTTGGGCTGGACATTGTGTGCCCCGCTTCCCATCTTTCCCCTGCGCGACGCGGAAACCCCGCGTCAAATAGACTGATCCCATGCAAGAGCCTCCGCCCGTCTCTGGAACACCGGTGCCCGCCGAACCGGCCCAGCCGCCCATGTCGCTCCCCGCGCGACTCGTCAACGTCTTCGCCGTGCCCGGCGATGTCTTCACCGAAGTCAAGGCCGCGCCTTCCAGTGTGGCCAACTGGCTTGCCCCCACGCTAATCGCTTGTGTGGTGGGCATTCTTTCCGCGATCATCATGTTCTCGCAGCCCGCCATCATCCAACAAATGCGCGAGCAACAAGAGAAGGCCATGGAGGAACAGGTCAAGGCCGGCAAACTGACCCAAGCCCAGGCGGACCAAGCCATGTCCGTGGTGGAAAAGTTCACCGGGCCGGCCATGATGAAGGTTTTCGGTTCGGTGGGGGCGGTGGGGGTGAATTTCGTGCGCCTGTTCTGGTGGGCGCTTGTGTTGTGGCTGCTGGGACGATGGGTGTTGAAGGCGAATTTTGGCTACATGAAAAGCGTCGAGATTGCGGGCTTGGCCAGCATGATTTCCACCTTGGGCGCGATTGTGGCGCTTTTGTTGATCGTGAACTTCGGGAAGATGTTCTCCACCCCAAGCCTGGCGCTGGCGGTCAGCGAGTTTGACGTGCAGAGCAAGAGCCATCTGCTGTTGGGCGCCGCGAATGTGTTCACCTTCTGGCAGGTGGCCGTCATGTCCGTGGGCCTGGCCCGGTTGGCGGGGGTGCCCTGGGTGCGGGCGGCGTGGGTGGTGTTCACCTTTTGGCTGATCTGGACGCTAATCCTCGTGTTCATTGGGCTGGGTCAGTTTACGCTGTAGCCCCCGCCGCAAGCCGTTCGCAATTTTGCCGAAACAATTCCGCGGCGACTGTGTCTTAGGTAGAAGGAAAATCAAATGCCAAATCCAAAGAAGCGGCGGAAGGTCCTTATCTTCACCGTCATCGGCGTGGTGCTGATTGCGCTCACGCTAGTGGCGGTCTTTCGTAAACGCGAAGCCGTCATCACCGTGCAAACCGAGAAGGTGACGCGGCGCACCCTGACAGAACTGGTCGTCGCCAACGGCCGCATCCAGCCGGTGGTGCAGGTCAAGATCAGCGCCGAGGTCAGCGGGGAAATCGTCGAGTTGCCGTTTCAGGAGGGCCAGAGCGTGAAAAAGGGCGATCTCTTGGTGAAGATCAAGCCGGATGTGTATCTGGCCCAGCAACGGTCGTCGGAAGCGGGTTACCGGTCCGCGCTCTCTTCCTTGAAATTGTCACAAGCCAACCTGGCCAAAGCCGAGTTGGAATTCAAACGGAACGAGGACCTGTTCCGGTCGAAGCTGATTTCGGACTCGGTCTTCCTGGAATACAAGACGGCGCTGGACATCGCCAAGGCGCAGGTGGAATCCGCGCAGCATCAGGCGGACGTGGCCAAGGCCTCGCTGGCGCGCGTGGAGGAGGAACTCGCCAAGACCACCATTTACTCGCCGCTCACCGGCACAGTCAGCAAACTGAACCTCGAGGTCGGCGAGCGCGTGGCCGGCAACACCATGATGTCCGGGACGGAGATCATGACCATCGCCGATCTCAACGCCATGGAAGCGCGTGTGGACATCGGCGAAACCGATATCGTGCTCCTGAAGCCCGGTCAGAAGGCGCGCTTGGAGGTGGACGCCTTTAAGGACCGGAAGTTCACCGGGATTGTTTCCGAGATTGCGAACTCCTCCAAAACCGCCGGCCAGGCAAGTTCCAGCCAAGAGGCGACGAAGTTCGAGGTCCGAATTCGCATTCAGGAAAAGGAACCCTTCCGTCCGGGTATGTCGGTGACTGCGGAGGTCGAGACACGCTCGCGCACGAACGTGCTCGCCGTGCCCATTGCCAGCGTGACGACGCGGTTGCCCAAGGACCCGGAGAAGGACAAGAAAGGCGGGGCCGGCAAGACCGGCGGCAAGACCAACTCCCCCTCCGATTCGGCGACCAACACGGTGGCTCCGGCCAGCACCAACGCGACAGCGGGCGACCCCAACGCGTCGAAGCCCGACAAAAAGGGCAAAGACGCCCCGAAGCCCATCGAGGTGGTGTTCGTCCGGGACGGCGATCAAGTGAAGATGGTGCCCGTGAAGATTGGGATCAGCGACGCCGATTATTGGGAAATCACCGAAGGCTTGACCGAAGGGCAGGAAATCGTTTCCGGCGGCTACAAGGCGATCAACCGCGAACTGGAGGACGGCAAGAAGATCCGCATCGGCAAGCCGGAGAAGGACGAGGACAAGGAGAAGAAATGATGGCGGTGGAATCCCGAAATCCGGAATCCGAAATCCTGAGAAAGCCCGAAGGCCGAAGGCCGAAAGAGCGCCTGCGCGTCCGGGCGGAATGCTCGTTGCGGACAGTGGGGGCGAACCTTACCCCAGCGTTCGGAGTCCGCACCGTTCACCATCGGTCACGTCGTTACCGGTTTTCCAGCCCAGCCGGCTTGCGAGTTTCCGATGAGCTATTCGCGAGCACTCACCCTCCAATCTCTGTCCCGGGGAACGGTTCTTTTCTCCGAACACCGGTCGCCCAGTTCGCACAAAGTTCAATGGCGGAAACGCGGGCTTCGAGTTTCGGATTCGTTTCGGATTTCGGATTTCGGATTTCGGATTTGCCTGCATGAGCCTGATTCGCCTCCAGAACATCGCGCGCCGCTACCAAATGGGCGCGGAGACGATCCATGCGCTGCGCAGCGTGTCGCTGGAAATCGCGCGCGGTGAGTACGTGGCCATCATGGGCCCGTCCGGCTCGGGCAAGTCCACGCTTATGAACGTCATCGGCTGCCTGGACTCGCCCACCTCCGGGCGTTACGAACTGAACGGCACGGACGTGAGCCAGATGGACGACAACCAACTCGCCGAGGTGCGCAACCGTGAGATCGGGTTCGTTTTCCAGACCTTCAATCTGCTGCCACGCTCCAACGCGTTGCACAACGTCGAGTTGCCGTTGATCTACGCCGGCGCCCCGGCCGAGGAGCGGCGGCAGACGGCGCTCGACGCCCTGAAGCACGTGGGCTTGGCGGATCGCGTGCATCACAAACCCAACGAACTCTCCGGTGGTCAGCGCCAGCGGGTTTCCGTGGCTCGCGCGCTCGTGAACAAGCCGTCCATTCTGTTGGCCGACGAACCGACCGGCAATCTGGACTCGAAGACCGGCGAGGAAATCATGGCACTCTTTGGCGAACTTTCGCGCGGCGGCAACACGATCATCCTTGTCACCCACGAGGAGGACATCGCCCGCCACGCCCGGCGGATCATCCGCATCCGCGACGGCCTCATCGCCAGCGACGAACGCAAATAATGACGAATGACGAATGGCGAATGACGAAAGAAGTCCAAATTCCGAATGACGAATCGGCGCGCAACGGGGCGGAGGAGGCGTTTTGGGGCTTCGTCGCAACTTCATCGCCGATGGCGCTACGGGACGAACCGCCACGCAGGCCGGTCTATGACCTGGAAGAGCGTACGTCGAAATTCGGAGAGGCGGTCATCCGGTTCGCGAAGAAGATCCCGCAGAATCCTGTCAACAACCGACTCATAGATCAGCTCGTAGGGGCCGGAACGGCTATTGGGGCGAACTACTGCGAAGCCGACGACGGTGTGTCCAAGAAAGACTTCAGAAACAAGATCGGAACGTGTAAGAAGGAGGCCCGGGAAACGAAGTTCTTTCTCCGCATGATTGCAACGGCGGAGGAGAATTTGAAGCCGGAAGCCCGGGTGCTTTGGTGCGAAGCCAGGGAGTTGCATCTGATCTTCTGCAAAATCTGGCGCAGTTGAACAACAAGGGGGACGCGGCCATGACCCAAGACGAACGGCAACCGACGCGCAATGCACAGATACAAGCCCTTAAGCCCGGCGCGCGCGGATCCGTAGGCGTTTTGACTTTTGGGCATCGGCGTTCATTCGTCATTCGCCATTGGTCATTCGTCATTCCCCCCGGCGTATGAACCTGCTCACCGAACTCCACGAGGGGCTGCTCATCTCCTGGGGGGCCATTCTCGCGAACAAGCTGCGCGCGGTGTTGACCACCTTGGGCATCATCATCGGCATCGTCACGGTGACGCTGATGGGCACGGCCATCCACGGGCTGAACGCCGCCTTTCTCAAGAGCGTTTCCGCCATTGGCACGGACGTGTTCTTCATCCAGAAGTGGCCCTGGTTTAACGACGAGCCGTGGTGGAAACTCATCAAGCGCCGCGAGATTTATCTGCCGGCCGGCCGCACCTTCGACAGCCTGGCCGAGGGCCGCGCCTTCATCAGCGAGGCGAACCCCGCGTGGCACGTCAATCTGCAGTCCGTCGGCATCCGCACGCTGAAGCACGGGCGCAGCGTGGCCACCGGCGTGTTCCTCGTGGGCAACACCGAGGAAGCCATTTACACCGACGGTCTGGCTTTTTCGGAGGGCCGTTACTTCACCGCCGCCGAAGTGGCCGGCAACCGTCCAGTGTGCGTGCTCGGCGCGGACGTGGCCCGCAACTTCTTTCCGCACGGCAATGCCGTGGGCAACCGGGTGCGGATTGGCGATATGAGCTTCGAAGTCATTGGGGTGCTGGAGAAGAAGGGCAAGTTTCTCGGCATCGAAAACCTGGACAACACCGCGCACATCCCGGTCACGCTCATGGCCAGTGGGTTCACCTTCTTTCCCGGCATTCGCATCGTCGTCAAGGTCGGTGGTCTGGCGCATCTGGACGACGCCCGCGAGGAGGTGCGGGCGATCATGCGGCGCGTGCGCCGGCTGCCCCCGACCGAGCCGGACGACTTTGCCGTCAACTCGCTGGACGCCTTCATCGAGAAGTTCACCGAGGTGTCGAAGGTCATCGGCGGCGTGGGGCTGTTCATCACGGGACTGTCGCTGTTCGTGGGCGGCATCGGCATTATGAACATCATGTTCGTCTCCGTGACCGAACGAACGCGCGAGATCGGCATCCGCAAGGCGGTCGGCGCGAAGCGGCGCACGATTCTGGTCCAATTCCTCATCGAAGCCGCGGCGATTTGCCTCATCGGCGGCCTGATCGGGCTGGGGTTGGCCGCGTTGGCGACGTGGGGCATTTCGCGGTTCTTTCCGGCCAGGATGTCCGTGTCCATTGCCGCGCTCGCGCTTGCGGTGTCGGCCTTGACCGGCATCATCGCGGGCTTCCTGCCGGCATGGCGCGCGGCACGGATGAACCCTGTGGACGCGTTGAGGGCGGAATGACCCCAAATCCGAAATCCGAATTCCGAAATCCGGAGGAAGGCCGATGGCCGAATTCCGACTGGGGAAATCCATCGCGGCTGAACCGCAACCACAGGAAGCCGGACGGAACGCGGAGAAGACTCGGCTCTGCGAGACGCTGCGCCGCAATCTCACAACATCTGTGCATCCCGCGAGGATTCGGGCCGCGACACCGGAGGGTGGACGCTTTTCTTTGCGAGCGCGCACGAGCTTGCATTGCCGGACAAGCATGTCCGCGCCCCGGATTGGTCGCGTCACCGCCGCGCTGGGTCCTCGGCGTCTCTGCGTTTCTTTGTCAGAATGGCAGGTATTCGCGTGGTTGTCGTACCGGTGAGTTGTTCGCGGGGCGTTCGGATTTCGAGTTTCGGGTTTGTTTCGGGCCTCGGATTTCGGATTTCGGATTTCGGCCATGAAACTCCATCGCCCCACCCTTCTGCTGGCCGAGGTCAGCGAGAGCTTCGCGATGGCCATGAGCGCGCTGGTCGCGCACAAGCTGCGCGCGGCGCTCACGCTCCTCGGCGTGGTCGTCGGGGTGTTCTCCATCATTGTGACGATGACCGCGATGCGCGTCCTCCAGAGCAACATCGAACGCGAGTTGAGCGGATTGGGCGCCCACACCTTTACCGTGGACAAGTGGCCGGCCATCTCCTTCGAAGGGCCGGAAGGCTGGGAGAAGTACCGCCGCCGCAAGCCCCTCACGCTTCAGCATCAGGATGTGTTGCGGCAACGCGCCAGCCTCGCCGTGGCGGTCGGGGCGGAAGCCCGTTTCTGGCAGAGCGAGGCCTCCTCCCGCCACACCAAGACCGACCCCGACGTGCAACTGCTGGGCGTGACCCCGGAGGCGCTCGCCTGCAAGGGCTGGAACATCGAGGAGGGCCGCGGCCTGTTGGCGGCGGATGTGGAGGCCGCGCGCTTCGTTTGCCTGCTCGGAAACAAGCTCGCCAAGAAACTCTTTCCCCGGGGCGGCGCGGTGGGCCAGACGATCAAATACGACGGCGTCAACCACGTCGTGGTCGGCGTCCTGGAACCCAGCACCAGCATGGGCGAGGGCCAGGACAATTTTGTGGCCGTGCCCATCACGCTCGGTTTGAATCGCTACGGCGGCTATAATCGGCGCAGCCTCACGCTCCTGGTCCAAGCGCGCGACCAGGCCAGCTACGACGACTGTGTGGAACAGGTGCGCGGCATCCTGCGCGTGGCGCGGAAGGTGCCCCCGGGCGCGCCGGACGACTTCGAGATTTCCTCGAATGATTCGCTCATTCAACAGTTTCGCGGCCTCACTTTCGCCGTGCGTGTGGGCGTGGCGGTGATTAGTTCCATCGCCTTGATCGCGGCAGGCATCGGCATCATGAACATCATGCTGGTTTCCGTGACCGAACGGACGCGCGAGATCGGGATCCGGCGGGCGATCGGTGCCAAGAAGCGCAACATCATGACGCAATTCATCATGGAAGCGGTCGTGCTCTGCGAAGTCGGCGGCGTGATTGGCGTCGCGCTGGGCATTCTCGGGGGCAACGCGACGGCGTATTTCCTTAAAGTCCCGCCCGCCGTCCCCGTGGATTGGATGCTCATCGGCTTGGGGATTTGCTCCGTCGTGGGCATCGTCTTCGGCACCTATCCGGCGTACAAGGCGGCCAACCTCGATCCGATCGAGTCATTGCGGTACGAATAAGCGCCCCCCGCCGTCCCAAGGATTCAAAGCGTCTGGCCGAAGTTCGCACTCATCCTCACGAATGGCGTAGCGGAACACTGGCAAGCCGGGCCTTGGGCCAGTCTGATTCTGTAGTGATCAGTCTATTGCTGCTCATTGCCGCCTCCTTCCCCACGCCCGGTGCGTGGTTGTCGCCAGAATGCGGTCGGTTACGAACAGACGAACATTGACAGCGCACGGCACGCCCGGAAGGCCACTCGTCCAATGACGGCCGCCGCTTGCGTCCGCGCCCGGTACGGGAACGGATGCAAGACCAAAACACAGCCCACTCCGCGCTGGGAGTGCCTCTGTTTCGGACGGGCTATTTCTTCGCCAGCGCCTTGGCGACCGCTTCTTCGAGCGCTTCACCGCGCAGGTTCTTGGCGATGATCTTGCCTTCGCCGTCCAAGAGATATGTGGCCGGGATGCTGTTCACGCCGTACTGGCCCGCCAGCTTGTTCTCCCAACCCTTGCCGTCAAAAAACTGTGGCCAGGGCATCTTCTTTGTCTCGATGAATTTCTCCAGCTTCGCCTTGTCGCTGTCGAGGCTGATGCCGAGGATTTCGAAGCCGGCGGGGTGGTGCTTTTCATAAGCTGCCAGCACGTTGGGCAACTCGCCCACACAGGGTCCGCACCAGGTGGCCCAGAAATCCACGAGTACGACCTTGCCCTTGTACGCGGCCAAATTGAACGGCTTGCCCTGCAGGTCCTTTTCGTCGAAATCAGGGAACTTCGTTCCTTCGGTCAAGCTGGCCTGAATCTTCTCGGCCGCCTCCTGCTTCTTGAGCCGCGCGACGGCTTTGCTGTCTGGAAATTCCTTCTTCAGTTGTTCCAAGAGTTCCTTGCCCTTCTCTTCGTTCTCCAGGACCTGCGAATACAACATGGCCTTCATCATGAGAATCTGGGCCACGTCATCCGTCTTCTCGCCTTTGTGTTTGGCGAGCAGGGCGTCAAATTCCTTCAATTCGTCTGCCAGCGCGGCCTCCGTCTTGTCGCCGGCTTTCAGCTTGGCTTGGACTTTTTGAATGACGTCTCTGAGTTCCTTGGCGGCGGTGGTGGGCTCGTCGGCCGCGCTGGCGAGGCGGGGAAGCAAGAGCCCGGCGGCGATTAGCAGGGCGGACAGCAGTTTAATCTTCATGTTTCAATGACATGCACCGCTTTGTTGGGCGGCGTCTTCGCGGCATGGGAGCCGTCCCTTCTGCTTCTGGCAAGCTCTTTCAACCGAGCGTCACAGAACCCTCAGCCCGGCATGAGGACCACTTGACCTCATGCCGGGCGCGAGGCGTTCCGGCGCTGGTTGCGGCACAGCCGAAGCACTCCTTTAAGATCGGGGAGAATCGTGCGGCAGAGTTGAACCCGCGTTTCCTTTCTCTCCACCCCAGGCGTTGGCAGGTCGAGCAGTCGCCGGTCCGCCCGCTCGGCCAGCCCTGGTATCGCGACACATGAGAATCACGCAACACAGTGGCGTGAGAATTCTCTGTTGGCATCTTGGCGAGTGAATTTCCATTTAATGTGCCGGCGCTCCGCGTTGTGCGTCGAGGTGTAAGAATTCGCTGCAATGGGTGCATCGTTCTCCTCTCGGCTTCCGCAAACTCACAAGTGATGCTCGCGATTGCAGGAGGTCGAACAACGCGCAAGCTCACTTCAACCGCTCTGGGTTCAGCGCCCTCAAGTCTTTCGGCACGAAGATGCCGTCCTTCCGGATCAATTCGCCATCGAACCAAATCTCGCCGCCGCCCCAGTCCTTCCGCTGGATCAGCACCATGTCCCAATGGACGGCGCTGCGATTGCCGTTGTCGCAGATGTCGTAGGCCTGGCCCGGGGTGAAGTGCAGCGAGCCGGCGATCTTTTCGTCGAACAAGATGTCGCACATCGGATTCAGGATGTAGGGATTGAACCCGAGCGAAAACTCGCCCACGTAACGCGCGCCGGGGTCGGTGTCCAGAATCTCGTTCAGCTTCTTGGTGTTGCTGCTGGTGGCTTTGACGATTTTGCCGTCCTTGAACTCCAGCCGCACGTTTTCAAACTTGGTACCCGAGTAGATCGTGGGCGTGTTGTATTGGATGACACCGTTGACGGAGTCCTTGACCGGGCAGGAAAAGACTTCGCCATCCGGGATGTTGAGCAGGCCCTCGCACATCTTCGCGCCGAGGCCCTTGATGCTGAACGTCAGGTCGGTGCCCGGCGATTTGATCTGCACGCGATCCGCGCTTTTCATGCGGTTGTAGAGCGGGATCATCGCCTTGGCCATCTTGCGGTAATCCATCGTGCAGACGTCGAAGTAGAAGTTCTCGAACGCCTCGGTGCTCATGTTGGCCGCCTGCGCCATGCTGGGCGTGGGCCAGCGCAGGACGCACCATCGAGTCTTGTTGACGCGCTGATTCTGCACGGGCCGGGTGATCCGCGAATAGAGCGAGAGCCGGTCGCTCGGCACGTCGGAGTTCTCGCTCATGTTGTCCGCGCCGCGAATGGCAATGTAGCACTGCATCTTTTTCATGCGGGCGAGGTCAATGTCCCGCACGAGCGTGGCGTGCTTTTCGTCCGTGCCGCGAATCACTTCGCGGGTCACGCGGGTATGGCGGACATCCACAAGCGGCGTGCCCTTTGCCGCGCGGACGGCGCGCATGAGTTCGACGGTCATTTCGTCCGGCACGTCGGTGACGTCGAGCAGAACGCGATCGCCCTTCTGGACGCGGATGGAATAGTTGACGAGGAGTTTGGCCAGTTTGGTGTAGCGTGGATCTGTCATAAAATGTTGGGGAAGCCTAGCCGGCCCGGCCCATTTGTCGAGCGCCCATCAACGTCTCGCCGCGACGCGGCAGACGCCGAGGCTGGTCCCGTCCGGGCGCAAAATCGCCGCTTCCAATCCGGCGCGGCTGACGTTTACCCGGATGACGGTTCGGTCCGTCCCCCGCGGACCACCGCCCTGCACGATCGGGTAGCGATGCCGGCCCGGCTCTGGCGGGATGACCGCCGCCGCGTGGGTGTGACCCGACAGCATCAAATCCACGCCCGCATGGTCCAGCGTCGCGCCGAACTGCTCGAACGCGTCTGCCATACCGAGGAAGGTGTTCGGCTCATTGTAGCGGGAGGGATCGGCGGCGATCTTGTTCGGAAACGGCATGTGGCAAAACACGACGCGGTATTTCGCCTGGCGGAAGGCCTTCGTCTTCACTTCTGCCTTGAGCCACGCGGCCTGTTCGTGCCGGTAACGGAAGAAATCCGCCAGGCCGCCGTACTCGCGATGGCCGTCCACCTTGTCCTCCCCGCCGTCGAGCACAATGAACCGCACCGGGCCGTGATCAAACGCGTAGTAGTAGCGCCCGTTCGGCGAGGCCAGGTAGGCGGGAAGCTGCCGGGCGAACCGGCCACGCGTTTCGTGATTTCCGCGCACCCAGACGAGCGGAATTGCGGAGGCGAAACCTGCCGCCTGATCGAACACCGCCGCGATCTGCCCCTCGTCAGCGATGTAACTGAGGATGTCGCCGTTGAGCAGCACAAAATCGTATGGCTGCGTGCCGGCCACCTTGAGCAATTCGGGAATCGTCGCGGGCTGATCGTGAAGGTCGTTGAAGACCACAAACGAGAAGTCGCGCTTCCGGCGGTCGAAGGTGCGGAATTCGTGGAACGCGCTGGCGATGGTCTCGCCAAACTCCACCCGCGATTGGCGGAAGCCGGTAATCTCGCGCGACACCACGCGGTAGCAGTACGCGGTGCCGGGCTGAAGTTCAGGCAACACGACCCGATGCACACGTGCCACGCCGTCCACCAGGCCGTCGCGGCTTGAGAACGCGGTCTTTAGTGCGCCCCCGGGCGGACCGTATTCAACTGCGGCAGTCGCGTCACGGCTGGTGATCCAGGTGACGGCCATCGAGGTTTCCGACGGGCTTTGCAGAACCGGCCCGGTGATGATCGAGAAACGGTTGGTGTCCGGCGGTTCTGCGAAGAGTCGGGGGCCGGTGGCGATGAAGAGTGCCAGCGTCAACCACGGCAAGAGGGCAAGGCGTGATGTTCTCATTGAGACGTGGACCTGCGGCGGCCCGACATGCCCCGTCACGGTTCCAGCCGCACGCGGTAGAAATACGGCCCCAGGCCCGTGGCCGAGGTGTCCTCGTAGGAAGTGGTGCCAGGCTGGCCGGGGATGGCTGATCGCAGATTCACAAAGACGCTCGCCGGCGACAGGTTTGTGGCACGGTCCACCGCATAGATCCGGTCGGGTTGGCTGGCCCACTTGACGACGAACCCTTGGGCGGTGACTTGGCCGCGATGCGCCACCAGTTTCAGACAGGAATCCCGGTCGGTCGGATCGGTATTGGCCCAATACTCCTGTTCGTTGGGGTGGCCGTCGCCGTCAAAGTCGTGCGCCGGGCCGCCGCTGCCGCCGGTGGGCCAATAGCGCACCTCCCAGCTTTCCCACGTCGAGTTCAGGAAAAACGTGCCGCTGCCACCGGTTGCCCAGCCCGGGCCGCCGGCAACCGAGCAACTGGCAAATCCAGTGAAGTTGGAGGAGTCCCCGCAGTAGAGCGCAATGCGGCCACCGCCGCCGCCGCCCGCCGTGCCGCCACCCGCGCCGCCTTTGGCTTGGAGCGAACCCGCGCCCTCCAGCGTTTGAACGTGGAGCAGCAGCGCACCGCCCGCACCCCCACCGACGTCGTTCTGGCCATCCTGACCATTGGCGCGAATCACGCCGTCCAACCAGAGCCGGTCCGTGATGACCTGCACGGCCCCGCCGCCGCGGCGGGTCGCGTAAGCATCAATCCCCGTTCCACCACCGGAGCCGACGGCAACCGGGTTCATCAGCGAGCCGTACGTCCCTCCCCCGCCGCCTCTACGCCCGGCACCACCCGCTCCACCGTGGCCTCCTCCGCCGCCGCCACTCCCGTAGGCGGAGTACGCGCCGCCGCTCCCACCGCCGGGACCGTAGCCGGCACCATACGAACCCGAGGTGCCGTAGCCCTGGCCATCGGCACTCAAAACGCAGTTCGTCGCGATCCGCAACAACCTTGCCTGCACCACGCCCCCGGTGGCCGCCCATTGGCCGTTCACCTGACCATTGTTGTTGATCGCCTCGACCAGAAGGCTTGACCCGTTGGTCAGGCTGAGGACATCCGCTTGCAGGAGTTGTGCGCCGGCCAGCGCCACGGAGCTTGTGCTCATCAGTGTCAGGTTGCTGAAGGAACCGCCGCTGTTCAGGCGCATCTGCGAGGCTTGCTGCAACCGCCCCGTCGCAACCGCTGTGTTGCTCGAAATCACCAGACTGCTGCCCTCCGCCAGGCTGAGCCAACCGAGCGTCGCACTGCCTCCGACCGTCACAGTGCTTCCGCCGGCGATGTCCAACCGCGCCACTGTGGCGTCGCGGCTCCACCGCGAAACCTGCCCGCCACGGATGACAGCCTCGGCAACTTGAACCTGGTCCGTGCAACTGAAGGAATGGTAAACGAACACTTTGTCCGGCTGGTTTGTGTCGAAGAAACCCACGGAACCGGCTTCGCCCACGGCCCAACCCGCCCCACCGGCCGCCGTGCATTGCGCGAAGGCCGTGTACCCGGTCGCCACGCCGTAATACACCGCGACACGGCCACCCCCACCGCCGCCGCAGGAGCCCGCGCCGAGGCCCCCGTTCGCGCTGATCATGCCGACGCCCTCCAACTGGCCGACGTTCACGAGAATCGAACCGCCCGCGCCGCCACCGACATCCGTTGAGCCATCGGCTCCGTGGGCGGTGACTGCCCCATCAAGCCGCAGGTAGTAGGCATGGAGAGCAACCGCCCCTCCGGCACGTTGGAAACCGTATCCGTTCCAGCCGCTGCCGGCGCCGGAGCCCACCGTGACGGGCTGAAATGCCGAACCGTATGCCGCTCCTCCGGCCCCCGTCTTGCCGTTGCCGCCCCGCCCGCCATGACCACCCCCACCGCCGCCGCCCGAGTAACTGCCCGCCGCACCAGCCCCGGGGCCAACCCCCGCCGCATCGTAGTTGCCCGCCGAACCATACCCTTGTGCGTCCGCGCTGATCCGGCAGTTCGCGGAAACGACCAGTGACCGCGCCCGCACCACGCCGCCGGTGGCCGTCCATTGCCCATTGATTGGGCCGCCGTTGTCTCTCGCTTCGACCAGCAGGCTGGACCCGTTGGTCAGGTTCAGCATCTCGACTTGTAGAAGCTGCGCCCCGGCCAGTGCCACGGAACTGGTGCTGGTCAACGTGAGGTTGCTGAAGCTGCCCCCGCTCTCGAGCCGCAACTGCGAGGCTTCCCGCACCAAGCCCGTGGCGACTTGGACGCCGTTGGACAACGTCAGCCCGGTCGTGCCTGACAAGTCCAGCGAACCGAGAGTCGCGCCACCGCTCCACCGCGAGGACTGCCCGCCGCGGATGACGGCCTCAGCAACTTGCACCGGGTTGGTGCAATTGAAGGCATGGAACACCGCGAGCCGCGTGCCGGGAAAATTCGTATCGAAGAAACCCACCGAACCCGACTGCCCGGCGCTGTAGCCCGCGCCGCCTGCGGCGACGCAGTGGGCAAACGCCGTGTATCCCGTGGCGACACCGTAATAAACCGCAATGCGTCCGCCACCCCCGCCGCCGCAACTCCCCGCCCCTGCTCCGCCATTGGCCTCCAGCGTCCCGCCGCCTTCGAGCGTGCCCACCTGAATCCAGATCGAGCCGCCCGACCCACCGCCGACATCTGTCGAACCATCCTGACCGTTGGCGGTGATGCGCCCATCCAACCGCAGCGTGCCGGCACTGATTTTCACCGCGCCGCCGGAGCGGCGAAGGCCGTAACCGTTCCATCCGCTTCCCGCGCCGGAGCCGAGCAGGGTGGGTTCCAGCGCGGAACCGTAAACGCC
>CAZJTM010000166.1:0-14441 GCA_964548925.1 uncultured Verrucomicrobiota bacterium | reverse complement strand
GGGCCTCGGGGTGCGCAGTCCGCTGGATGGGTGAGGTGGGCGCATGGGGACTGCGCTCTCACGAACGTGGCTACGGCCTTCCAAGGATTCAAAGCGTGCAGGGAGGGGAACCAAATCCTCCTTGGACGCCTTGATTTCGTGGGGGCGCAAACGGACGGAAGGCAGAAGCCGGGATGGCGGGTTCATCGGGACTGCGTTCTGACGAACGCAGCTACGGCCCGCGCCGCCGAAACGATCAGGGTTTGGCCGCGAGCGCGGCTTCGATGGTCTGGGTCAATTCCGGCGCGTCGGGCGCGACTTTGGACTCGAAGCGTTTCAGAATCTTGCCGTCTCTCCCCACCAAGAATTTGTTGAAATTCCACTTGATGTCGCCCGGAAACGGCGAGGAATCGCCCACCAAAGCGCGGTAAAGGGGATGGCGGTTCGGGCCGTTCACCTCCAGCTTTTCAAACAGTGGAAAGGTGACGTTGAAGCTGGTTGAACAAAATTGCTTGATCTCCTCGTTCGTGCCCGGCTCCTGGCCGCCGAACTGGTTGCACGGGAACCCGAGGACCACCAGGCCTTGGCCCTTGTATTTCTGATAGGCGGCTTCCAGGCCGGCATACTGTTTGGTGTAACCGCACTTCGAGGCGACGTTGACGATGAGGAGCACTTTGCCGCGGTAGGCCGCCAGCGAGGTATCCTTGGCGTCAATGTCTTTGAGCTTGAGGTCGTAAATGGAGTCCGCGTGGGCAGCCAGGGCAGTCATAACGAGCAATGAGGTGAACAGGGCAAACGGTTTCATGGGGCGAAAGGTTCTTCGGTCCCACCCGCTTGTCAAATGCGCGAGCGGGCGGTGGCTGTCCCGTCCCAACGCCGCCTGACGCGGAAATTCGGAGTTGAATGGACGTTGGATGCAGCGTGGACAAGGCGGCGGGCGGCTTCTATCCTGCGGGCCGGTGGCAATCAAGTCTCAGCCCGTATGAAAAGCTTGGCTCTGTTGGCTGCCCTCAGCGCGGCGTGCCTGACGCTGGAATTGTCGGCTCAACCTACCCGCTTGGATTCCGTAGCCTTGAGGCATCGCGCGGACTGGTGCATCGCGCACCTCGAGGGCCGCCAGCCCGAGCCTGCGAACGAAGCCGCGCTGCTGGTGCTCGCGAACCATGGTTCCGTGCAGAAGAACGCCCGGGGCGACCGTCCGATGCGCCTCGGAGACAGAGAATACTCGCGCGGTCTCTACTGCCACGCGCCCAGCAAGATCATCGTGCGTTTGCCTGGACCTGGCGCGAGTTTCAGCGCCAGCGTCGGCGTGGACAGCAATGATCAGACGAGCGGCGGTCGCGGTAGCGTGGATTTCTCGGTGAGCGCGGACGGCATGGAGAAGTTCCGCTCCGGCGTGATGCACGAAGACACGCCGGCGAAGCCGGTGAGCGTGGACCTGGAAGGCGCGACGGAGTTCGTGCTGCGGATCGAAGAAACGCCGGACGGCATCGCGTGTGATCAGGCAGACTGGGTCGAAGCAAGAATCACCCTCCAGGATGGCCGCGAGCTTTGGCTCGCCGACCTGCCGCTGCGCGAAGGCGAGCGAGTCCCCTACTCCACCGAGCCGCCGTTCTCGTTTCAGTATGGAGAAAAATCCTCCGCCGGACTCCTGCCCGCGTGGAAGGTGGAACGCAGTTCACGCAAGCTCGACACCGCGCGCACGGAACGCACCGCAGTCTGGAGCGACCCGCAGACCGGCTTGCAGGTTCGGTGCGTTGCCGTCGAGTATGCCGACTTCCCGACGATCGAGTGGGCGCTTCACTTTAGGAACACCGGAACCAAAGACACTCCAATCCTCTCGGACATCCAAGCCGTGGACTTGCGCCTGGCAGGCGCTGGGCAAGGCGAGTTCGTGCTGAACCACCACGCCGGCGACAACTGCTCACCCGATAGCTACGAACCGCGCCGCTTGACCTTGTCGCCGAAGTCCCAGCATCGCTTCGCTCCCGTCGGCGGGCGGCCCACCAGTGTGGGCTTCCCGTACTTCAACCTCGAATGGCCGGGCGAGGGTCTGATCGTGGCGATCGGCTGGCCGGGCCAGTGGGCGGCGCAATTCACGCGCGACGAGAGTGACGGTCTGCGCATTCGCGGCGGCCAGGAATTGACGCACTTCAAGTTGCAACCAGGTGAGGAAGTCCGCTCGCCGCTCATCGCGCTGCAATTCTGGCAAGGCGACCGCGTCCACGCGCAAAACGTCTGGCGGCGCTGGATGATCGCCCACAACTCCCCACGTGACCGCGACGGGAAGCAGCCTCGACCGATCCTCACCTCATGCAGCGGCGGTTTCTTTCCCGGCATCCGGACCAGCGAGACAAGCGAGCGCCAGTTTATTACGGCGTTCCGGCAAGCAAGCGTGAGGCTCGACTATTGGTGGATTGACGCCGGCTGGTATGCGTGCTCGGACTGGCCTCAAACCGGCACCTGGACACCCGACCCGATTCGCTATCCGCACGGTTTTAAGCCCGTGAGCGAACTGGCACACGCGAACGGGGCGGGACTGATCGTCTGGTTCGAGCCAGAACGCGTGACACCCGGCACGTTTCTCTACACCAACAATCCGGCGTGGCTGCTGGGGCGCAATGGCGAACAGAAATTGCTCAACCTCGGCAACACGGACGCGCGCAAGTGGCTCACCGATCATGTGGACGCGATGCTCGCACGCGAAGGCATTGATTTCTACCGACAGGATTTCAACATTGATCCCCTGCCCTACTGGCGCGCGAACGACACGGCGGATCGCCAGGGCATCACGGAGATTCGCCACGTCGAAGGCTACCTCGCCTGGTGGGATGAACTGCGGCGCCGACATCCGGGGCTGATGATTGACAGTTGCGCGTCGGGTGGCCGACGGAACGATCTGGAAACCCTGCGCCGCGCCGTGCCGCTCTTGCGCAGCGATTACCAGGCGTTCGACGGCAACCCGGCTTACGCCCCGGGCAACCAAGGCCACACCTACGGGCTGGCGTCGTGGATTCCCTACTTCGGCCAAGGAGTTTATTTCTCCGACCGCGATTTCGTCTATTCGGCGCGCAGCTATCTCTCGCCCGCGTTCGCGATGGCCGCCGACGTGCGCAAGCCCGGCGTGGACTGGCCGCTGATACGGCAGCTCGCGGAGCAATGGCGCGAGGTGGCGGATTGTTTCCTCGGCGATTTCTATCCGCTGACGGCCTACCAGTTGAACGAGGAACTGTGGCTCGCGTGGCAGTTTGATCTGCCCGAGCAAGGACGCGGCATGGTCCAGTTCTTCCGTCGCGCCGGGAGCCACTACGAATCCGCGCGATTCAAACTCCGCGGACTGGACGCGAACGCCCGCTATGTCGTGACGGACCTGGACCACCCGGATCGCCCGCAGACCTTGACCGGCGCAGAACTCATGGAGAAAGGTCTGCGGGCGGAGAGTTCCGTGCAGCCCGAGGCGCTGGTCTTTGCCTACCGCAAAGTGGCCCCAACCCGTGCCGACCAATGATCTCAGTCGGTCTCTGCTGTAGGACAGTCGCTCGTTGCCTTTTGGGAGAATGCCAACGTCGGAGCGCATCAACGGCTGAGGCGTTGCCTCGCGGCACAACGGCACTATGGGTTTAGCGGCTCTGGAATTGGGATTCCAACTTCTTCCCCTGGGCTACCTGCCGGCAGCCCCCAACCTCTCAGCCGTGTCTGAGAAACGGTTTCCGGGTAGCACAGGCTACCAGCCCGACGGAATGGAAGGACCGCTTCGAGCCCATGAGGACGGCCTTTCTGTCAAGATGCGCTCTGCCATTCCGTCCGGCAGGTTGCCGGACGGGGCGGGCAAGTTGCCCGCGTTACCCATTTTTCAGCCAGGCTCTCAAACCTCAAGCGTCAGTTCAAAGATGCCCGCCATCATGAATGCCGCGAGTGAACGGCCACCGGGAAGCGCGGAGAGGAACTGTTGCATGCGGACATCGGGAACATCGCCCCGACTGCCGGCTTTCCGGAAGATCGCGCCTTTTTCCAGGCGGAGAACGTAAACATCCGGAGGCGTTCCTTGTGGAGTTGCGTTGCCGTGCGCGTGAACCACAGCCAGCGCGTTATGCTGGGCGATGTAAGCGCAGGCGTAGTCATTGGGCAACTCCAACCCCGGCACGGGCAGGATGCAATCCCACTTGCCGGTGGCTAAGTCGAGCAGCCAGACGTCGCCAAAGGTGTGGAATTGATCGTTCCAAACTCTGAAGCCGGGATCACGCTCGCCCTGTTTGCCAGAAGAGTTCCCATTGCCGCCAAAGAGCAGCAGTTTGCGACCGCCGTCCAGAGGCATCAGTCTTCGCGTCACCCGGCAGCGCGGCTCGCGTTTCGGATCGTTCTTCTCAACTTCAACCCAAAGCTCGGTCTCCACGTCGAATTCCCAGCGCCAGTTGTGAACCTGCATTTGGCCGTAGCCGCCGAAGCACCCCATGCGCTGAGTAATCGGATTCCAATAAGGCGTATTCTGAAAATCGGTTTTCACTGCCGGCTCGCGACCGCCGACCAGACTTGCTTTCCCAGTCTCTGGATCAATGCGCCACACCGGACCGCGACCATCCTCCGCAAACCAGAGCGTGCGCTCAATCGGATGCAGAATCGCCTTCCAGCCACTGACCTTGCCGAGATTGAGGTCCAACCTCGAAACACTGAACGAGTCCAGATCAATCCGGTGAAGGGCCCTTTCATCACCCCAGCACAAGCATTGGTGTAGGCAGCGTCGTCGCTCATCCAAGATTGGCTGGTTGTCGCCCCAACTCTGCGGCAAGTGTGCCCACGGATGGCGAAGCCGCCAATGAATAACCGGTCTGCGCCGCAGCAAGCGCGGCAGAATTCCCGTGCCCACCAATATGCCGGCTGTCGCGGCCACCGCCGCTAACCATCGCCGCCGGTTCGTTCTCCGCAAGCGACCGGTGGCCGCCGCTTTCAAGTCCTCGGTAAACTGGGTCGCTGACTGGAAACGCTGCGAGGCTTGAGGCGAACACGCCCGCAAAAGGACCTCGTTGAAGGCCGCCCCATGCTTCATCCACTCAGGACCCTCAAGCAACTTCTTGGGGATCGTGGGAAACTCCAGCCGGTCGCAGCCGGTCCACAGTTCATAGAGTGTTTTCCCCAGGGCGAACAAATCCGCCGGCGCGTCCGCCGCGCCTTCACTGGGCACAAAGCCTTCCGTGCCCTTGAAATCGAACGGTGCGCCGGGCGGCGCCGCCAGTCCGTAGTCGCCGAGCACCACTTTGCCACCCACGCGCAGCAAATTGCCAGGCTTCACGTCGCGATGGACCAGACCGTGGGTGTGCAGCGTCTCCAAGGCACTGCACACGGACAGCCCGACCGACAGGGCAGCCTCAGTGGACAAGGGGCCGCGCTCGATCAATTCGGCGCGCAGCGTGGCCGGTTGATAGTCGTCTCCCGTCGAGGGCGGGCCGCCCTCCAGACCATCAGCCGGTTCGAGCTCTTCCCAAAGCCAGACGCGATCCGTGGTCAGTCCGCAGGTCGTGATGCGCAGCAAGCCCGGCGCGGCGGTCAATAGCCGCAAACGCTCGTGCCGTGCCAGCGTCTCATCGGGAATGGCGTCCGCCGTGAGCCGCAACAACTTCAACACGGTCAGATCGCCCGATGCTCTCCGGGCCAGCGCCACCACGCCGCCTTCGCCTTCCGAGAGAACGCGCAGAACCTCATAGTTTACTGGCCAGGGCCAGGTTTCCGGCGCGCTCATGTCATGCCTTCCGTCAGGAACGGTTTGCTCAGCAGGTTTACCCATTCCGCGCGCAGCGCCTTGACCAACCGGTGGCGAACCACCCACACGTTGGCCGCCGTGGTGGCGTGCCGGCGGGCGGTGTCCTCCGCGCTCAGCCCGTGCAGCGCGTGGGCCTCGAACACCTGCCAATGCCGCGGGTTCACGCGCGCTCGCACCCGGGCGAGGCAGGCTTCGAGCAGCCGGTGATCTACCTCGGCTTGAACCACCGGATCGCCCGTGGGCGCGTCCATCGCGTGAACCACCTCGCGCAACTGATCCAGCGAAACCTCGGAAAAGCCGCTTCTGTGGCGGCGATGCAGCGCCTCGAAGATGCGCTGGTTCACGATCTGGTTCAGCCAGGTGCGGAATTTGCAGACCGTGCGGTCGTATTTGAAGCTGGGGAGATACCGCGCCACCTTGAGCATCGTCTCCTGCACCACGTCTTCCGCCTCGGCCTCGGACAACCCGCTGGCGCAGGCATGACGCCGAATGGCCGGCGCATAGCGGTCAAAGAACTCCCGCCAGTTCGCATCGTCGCGCCAATCCTTGGCGGCTGCGATCAAGCTTGGATCGGTGGTCTGGGCGTAGAGCATGTGGCGGTGCTTTGAAACCAAATCTCCGGGCCTTGGGCAATGACAAACTGGCAATTACCCAAGGCCCGGCGCTGCCACCAGAGCCAGGTTCAACGGTTTATTGCACTTGCCGGATACGGAAGAAGCGGCCCGTCACGTCCACGTCAAACTCGCTGACGATGCTTTCGGACTCGGCGGTGAACTCCGGGCCGGTAGCGGTCCAACTCCCGAGGTCCGCCGATGATTCCAGCACATACTTCCGGCCCAGCACCACGTTCTGCGTCACCTTCACTTTGCTCACGGCGATACTCACGGTGGGCACAAACGGCGGCGATCCGATGACGATCTTGGGCGCGCTCGTGTATCCGCTTCCCGCGCTGGTGATGTTGATGGCAGTTACCACGCCGTTGCTGACCACCGCGGTGGCCGTTGCACCCGTTCCGCCGCCACCCTGGATCAAGACGGTTGGCGCATTGGTATAGCCACAGCCGGGATCCGTAATCGTCGCGTCCACCACGAACTCATTAAACATAACAGCCGTCGCGGTGGCCTTGCGCGGGCTGCAGAACGCCGGTGCTGATTCGTATTGATAGAGTTGCTGAACCTCAGTGGGCGAGAGAGCGCGGTTGTAAATGCGGACATCGTCCATCGTTCCCGTACCGTGTGCCATTCCCCAATCGGAGACCTTCACGGCACCTGAAGTCACACTTGCATTGGTCGCAACACATATTCCGTCAAGATACAGTTTCATTCCGGCTGGTGACAGCGTGGCCGCTGCTGAATGCCAATTAGTGCCCGTCAGGGTGGTTGGCGCATAAAGGAAAGCCTGATATCCCGGAAACAGGTAGAAATGTAACTTGCCGTCAGGGTCTATTCCAATTTGCCTGTCTGAGTTTTCAAAGAGAACGAAATAGCCAGCACTTCCCTCAGGTTTGAACCACACGCTCAGGGTGAACTCCTGTGGACCTGTTTGACGCAGGGGTGTTCGTATGTGGGGAGTTGGGGTCGTAGTCGTATATGCAATCGCATTTTGCGGCGAACCGAACCGGTCAGGCACGAAGCTGATGGGAGAATTTACAATTCCGTTGTTCGTCCCAATCGCATCGTTGGCGTCGCCGTTGAACGGGTAATACGCCACGAGGCCGTTGGTAACCCAGGTTTGTGCCTGGTTGGCGAGCGGGAATAACGCGATTCCCACAGTAGCTATCGTGATCAGTTTCTTGAGGTTTTGCATGGTTGATTTCTCTTTTGGTTGTTACGAAATGTGGATTGTTGCCTCCACGCCAGTCAGGCTCTCGCCCGTGTCGTGGTTGGCGAGGTTGCAGGCTATGGCGCGGAGTTCACCCTGCCACCGGCAGACTGAATCTTCCCGCCATGAGCCACAGATCGCCATCATTTCAACCTGCATCAACCGGCCTGCGCTCGTTTCCTTACAAGAAACTTCTCCCGGCGTGGTTGCCACCAAGGCTGACGCAACCGGCTTCGCGCAGGGCATCGCAGGAGACGCCATTGGCTTGGGGACCCCGGACGGTCGCTGTCGAGGCTTTACGCCGCCCCGTCACCGCATACACTTGCGACGCGTGAACGGAGAACGACCATTCATGACTGGGAACTCAACAAGCCAACTATGAGAACGAGCATCCTTCATCTTTTTGCTTCCACAGTGCTTCTGTCCGGTCCATTTGCCGATGCGATGATGGTCACCCAAGGCGAGTTGTCCGAAGCCCGGCAGTGGTCGGCTGCCAAGTTTGAAGGAGTGCAAGTGACGCCACCGCTCGAGCCCGCGCTTGTCGTGCTGGCCAACCACGATCCCGTGCAGAAGAACTCCCGGCATGCCCGCCCGTTGCTCCTGGCCGGCCAGGCTCATACGCGCGGCCTTTACTGCCACGCGCCGAGCAAGATCATCGTCCGCCTGCCCGGCCCGGGTGCCAGCTTCAGCGCCGTCGTGGGCGTGGACAGCAACGAACAGACGAGCGGCGGACGCGGCAGCGTGGATTTCTCCGTCCGCGTGGGCGGCGCGGAGAAGTTCCGCTCCGGCGTGGTGCGCGAGGGCATGCCGGTCAAAGCCGTGGCGGTGGACCTCGGTGGCGCGACCGAGTTCGTTCTTCAAATCGAAGAAACACCCGATGGCATTGCGTGCGATCAGGCGGATTGGGCGGAAGCCAAGGTGACATTGGCGGATGGTCGGGAGTTGTGGCTCGCGGACTTGCCGTTGCGGGACGGTGAGCGCAAACCGTATTCCACGGAGCTGCCTTTCTCGTTCGTGTATGAGGGCAAGTCTTCCAGGGAATTCCTGGCGGCCTGGAAACTGGAGCGCACGACACGCCCGCTGGAGGCCCGGCGGCAGGAGCAAACGCTGGTTTGGACAGACGCCGCGACCGGACTCCAGGTTCGCTGTGTCGCGGTCGAGTATGCCGACTTCCCGACCATCGAGTGGACGCTGCATTTCAAGAACACCGGCCCGAACGACACGCCGATTCTCTCGGACATTCTGGCGCTGGACACGCGGTTCGAGCGCGGTAGCGGCGGCGAGTTCACGTTGCATCATCACAAGGGTACGTTCGTTCGCCCGGACGACTTCGAGCCGCTCACCACCACGCTCAAGCCGAACGACAAACTCCGTTTCGCGCCGCCGGCGGGCCGCCCGCTGGGCCATGTTTTCCCCTATTTCAATCTGGAACATCAGGCGGACGAAGGCGTGATCGCCGTGGTCGGCTGGCCGGGCCAGTGGTTTGCCGAGTTCGCCCGTGACGCGAGCACGGCGCTGCGCGTGATCGCGGGGCAGGAGAAGGTTCGCTTGCGACTCCGGCCCGGTGAAGAAATCCGCACCCCGCTCATGGTGCTCCAATTCTGGCAGGGCGATTGGATTCGCGCCCAAAACCTCTGGCGGCGTTGGATGGTGGCGCACAGCATGCCGCGCCCGAATGGCCAGCCGCCGCGCCCGCTGCTGACGCCGTGCAGCTCACATCAGTTCGGCGAGATGATCCAGGCGGACGAGGCGAGCCAAAAGCTGTTCATTGACCGTTACCTCGAAGAGAAACTTGCGCCGGACTATTGGTGGATGGATGCCGGCTGGTATTTCCACTACGGAGGCGGCTGGCCGCGCACGGGCACTTGGGAAGTGGATACGGTTCGTTTCCCTCGCGGGCTGCGCGCCATCACCGATCACGCGCATGCCAAGGGGCTCAAAAGCATCGTCTGGTTTGAGCCGGAGCGCGTGACGCCCGGCACATTCCTCTACACCAACAACCCCGCGTGGCTTCTCGGTCGTGATGGCCAGCAGAAGCTCCTGAACCTCGGTCACCCCGAAGCACGGGCGTGGCTCGTCAATCACATTGACCGCTTGCTGACCGAGCAAGGCATTGATCTCTACCGCCAGGATTACAACATTGACCCGCTCGGTTTCTGGCGCGAAGCGGACGCCGCGGATCGCCAGGGCGTCACCGAGAATCACTACGTCACCGGGTATCTGGCGTATTGGGACGAACTGCTGAAACGGCATCCCGGCATGTTGATTGACACCTGCGCGAGCGGGGGGCACCGGAACGATCTCGAAACACTCCGCCGCGCGTTGCCGTTCCTGCGCAGCGATTGCATCCAAGATGCCGTCGGCAACCAGTGCCACACCTTCGGCCTTTCGTTTTGGATGCCCTACCACGGCACGGGCACGGATCAGCTCGATGTTTACAATCTCCGGAGCGCGCTGGCCTGCCCGCACTTCATCGCCTGCTGGGACGTGCGCGATCGCTCCCTCGATTACGACTTCCTCCGCAAAACCATAGGCGACTGGCGCCAATACTCGGAGAACTACCTGGGCGATTTCCACCCGCTCACCCCGTACACCACGGCCAGTGACGCCTGGCTGGCGTGGCAATTCAACCGCCCGGAGGCCGGGACCGGCGTGGTCCAAGCCTTCCGCCGCCCGCAGAGCATCTACGAATCTGCGCGGCTTAAGCTCCATGGCCTCGACGCCACGGCGCGCTATACGGTGACGGATTTGGACCGGCCCGGCGCGACGCAACAACTCACGGGCGACGAACTGATGAACAGCGGGTTGCTGGTCGTCGCCCCCGGCCAGCCCGCCGCCGTCGTGGTCAGTTACCGAAAGGTCAAATGAACTGCGAACTCGCCAACTCGGACGCAATGGTCTCGGATCCGCCCGGCAGAACCCAGTGGATGCAGGGCATGATTCGCCCCCTTCTGCTGGCACTTTTCACGGCATGGCTCACCGCAAACGCTCTCGCGTCCGCCGTGGCGCAACCCGAATATCTCTCCGACCATCGTGAGCTCATCCTCTCGAGCGCGCAGGACTGGGGTGTGCTCGGTTTCGACACCGCCGCGCATGCGCCGGACCGGGAAGGCGCCCCGCTGCAAATCGGCGGGAGTCTGTTCGCCAAGGGTTTGGGACATCATGCCAACGGCGTGATCACACTCCTGACCGAGGGTCATTATGAGAGTTTCGAGGCGGAGATTGGCGTTCAGCCGTGCGACAGCGGCAGTGTCATCTTTCAGGTGCTGGTGGATGGTCAAGAACGTTTCACCAGCGAGGTGTTGCGCAGCGGCGACGCGCCAAAGTCGGTTCACGTTTCGCTGGCTGGCGCGCAGGAAGTCCGGTTGGAAGCCCGGGACGCGGGCGATGGCATTACCTGCGACATGGCCAACTGGGCCGAGGCCCGGCTCACACCCACCCGGGAAGTCGCTGCCCGCCGACCGACCGAGTCCCGGGTGGACGTGGCCCGGTTTGCACGTGTGCTGACCTGGGATCCCAGACGTGCGGACGGTGCGCGGGCCAACCGCATCGAGGAGTTCCGCGCTGAAGATCTGTTCACCGAAACGGAACTCACGCCAAACCGAAACGGAAGCTACACGGTTCCTGTGGGGACGAATGGAGTGGGCTGCATCGGCCTGCAATGGTTGAACCGACGTGCGCTACGCGAGCTGGCGCTGGAGTTCGAGAACGTGGCAGAGATTCCCGCTGCCAACACGGCAAGGGTCGAAGGCTGGTTTGGTGAGTCGGCGTGGCAGGGGAACTGGAAGCCGCTGGTGGGCGAATTGCGTCGCGAACCTGCGCGCTTGGTTCTGCAACTGGCGCCAAAGGCCGGCGTGCTTCAGACGCAGAAGATCCGTTGGGTTCTCCCCGCTGGATCGAAGCAGACCAGAGTGCGGCCATGCGCGTACACCCGATCGAGTTGGGCGACGACGAATCTCGTTGTTGAAGTCGAGCGGCCCAAGGCTGGGGTTCGCGGTGAGGTCACGGTTTGGAATGGCGAGGTGCTTGGCAAGTCCGAAGTCCGAAGTCCGAAGTCCGAAGTCACGTGGAGCGCTACACAACCATTGCGCCTGAACGTCCGCTACAGCCGCCCATCCGCGTTCAAGTCGGATCCGACGGTGCTGCGATTCCACCTGCCCACCGGCGATGTCGGTGTCGCCATCGAAGACGTGCTCTCCAACGACTGCGTCTATCTGCCGGACCACGGCTTGTTTGTGACACGCGAGCCGGAGCCGTTGACGCTCGCGGAACACAAACGCCGGATCGCCGACCGGAAGACCATCCTCGAAGAAGTGCGCGCGCTGCCGGATCAGACACTGGGGCAGGCCATGGCAAAGACGCATCACGAGGCGCAACGCGAAGGGCCGGTGCTGCTCTCGCTCGCGTGCGACAACGCGAAATTGGTGTTGGAGCGGGACGGGAGTTTGCGCTGCATCGCCACAACGAACGCTGCCGCAACCGACGTGGAAACACGTCTGGAGATGAAGCCGCAGTTTGGTGACGGTAAGGCGCGGATGCTATCGCGCACACTGGAGGGCGGCTGGCTGCCCATTCCGGTTATCTCCCATGCGCAAGGCGGCGTGGTTTACCAGCAACGCAGCTTTGTCGCGCCTTGCGATGCAGCGGAGGGCAATCCAGTCCGGCTGAACCGTCTTTCGGTTGGCGTGATTGAATTCAGCCTCACCAACACGCAAGCCACTCCAGCAAAAGCGGCGCTGGCTCTCGCGTTTGCCGACCGGCGAAAGGGATCGGCGGCGCTGGAAACCACACCCGCGCCACGCGGCTGGAAGATCGGAAGCCGCCAGGAAACGCTTGCGTTGGCTGTCACGGCCGACGCCACCCCGCTTGAGGTCAGAGCCGCGGCGGACGGGTTGGGCATCGCCGGCGAACTCCCGCCACACGGCTCCGCGCAACTCACGCTCTTCCTGCCCACGCAGGCCGCCACGAAGCTGGACGCACTGGATGCCGCCCGGCTTCGCGCCGCCACCGAAGCCTACTGGAACGCCGCACTGGCGACGGCCATGCAGATTACCACGCCCGATCCGCTGCTCAACGACGTCATCCGCTCTTCGCAGGTGCGCTGCTTGATAGACGCTCGCAGCGAAACCGACGGGGAGCGCGTGGCCGCATGGATTGCCGCCGTAAGCTACGGCCCGCTGGAAAGCGAGTCGCACTCGGTGATCCGCGGCATGGACTTCTTTGGCCATGACGACTTCACCCGCCGCAGCCTGAATTTCTTCATCCAGCGCTACAACACGAACGGCTTCCTGACGACCGGTTACACGACGTTCGGCACGGCGTGGCACTTGTGGACGTTGGGCGAACACTACCAACTCACGCATGACAAGGAATGGCTGCGGCAGATCGCACCCGAAATTGCGCGCGTCGGCCACTGGATTGTGCGGCAGACGGACAAGACCAAGAAGCGCGACGCCTACGGCCAGCCGCTGCCGGAGTTCGGCCTCATGCCGCCCGGCGTTTTGGCAGATTGGAATTCCTTCGCCTATCACTTCGCGATGAATGCCTACTACATGGCGGCGTTGCGCGAGTTGGGCAACGCGCTGGGTGACATTCGCCATCCCGATGCCGGCTTTTTCAAGAAGCGCGCGGCCGAATTGCGGGCAAACACCCTCCGCGCCTATGCCTGGACGCAGTCGCGCTCGCCCGCCCTCGCGCTCCGCGACGGCACGTGGATTCCGCATTACCCCTCGCAGGTCCACAGCCCCGGCAAGCTGGGCGATTTCTTCCCCGGCCAGGACGCCGGGCGCAGTTGGTGTTACGACGTCGAACTGGGCGCGCATCAACTCGTGCCCACCGGGGTGCTCGATCCACGCAGCCGGGAGGTCGAGCGCATGATGGACCACATGGAGGACGTGCAGTTTCTCGCCGATGGCTGGTTTGATTATCCCGCGGCCATGAATCGTGGCGACTGGTTCAACCTGGGCGGCTTCTCGAAGGTGCAGCCGTACTACACGCGCAACTGTGAGGTTTATGCGCTGCGCGACGACGTAAAGCCGTTCATCCGTTCCTACTTCAACTCCATCGCCTCGTTGCTGAATCCCGAGGTGCTGACGTTTTGGGAGCATTTCCGGCACAGCGGCGCGTGGGACAAGACGCACGAGACCGGCTATTTCCTCCACCAGACGCGCACGATGGTGGTGCAGGAACGTGGCGACGAACTCTGGCTTGCGCCTTTCGTGACGGATCAATGGTTGAAGGACGGCGCGCGCATTTCCGTGAAGAACGCCCCGACACGGTTCGGCAAAGTCAGCTACGAAGTCAATTCCCGATTGGCGCAGGGTTTCATCGAGGCGCGGATTGAACCGCCGCCGCGCGAGAAGCCGGGGCAGATCGTACTGCGCCTGCGGCATCCGGAGGGCAAGCCGATTGCGTCGGTGAGCGTCAACGGCAAACGCCACACAGCCTTCGACCGCACCCACGGGCTTGTCGCGATTCAACCGCATGTTGGAAGCGACATGGTCCGGGTGCGATACTGACAAGAACCGCCAGCGACAATTCCGCCTTGTCCAACTCCCTGATGACAGGTAAGAAGCGGCCATGCCCCTGAACTTCGAATGGGATGAGATCAAGGCCAAATCGAATTTGGCAAAGCACGACATCAGCTTCGAGGATAGCTGCTCCGTGTTTGGCGATCCGATGTCGCTAACGATTCCTGACCCCGCGCATTCGCAGGCGGAGGCCCGGTTCATCGTCCTTGGGAGTAACCACCAAGGAAAGTTGCTGGTTGTTGTTCACACGGAACGGGGCGATAATATTCGCATCATCAGTCCCCGGCGCGCGAGCCGGCGCGAGCGCAAGAACTATGAAAAAGGCCAGTGACAAGACCACCTCGCAGGATATGCGG
>CAZJTM010000165.1:0-14504 GCA_964548925.1 uncultured Verrucomicrobiota bacterium | reverse complement strand
TTCTTGACCGCGCGCATCGTCGCCAGCAGCCCCGTTTCCTCAAAAGCCTGGTGCAAATCATCGAAGAGGCTGAACAGATGGCTCGGTTCCACCGGATCGAGGGTCTGGCGGATGTGGTTGTCGCTGGGGATGCGTCCGACCGGGAACAACGAACGGGCGTTGTTGCGGCCCTGGGCCATTTCCATGTTCTGCTGAAAACTCAGGAACGAGGGGCATGGGGTGAAGAAGACCGCGAAGGCCGACAGGCCGATGTCGGCCATCTCGAACTGGGTGGTGTCGCCGGTGCGACCATCAGGCAGTTGACCGCACACAGAGCGCACCCGTCCGATGAGATGATCGAAGCCGCGCGCGTTCATGGAGACAAGAAATGCCGGTACCGCCCCCAAAAGTACAGTTACGATTGTGTGACAACGGTGTGAACAACGAGTGACGCCGAATCTTCGCGCCTCCCTTATCAACTCACCCCCACCTCACTCGCCCAGATGCAATCTCAAAATGAGAATTGCTGATGAGGCGGCGGATGGGCTTGACTTCGTAAGAGTCCGCCGCCTCACGGCGGCGGCAGTGGCGCCGGCTTAGAACTGGCGCAAGAATCGTATGTCGTTCTCGTAGAAGAGACGGATGTCGTTGATGCCGTACCGGAGCATGGCGATGCGCTCGATGCCGAAGCCAAACGCCCAGCCGGTCCAGACTTCCGGATCGTAGCCCACGTTCTCGAACACCTGCGGATGCACCATGCCGCAACCGGCGATCTCCAGCCAGTCCTTGCCCATCTTCTTCACCAGCGAATTCGTGAAGTCAATCTCGTAGCTCGGCTCGGTGTAGCTGAAGTAGTGCGGGCGGAAGCGAATCTTCACGTCGTCCCCCATGAGTTCGCGGAAAACGAATTCGACCGTGCCCTTGAGATCACCGACGGTGACGCCCTTGTCCACGTATAAGCCTTCGACCTGATGAAACGTCGGATTGTGCGTGGCGTCAGCATTGTCGCGGCGAAACACGCGGCCCGGCACGATGATGCGCACCGGCGGCGGTTGGGACTTCATCACGCGGATTTGGACGGATGAAGTGTGCGTGCGGAGAAGGAGCGGTTTGCCCTCACCCCCAGCCCCTCTCCCATCCGATGGGAGAGGGTGGCCGTCAGGCCGGGTGAGAGTCTGCAAGTAAAATGTATCCTGCGTGTCGCGCGCGGGATGGTCGGCCGGTGTGTTGAGCGCGTCGAAGCAATGGTAATCGTCCTCTACCTCCGGCCCGTCGGCGACCACGAAACCGATCTTGCGGAAGCTGCGCACAATGTCCTCGGTGACCTGCGTGAGCGGGTGCAGCTTGCCCAGCGGGCGGCGCCGCCCCGGCAGCGTGAAATCGGTGGGCTCCTTGGGCAAGGCGGCTTTGAGTTCCAGGTCGGCACGGCGTTCAGCGAGCGCGGCTTCGAGTTCAACCTTGGCGGCGTTGATGGCCTTGCCGGCAGCGGGTTTCTCCTCCTTGGGCAGCGTACCGAGCTGTTTCATCAGCGCGGTGAACTTCCCGTTCGCGCCGATCCACGCGCCCTTGGCCTGGTCCAGCGCGGCGAGGTCCGCCGAGGCCGTGAAGTCGGCCAGCGCATTCTGCTTGAGCGGTTCGATTTCGTTCAGGAGCGACATACGCAGCGAGGATGGAGGATGGAGGATGGAGGATGGAAGAAAATAAAACGGGCGACCAATCGTTGGTCGCCCGCTGAGAGGGTTCGCGTAGTGGGTTACGCCTTGGCCAGCGTGGCCCCGGGTTTGGCCTTCAGCGCGTTCTTCGCGACGTTGATCAACTCCGCGAACGCGGCGGCGTCCTGCGCGGCGAGGTCGGCGAGGATCTTGCGGTCGAGGGCGCACTGGGCGGCCTTGAGGCCCTCCATAAACCGGCTGTAGGTGAGGCCGGCGGCGCGCGTGGCGGCGTTGATGCGGATCTGCCACAGGTAGCGGAACGTGCGCTTCTTCACCCGGCGGTCGCGATAGGCGTACTGCCGGGCGTGATCCACGGCGTCCGAGGCGTAGCGATAGAGTTTGGACCGCTTCAGGCGGAAGCCTTTGGCGGCGCGGATCATTCGTTTGCGGCGCTTGCGGGAGGCGACGGCGTTGGTTACTCGCATAGGTCGTTAAATCGTTGCATCGTGGAATCGTTGAGCCGGCGGGCGGGCGTTCAGCCGCGGTGGCTGAAGGGCAGGCTTGCCGTCACGCGGTACAGATCAGTGGCATCCACCGCAGCGGCGCCCCGGAGGTTGCGGCGGCGCTTCGGGCTCTTGGTTTGCAGCAGGTGACGGCGGCCGGCGCTGCGGCGCAGGGCCTTGCCCGTGGCAGTGATCTTGAACCGTTTGGCCACGGACTTCTTCGTTTTGATACCTTTCGGGCGTCGCATAAATCCTATTCTCTTCGCAAAAGAGCGCGCACTATAGGCAGCGGAGGTCCGGTTCGCAAGCTGCAATTTTTTCGAACAAAGGCTTGATTCCTCGCTTGGTGGAGGGTGAAGTAGCGTTTGAGTTCTAACGCTGTTGTGATGCACCAATGGTGACGGAAGCAACAGCCGAAGGGCTAATGTCAATTCTATGAAGACCAACATTCCTCGGGCATTCAATCTCTCCACGTGTACGATCGCAATCGCCGCAGCTTTTCTGGCGAACGAGGCCCAAGCCGCGACCTTTGCCATTTCGCCCTCCAACGTCAGCAATACCGACACCGGTAATCTGACATTGAACATCGGCGGCCTGACCAACGGCGAAACCGTGGTCGTTCAGCGATTTGCGGACGTGAACACCAACGGCTTCATTGACGCCGCGGACTGGCTCATTCAGCAGTATCGGTTGACGGACGGCTACGCCAACATGGTTGGCGGAGTGACGAACATCAACATCCCGCATGACGTCACGCCGGCCGACGGCGTCATCACTTCGCCCCAGAGCCTGTTAACAGCGGGGATCGCGCCGCGGTTTGTCGGGAAGTACCTTTACAAGCTCTCCAGCCCCACGGGCCGGTTCACGCCCATCACGAACCTGTTCACGATCACGAATTCCTCATTCGGCCAGTCGTTCTCCGGCAGCGTGCGGAGCAGCGGCACGAACGTGCCCTATGCCGGAGTGCTGGTGTTCACGCGGGATGCGCGCGGGGAGCGCTTGGGGCAGCCCATCGCCGGAACATTCGCAAACGCCGCCGGGCTTTACTCCATCCAAGTTCCGCCCGGCCCGTATCTGGTTTGGGCTTTTCAGAGGGGCTATGTGGCCGACCTGTCCACTTCGCCCGTGCTCACACTGAATGCGGGGGGGACGATCTCGACCAACCTGAACCTCGTGCCGGGCACGCGCACGATCTCCGGGCGCGTGGTGGACGCGACAAACAACGCCATCGGACTGCCAGGCATTCTGTCGGCATGGAATTCGACCGCCGGCGAACTGGGCGTCCATTTCACCGACACAAACGGCTACTTCAATTGTGCGGTTACATCAGGCGATTGGAGATTTGGTGGGGATGGCGCCCCGTTCGCGGTGCTGGGTTACCTCGAATACGAAGATTGGCGGCCGAAGGTGAGCACCACCACCGGCAGCGTGGCGGGGGTGACGCTGGCCGTGCCCAAGGCCACGGCGGTGTACTATGGCAGCGTGAAGGATAATCTGGGAAATCCCCTGGCGGGAATTGACATTGATGCCTGGGGCAATGTGTTTGCATCGGCGGCCCAGACGGACGCAAACGGGAATTATGTCACCGGGGTATTGGGTGACGGCACTTACTGGTGGGTCGAAGTAAGCTACGACGTCAATAGCAGGGATGGCAGGCCCACGATGTATGTTTTCTCCCAAGCGAACTCTTCTGCCATGACCAGCGGCCAAGCCATCCGACGAGACTTCACGGGGCTCCTCGCCACCAATCATCTCAGCGGCCACGTCAGCTTTAATGGCAATCCCGTTGGCGGCGTGTATGTGTGGGCCTTCGCGAACATCAACGGACTGAATTACCAGACGGATACTCATACCGATCCCAACGGCGACTATTCGCTGAACGTTGCCAACGGTAATTGGACGGTCGGACTCGCCTGCAGCGACGACGACGACAGCCTTGACAGCATCCTCGGTCAAGGGAACTACCAGTGCCCTGCCAACCAGACGGTCACGATCGCCAACAACAATGGCGTCGCGCAGTTCCCCGTGCAGCCGCCCGAGCCGCTCCACATCACCACCACGACGCTGCCCGACGGCACGGTGGATTCATTCTACAGCGAGCAACTGACCGCTGCGGGTGGACAACCCGCGTATCACTGGTACCTCCCCGGCGGGACGGCCTCCCTCCCGCCCGGCACGATGAACCTCTCCGACGACGGGATTCTATCCGGCATCCCGACGACGGCGGGGACCTACGACTTCTGGGTCGGGGTTTGGGACAATAAGTGGTCGGTGGTGGCGACCCAACAACTCACTCTGACCATCAGCGCACCGACCGCGGACGTCCATTCGTACTATGTCACTAAAACGAAAGCCTTTCTTCAATGGGATGCCGCCGCTGTCGGGCTGGACACCAACGGTTGGCCCTTCATCGCCACCGTGGGCATCATTCAATCCTCCTTGGGCGCGGTCCCCATTGCCAACGTGACATTCCCCACCAGCACGGTGAAGGCGTTCCCGGCCGGCAGCAGCGCCCTGGAATTGCGAGTCCGGGAGTTTTTCCCCAACGAGGCGGCGTTTGACGCGGCGTATCCAGTCGGGAACTACACGTTCACGCTGTTCGGCGTTCACGACGGATTGCAGTCTCCGGTTCTGACCCTGCCCGCTTCCTCTTACCCGAACGCACCGCGGGTGAGCAATTTTGGCCCTGCCCAATCCGTGAACCCAGCGCAGAGTTTCCTGCTGCAATGGGACGCCTTCTCCGGCGGCGGCGCCAACGACAACATCTGGGTGGTGATCACCGATGCCGGCGGCCAACCGGTCTTCAGCACCCCTAACCCCTCCACAGACCACGAGGGGGCATTGAGAGGCACCGCCACCTCGATCACCATCCCCGCTGGGACGCTCCAGCTCGGTCGCACCTATCAGGGCAGGATTATTTTCTTCAAAATCCTTGGTGTGGACACAACGCAGTATCCCGGCGCGGTGGGCGTGACGATGGCCACGACGCTGACCTCGTTCCCGCTGGCCACCTTGTCCAGCGCTCCCAGGCTCAGCCTGCCGGCCAAACCCTCCACCAACGAATTCCGATTCCTGGTGCAGGGGATCGCCGGACAAAACTACACGATCGAAGGTTCGAGCAATCTGGTTCACTGGAATCATCTCATTCGTATCACCAACGCGCCCACTGATTCGTTTACCGTCCTGCTCAATCACGCGACGAACAGTCACGGCTTTTTCCGCGTCAAGCTCGGGCCGTGAGGGCTACGTGCGCGTCCCGGCCATCTGCCCGCGCGTGACGCCCAGTTGGTTGAACAGCTTCAGTTCCCGCCAGAGTTGTGTCCCCGAGATCTCGCCGCGCAAGAGCTGGCGATAACGGGTGATCGTCCGGACCACTTCCTCCGGCGTTTCGTTCAGGAACTCCAGACGGAAGAAACGAACCCCCAATGCCAACATTCGCTCCACAAACTCCGCGCCGGTTTGGGCCTGCGCATTGAACACCGTGTTCCGGCAGCCCACGTCCGCCTTCACCGGATGCTCGGCGCCCACGCGGTCGCGCAGCCGCAGGCCGTGCCGGTCGCAGGGGCGGCCACAGTTCGTGTAGTCCGTGCCGGTCGTCAGGAAGGCGCAGAAGAGGCAATGCTCCATGTGAAACATCGGGATATGCTGGTGGATCGTCACCTCGAACCACTCCGGCGGGGCGGCTTGCAACAGCGCCTCAAGCTGCTGAACGTTGAGGTCGTAACTGACCGTCACGCGCTCCAACCCGAACCGGTTCTTGAAGTAATCCGCCGCCAACTGGTTGGCAATGTTGAGCGAATAATCGCCGATCCGCCGCTCGCCCGCGAAGAACTGGAGATGGTCGTAGTTGCGGACCAGGTAGCCATCCGCGTGGCACGAACGCACCTGGTTGAGAATCCAATCCTCGCCGGGTTTGAAGATGCGGGGCGGCGCGACCCAGATCGTGGCGGGTAATGCTGGATGCTGGATGCTGGATGCTGGTTCGCCACAACCGCGCGCCGTGTGGAAGAGCGTCACAGCCTCGCGATACTGCTTCGGATTCTCGAAGTCGCAATAGACCGTCCGGACGCCGCACTTCAGGGTCGCTTCAAGTTGCGTCAAGCTACGGACGAGGACGATCAACTCCGCTGGGCGTGCTTCCGGCATCCTGCCGAAAGCACCGTTTTCCTCGGATTTGAACTGCCGGCTGGAAGCCGGCGGCGCGTTTTGAGTCCAGCGCAGGGGCTGGGTGCGCTGCTGCTCCAACTCCGTCACCACCTCACGGCGCAACCGGTTCAACTCGCTCACGGGCAGCAGCGCCGCGCCCTCCAGCCGGTTTCGCAGCGCGCCCAGCTTGAAGGGCGTGCCGCCCAGCCGGCCCAGTTGTTCGCGCAGCCGTTCGCTCGTGAGCGGTTGTTGCGCGGCGACCGCCAGCGGGATGGTGGACGCGATCCTCGCCACGTGGCCGAATTCGTCGCGGGCGATGAGCGTGAGCGGCTGCCCGGCCAGCCCATGAACCTCCATCTCCACCGGACGCTGAAACCGCGGGGTGTCGCCGTCGAAGGTCTGGCGCAGCCGGCGATTCAACTCCGGGTCGTCCGTTTTCCACAGCTTGTCGCCGACGTGGATGCGGGTGAAATCAATGTCCCCGTGACCAAAACGGAGTTCCACCTCCCTCAACGTGCTGCGGGCATCCTGCCCGCAGTCCTCACTTCTCGCTGTCAGATGGAGACCCTTCCCACAGCGCTTGCCCCTTGAAGATGGTTCTGCGGGCTGGAAGCCCGCGGCACGTTGCGGGCGGATTTCATACACGCGTCCGCCCTCCTCGTCCTCTTCCGGCTTGCCCGCGTCGAATACGATGCCATCACCGGGCTTGAGCGGCCCTTCGAGCCGGACGATGACCGCCCCGCGCAACACGCGGGTCACTTCGCCCAGGAACACGCCGCGCTTCTTGCCAAAGCGACCGTGGACCAGCGCCTGATTGTTCGTACCCCGCATCCAGCCGGTGAACAGGCCGCGCGAGAAAGCCATCTCCATTTCATATTTGCGAGGTACGGTTTCAGACTGACGAGCGGGAAGCCCCTCGGCTCGTAAATCGTCATTCGGAAATCGCAACTCATCCAGCGCCTGCCGGTAAACGCGCGTGATGTTGGCGACGTACTCCGGCGACTTGAGCCGGCCCTCAATCTTCAGCGACGCCACGCCGGCGCGGATCAGTTCGGGCAACAACTCGACGCTCGCCAGGTCTTGGGGACTGAGCAGATATCTGCGGTCGCCCAGCGGCACCCGCCGGCCATCGGAAATCAACTCGTAGGGCATGCGGCAGGCCTGTGCGCACTCGCCGCGGTTGGCGGACCGGCCACCCAGGGCTTCGCTGGTGAGGCATTGGCCAGAGTAGGCCACGCACAATGCGCCGTGGACGAAGACTTCCACAGGCATGGGAGCCGCGCTGGTCAAAGCGCGGGCCGGTTCAGCCGTCCGGCCATCCGCGCTTTCACAAGCGCGGCTACGGTCGGCGGCTTGGATCTTCTCGATCTCCTGAATCGAACACTCCCGCGCCAGCACCACGAGGCTGCAACCCAACTCCCTCGCGAAGGCCACGCCCGCTGCGCTGGTGATGGTCATCTGCGTGGAAGCATGCATCGGGAAATCCGGCGAGAGCCGCCGCACCAGCCGGGCAACCCCCACATCCTGCACAATCACCGCATCCACGCCCGCCGCGATCATGGCGCGCAGGTGCTCCTCCGCTTCGGCCATTTCGTTCTCGAACACCAGGGTGTTGAGCGTGACGTAGCCCTTCACGCCGCGGCGATGCAAGAACGCCATGAGCCTCGGCAGATCGGCGGTGGTGAAATTGTTGGCGCGCAGCCGGGCGTTGAAACGGTCGAGACCGAAATAGATGGCGTCCGCGCCGTTCTCGACGGCGGCCCGGGCGCATTCCCAATCGCCGGCGGGGGCGAGCAACTCCGGCCAGCGCTGATCAGGGGTGCGCGCCTGCGGAACATTCGTCGCCGGGGCGACGGGGAATTCAATGGTCGGCACTTCAGGCACGCCCCCAAAGTAGCTGCCGTGGGGTTTTGAAACAAAACCTCTTTCAGCTCCGGGTTTCCACCCCCATGCGCGACTGCCCTGCCGGACCGACCCGCGGCCCGTGGGCGACGGTTCGTTTGCATCGGCGCGGGGCGACTCTAAAGTTCGGTCATGCGAGTTTTGATCATCGGTTGTGGCTACGTGGGGCTGGCGGTGGGCGCGGAACTGGCGCGGCGCGGGCACGTGGTTTTCGGTGTGCGGCGCAATCCCGCCACCGGCAGCGAACTGCTCTCCGCGGGCATTCAACCGCTGTTTGCCGACATCACAAACCCAACGAGTCTCGCCAAGCTGCCGCGGGACTGCGATTGGGTGGTGAATTGTGCCGGCTCGGGGAGCAGTGACGTCGCAGACTATCGCCGGCTCTACCTGGAGGGGACGCGCAACCTGATCGCTTGGCTCGCTGCTGCGCCGCCCGCCCGGTACCTCTATACCAGCAGCACGAGTGTTTATGGGCAGGACGACGGCTCACTCGTGAATGAGTCCGCGCCGACGGCGCCGGATACAGACACGGGCCGGGTGCTGGTGGAAACGGAGCAAACTCTGCTGGACACCGCACGGACGAACGGTTTCCCGGGCATCGTGCTCCGCGTGGCCGGCATCTATGGGCCCGGGCGTGGCTACTATCTCCGTGAATTCCTGCGCGGTCAGGCACGCCTCGAGGGCGCGGGCCGGCGTTTCGTGAACATGATCCACCGGGACGACGTCGTCAGCGCGATCCTTGCGGCGCTGGAGCGCGGGCGGCCCGGCCAAGCCTACAATGTGTGCGACGACGAGCCTGCGACGCTGGTCACGGTTTACACCTGGCTGGCGGAGACATTGAAATTGCCCCTGCCAAGGGCCACCCCGGAAGATCCCTACTCGATGCGCCGGCGCGGCGCGACGAACAAGCGGGTTTCCAACCATCGCCTCCGCGCGGAACTGGGCTGCGCGCTCAAGTTCCCGACGTTTCGGGAAGGCTACACCGCCGAGTTGCGGCGGCAGGGGCTGTTGCCAGGCGAAGCGTGCTGAGCCGCCCGGTCTGCGTTCCGGCGCATGCGGCGGCTTGGCCAAAAACTTTGAATCCTTTCCCGAGGCGGCGATTTCAGCCACGGCTCCAACCTGTTTCCGGCGTCCTCGCCGGAAGGACCGTTCTCAGCATGTCCCCAGATGGTTCTTCCGGCGAGGACGCCGGAAGCACGCTGCGGATGTTCAGGGCCCAGGACGCCTCAACGCAGCGGGCCCTTCAAGCTGGTGCCGCGCGCCAGGGCGACATACTGCGGCATGGCGGTCAACTCCAACCGCAACGGCTCCCCGGCTGCAGACGTTTCAAGCGTGAGGGGGTGTGATTGGCCAACAGTCCACACGGCGAGCTTCGTGTCGCCGGCTGCGTTCTTCAGCACCAGCACGAAATCGTCGTCGTTGCCGGTGGCATGCCGCTCCATCACGCGAAAGCCGGCCAGTTCGCGGGTCAGGGTTTGCACGGCGGTGTAAGCGGGCTTGGGTTTCAGGTCGTGCGTCATGGTGCCGAAGTTGTGCTCGCGTTCCTGCGGGTCTTCCCCGTCGTTCTTCCAGTCGTACCAGATGGAGAGCGGTACCCCGCTGAACAGATTGAACAACTGCTGCCGGACGAGGTAGGCCGCCTGGGTTTCCAGCGACACGTCCTTGCCGTCTGTGGAATAACCCCACTCGCCGCTCACGATCGGGAGTTTGCCCTTCTTGGCGGCCGGCGCGTAACGGTCAATCTGCTCGCGCAACTTGCGATACTCGGCGGCCACCGTCTCCGGAGGGCGCTTGTGCCGGTAGGGATGCACGCTCACGCCGTCCAAGTATTCGAGCACCCCCGAGGCGAGGAACTTCTCCATGAACGCCGGAGCGAATTCGGAAACGGCCGGACCGAGGATCGTGGCGGCGGGGTCGGCTTCCCGAATGGTCTTGCAGGTGGCGAGCGCCAGGGTGATGTAATCCTCCACCTTCGGCTGGGGCCGCCAGAAGAAGATGTTCGGCTCGTTCCAAATCTCCCAGATCACCTTCTGCCCGGCGAAGTGTTTCGCCGCCGCTCCGGCCCACTTCGCAAAGGCCGCCACGCTCTCCGGCTTGCGCGGCGACGCGATGTTCCGCTCCGCCTTGCCGGAGATCGGATTGGTCGTCTCCACCGTGTCCTCATAAAGCCGGTGCGAGTAATCGAGGATGTAGAGCGGGCGAATGCCGCGCTTCGCCAGGTTCGCCGTCAGTTCATCATATCCGGCCCAATGGTATTCGCCGCGCGCCTTCTCGGTCGCCTCCCAGCCAAAGTCCATGCGGATGAACTTGAAGCCCGCCGTCGCGATCAGGTCCAAGTCGCGCTCGTGGCCGGTGACGAAGTGGATGTTCACGCCCACGCCCTGCGGCAGAACCGGTTCGGGAATCTGCGGCAACGCAGCCAAGGGAAGGAGCGCGACGAGGATCGAGATCGCCAGTTTCATGTCCTCACTTCATCACGACACGGCGCGTGAGTCAACGCCGGGGGGCGATTGCCGCAAGGGACGCGGCGGCCCGGCATTGCCTCGGCGTTTGTCCTGGGGCAATCTCGGCGCATGACAATTCCATTGCCCGGACACAGGTTCCCTCCTCCGGGGAAACGCGGCTTCCACTTTCGCTTCCTGTTGGCGCTGTCCGTCCTGGCCAGTCTGCTGGCGGGCGCGGGAATGGCGGCGATCCCGGCCGAATGCCCCAACATCCTCTGGATCGTGGCGGAGGACATCAACCCGCACCTCGGCTGTTACGGCGATGCCGACGCCGTCACGCCCCACCTGGATCGCTTCGCCACCACGGCGCTCCGCTACACGAAATGCTGGTCCACCGCGCCGGTCTGCGCGCCGGCGCGCACCACGCTCATTTCCGGCGTGTATCCGACAAGCGCCGGCGCCGAGCACATGCGCAGCTTGGTGAAGATGCCGGACTTCCTGCACCTGTATCCGCAGTTCCTCCGCGAGCGCGGCTATTACTGCGCCAACAATGCCAAAGAGGATTACAACGTCGAACAGCCCCGCAAGGTATGGGATGAATCCTCCAAGCAGGCGCACTGGAAAAAACGGCAGCCGGGCCAGCCGTTCTTCGCCGCCTTCAACATCGAACTCAGCCATGAGGGTCAGATTCGCTCCCGCACCGGGCCGCTCCAACACGATCCCGCCAAGCTGCGCCTGCCGGCGTATCATCCCGACACGCCGGAAGTACGCCGGGACTGGGCCCGCTACCACGATAACATCACTGCGATGGACGCCGTGGCCGGGCGACATCTCCAAGAACTGGAGGACGCCGGTCTGGCGGAAGAAACCATCGTATTCTTTTACGGAGACAACGGCGCCGGCCTGCCGCGCGGCAAACGTTGGCCCTACAACTCCGGCCTCCATGTGCCGCTGCTGGTTCGCGTGCCAGCGAAGTTCAAGCACCTTGCCCCGCCGGATTACGCCCCCGGCGCGGCGACGGATCGCCTGGTCGGCTTCGTGGATTTCGCGCCAACATTACTCAGCCTGGCCGGCATCAAGCCGCCGGACTGGATGCAGGGCCACGCCTTCCTGGGCCGGTTCGCCACGCCGTCGCCACGCTACCAGTTCGGCTTTCGCGGGCGCATGGACGAACGCTACGACCTCGTGCGCAGTGTCCGCAATGACCGGTTCATCTACATTCGCAACTTCCGGCCCGACCTGATCTACGGCCAACACATTGCCTACTTGTTCGAGACGCCGACCACCCGGGTTTGGAAGGAACTCCACGACGCCGGCAAGCTCCAGCCACCGCGGACCTTTCTCTGGGAAACCAAACCGCCGGAGGAGCTCTACGATTTGCAGCAGGACCGCGATGAGGTGCGCAACCTGGCCAGCGACGCCGACCACGTCGCCGTTCTCGACGAACTCCGCCAAACTTTGCGCGAGCACCTGCTGGCCACGCGCGATGTGGGTTTCCTGCCCGAGGCTGAGATGCACCGCCGCGCCGCCGGTTCGACACCTTACGAACTTGGGCGCGATGCGGTGCGGTATCCGTGCGAGCGCGTGCTGGCGATGGCGGAACTGGCTTCAGATTTGAAGTCCGAAGCATTGCCCAAACTGAAGGACAGCCTGAAGGACCGCGACAGCGGCGTGCGCTACTGGGCCGCGCTGGGGCTGGCGATGCGCGATGCCGCCGCAGTCACCGCCGCACGCGAGGACTTGCGCACCGCGCTCCAGGACGAGTCGCCCAGCGTCCGCATCGCCGCCGCTCGTGCGTTGGGCCTGCACGGCAGCGCCGACGATCTCGCGCAGGCGTTGCCCGTTCTCAAGGACCTTGCGGCCCCGGACAAGAATGGCGTCTTCATCTCGCTCGAAGCGCTCAGCGCCATCGAGGCGCTGGGGAAGAAGGCGGAGCCGCTCCGCGAATTCCTCCGCACCATGCCCCGGCAGGACACGAACGCGGTCGAGCGCACGGGGAGTTACGTGCCGCGCTTGGTAGAGCATCTCTTGGGTGAAGGCGACACCCAGGCCGTTACCCAGCCACGGAAGCCTGATCGCTGAGCAAGCGTATGGACCCATTCGCGGAACGATCACAAGTACTCCACCCGGATGGCGGGGGGCGGCGGCAGCCGCTGGAACTGCTCCCACATGGCGGGCGCGCTGCGAAAGCGGTCCTCGGGCGAGGCGGCGAGCGCGCGATCCATCAACTCCAACAGTCCCTCCAAGCCGCGCGGCACGACGCGGTAGTGTTTCCGAATGGAGTCGCCGCGGCGGCGCTTCGGTCCCGCGCCGACACGGCTCCGTTCGCTGGCGGTTTCCGGCGGCTGGCCGGTCAGCAACAGATGAAACACCGCGCCCAGGCTCCACACGTCGGCGGCCTGGGAAAGGAACTCGGGATTCCCGACTTGTTCCGGCGCCACAAAAGCCCGCGCGGCGGCGGCGGCGCCCGCCGCCGGGGAGCCGGTGGCCAGCACGCGTTGCAGGGTGGGCAGCAGGGCGAAGTCCGCCAGTTTGGCGCGCCGCCGCCCGTCCTCGGTCGCGAACAACAGGTTGCTGGGTTTCAAGTTGCCGTGAATCAGGCCCCGGGCGTGCAGGCAGGCTAGGCCGGCAAGGGCGTCGCCCAGGATGGCGTGGACTTCATGCGCGGGCAGCCGGCCGCCTTGCTCCGCCGCCGCCTCGGTGGGGTTGCCGCCCTCGCAGTATTCCATCTCAAGGCAAAGCCCCCAGCCGGCGGCGCCAAACCGGGTCACGCCGTGATCCCGCACGCGGACCAGATTCTCATGGCGCACCGCGCGCAACGTGGCGCAGGCTTGCTCCAGCAATTCCGGCAGGTCCGGCCCCAAGTCTTGATCCGCGCGCACCACCTTGATCACGCAGAGGCGGTCTGGGCAACGCCGGTGGCCCAGAAACGCCGCGCCCCAGGCGTTGCGCCCGAGTCTGCGGCGAATCTCGACGCCCTCGATCTGCGGCGGGCCGACCCGGTTTTGCAGGATCAACCCGCCCTCTTGTCGCCCCGCCGGGCTGGAAGTTTCCTGCCGATGGAGTGTTACCGCAAAGCGGGTTTCGCCCGCCTCGATGCGGTCGCCGTCCTGCAATTCCACGCGGGGTGAACCGCTCTGGTCCCCGTCCGCTGGCCGGCAATCGCGATCGTTGACGAACGTCCCGTGCGTGCTGCCCAAGTCCCGCACCCAGGCCCGGGGCGCTTCGATCTCAAGTTGGAAATGGCGGCGCGACGCGCGGGGGTCCACCTCGGGCAGTTCTCCCGGCTCGCCCTCGCGATCTCGTCCGAACACGATCCGGCCGTCTTCGGCAAAGGTGAGGAGTTTGCCGCGCAGCGGGCCGGCAACGATTCGCAGTTCGAGACGGAAGGCCATGGTCCCAGAGACGCCGGCCACCGCACAGCGCGGTCGCCGGACGTGTGCGCCGCATTGAACGGCCATTCGGAGCGGGTTGTCAACGCGGCGCTTCATGAACGCGGCAATTCTCATTGTGATGGTGTCGAACTCCGCCGGGTGATGGCACCCGGCCTACATTCGCACAAAACCGCCCGGTTGTAGGCCGGGTGCCCTCACCCGGCGTCCCTATCGGGTCCATAGTGAGAATTGCTGTCATCTGCGGGCGGAGGGGCACGCGATGAGACCGGTGGCGAACAGCAACCGCCGGAACAACCAAGCCGGCGCGTTCTCGGAGGCCTGGCCATCGTCCGGGTCGGCAACCGGGCTGGGTTGCCCGGGTCCATTCGGATGGCCTTCCACCTCGCCTTCGCCATGAACCTCAGCGTAGCGGCGTCTCGGCAGAGCGCCGCCATCTTCCCCATCCGAGAGTGAGCGGCGCACTGCCGAGACGCTGCTACGGCT
>CAZJTM010000164.1:0-14672 GCA_964548925.1 uncultured Verrucomicrobiota bacterium | reverse complement strand
ATCGTAGTAGGCCGTGGTCCACGTCCAGTTCAGCCCGCCGTCCGTCGAACTCCCGCGGGGGTCCGTGAATGTGGTGAACGGCGTCGGCGGATCGGGGTAGTGGTCGATGATGAAGCCGCGGCTGATCTGGCCCGGCGGGCGGATCTGAGTCATATACGGCGTGGAGGGCCACGACGACGACGGCGTCGACCAGGTCTGGCCGTTGTCATTGCTGGTCGAGGCGAGTCCGAATAATCCCACGCCGTGGGCCTGCCCGATCGTGAACCACACCAGAAGGCTGCCGTCCCCCCGCTTGGTAAGCCACGGGAAGTTGATGTGCGGTTTGAAGCCGGGCACGCTGCTGTCGGACGGCGTGGCCGTGTAGATGATCTTGGTGTCGATGACATCGACCTGAAACGCGGGGCCCTCGCTAGCGCGAGACCACGCCCCGCCCGCCAGAAGGACGCCCAAGACCAACCATCCCCACCGGTGTCGGAACCTCATACGCCGCCTCCTTTGTGGTCGCTCAATACCCCACGCAGCGACATGTTATTCTACGCGCTCTGTCCTGCGCAGCGTCACGATCGTCGGCTCAAGTCCCACGGGAAGATCCTCGATGACCAGTCGATCGCCCTCGCATCGGTGTGCCAACGCCGACCGTTTCGTGTAGTCCAGGATTGATATCCGCTCAGGGCAGCCCCACGGCCCCGCGGGCAGGATCATGTCCCAACGCCCGTCCCGCGGCTCGCGGAAATTGCGATAGGCCAAGTAGACGATCAACTCGCCGTCGGCGCGAACGTATGCCTTGCACACCGGCTGCGGGGGCGCCAGACGGATCGTCGTCCCGTCGGCTGCGCGCAGCACCTGTGCCTGCCGAAGCGAGACGGCGAACCCCGGCGGCTTCATCTGCGCGCGGTCGTAGAACGTGTGGGCGATGGTCTGATAAGCCCTCCACGCGTCGCTGAACTCGCCGGGCTTGTCCCGGGTAGGCAGATTCATGATGCCGAAGTCTTGCTTCGTGTCGGCTGTGAGGCTGAAGGCATAAAGGTAGTAGGGGGCACTGTCCCATCCGATATCCCACAGCGTGAACATCGTTTGCGCCACCACGCCCGCCTGATACGCGTCGTGCAGACCGCGATGATCCACGTAACCCACGCCGTTCGCGTAGAACTTCGCCTCCGGCCAGACCGCCCGGACCCGCTCCATGAACTCCTCGATCTCCCACAGATCCTCCACCGGCCCGTACCAGAGGTTGCACGCCACCCCATCGGCGTATTTGGGCAGGCCCAGCCTGATCAGTTCGAGCGTCCACGGCGTCGCCACGCTCATGCTCGATCCCCACGTGTGCTCGTCGAACAGACAGAGATCTTTGTAGAGCGACTCCGCTTTGGCGTGCGCCGTCGGAGACATCGCCCCCCACAGGGACGACTCCGCCGCGGCGAGCAGCCGTTTGGCGAACCGGCTGGCGGCCACTTCGCGCGGCCCGCTCGCCGTGCCATTGGCCCACCAGTCGGTGAACTCGCCGGTGTATTCCGGCACCTTGTCGCCGATGGCCTTCTCCATTTCGCGGACCGCCTGCGACGCGGTGACGAAGCGCAGTTCCGGCTGCAAGCCCAGCTTGTTCCACGCGGCCACAAACTCCGCCAGGTGTGGAAACGGCGGGTCGTTGTCCATGCGCCACTGGCTGGTCACGGAAATCGTCAGCACGTCGTGCGGATAGCCCTCCTTCCGCAGTTGCTCGATGCGACGAAGGCATTGTGCCTGCGCGGCACGGAGCGAGGCCTCGTCCGTCTTGAAAACATCGCAGCCGCGCGGCGGGCGGAATTGCAGATCGCCAGCACGCGGCACCGGGCCGCGCCGCCATTCGTAGGTCTCGAAGAAATCAAAGCCGGCGGGATAACTGTGGTTCAGCCAGACAAAGAGCCGACGGCCATCGGGCATCTTCCACCAGAAGGCGGACGGACGATAAAACGGCGGCCCGCCGCTGTCGGCGTTGATGCCCATGAAGAGATGCTTGATGCCTCGATCCAGCAGCGCCGTCGCCCCGGCGCGCGGCAAGCCGTTCACGTCGTTCTGCACGGCAATGGTTGGCTTGCACTTCTGCCACAGGTCTTCCGGCAACCAATGCAACATTGTCCGCCACTGCCGCGCGTTGAGGAACGGCGTTTGATTGAACGGCATCGCCGCGACTTCCAACTGACCGGTCTCCAAAGCGCGGAGGAATTCCTGCCGGCGCTGCGGCGTCGCCTGTTCCCACCAGTCGGCTACGGCTACCGTGGACTCCGCCGTCCAGCGGAATTTCCGTTCCTCCGGGCCCGCAGCCGTGGCGAGCACGGCGTCCACCGCCATGTCGAGATAGCGCACCTGCAGCTCGCGACAAACGCTCTGGAGATCGGTAAAGCCGAAATCCGTGTGCGAGAAGTGGACGAGATAGAGCCGTTTTAGGGGCGGCGCATTCTCGGCTGCCTGCGCTGAACCAACCGCAAGCAGTAGCCCGAGCAGAACCGACACTGGTTTCATACGCCCACTCTAGTTTGGAGGGGTCGGCAAGGCGATGTCTTTCTCCAAAAGCCCTAGGGCCACTTTACGCTGCTGGTGATTTTGCGGGCTGGGCCGCGCCAGGCCAAGGTTGGGTCATGCGGCGCAAGGCCAGGTGATTGCGGGCGGCGAAGTCACGTTGGAGGCTGGCCAAGGAACGTGGTTTCTTGGCCTGGCGCTGTTCCCAACGGTGATAGCCGATGGCCAGGTTGCGCAAACTGGCCATGACGCGGGCCCCGTTGGGATGGCGGATGGGGCAACGATCCTCGTCCCAGTTCCAATCGCGCACCCAGTGGAGTCCATTTTCGATGGTCCAATGTCCACGGGCCAAGCGGTGGAGGGTGGTTTCATCGGCGCGTTGGGCTTCCAGGCTGGTGAGCAGAAAGACCGTTTCCTGATGGATGGTACCGCCACCCCGGTCGGTCCAGCGGTCCAGGCGCACGGCTTGGGCGGCGAAAGGGAAGTCCACCGCGGCCCCGTCGAGTGGGCGAGAGATCACGGCGCGTTTTTCGAGCCGGCCGTGGGCTTTTTCAACTTGGGTGCGTCGAGGGGGAAAAAGCGCTCTGCGGCAGCAGGCGTTGGAGTTTCTGGTGGAGGGTGGGTTGATTGTCTTTGACGACCAGCAGATAATCGGCGCCTTTGTCGCACACCAGGAAGCGAGCGGTGTCGCGCTGGGTGTGGAGGGCGTCGGCGGTCACGACCACATCGTCCAGCGGCAAGGAGGCCAGCAAGTCGGGCAGGGCGGTGATTTCATTGGTTTTGTCGGGCACGGGGGTTTGCGCCAGGGTGGCGCGGGTTTGGTGGGACAGTGCGGCCAGGAGGTGCAGAGGTTGCCCGTCGGGCCCGGCGGTGCCGCGCAGGGTCTTGCCATCGACGGCCAGGGCCCGGAGTTGGGGATCGAGCTGACTGAACCACTGCGACAAGCGCTGGTCCAGGCCCTGGGCGTCCAGGTGGGTGAGCACGCGCCAGAGGGCGTTGTAGCCCGGGGCGACGCGGCGGTCGGTTTTCGGGTCCACATAAGCCCGCACCGACGCCAGTTGGCGCTGCGTCAGGCGAGCGGCAAATTCCGCGATGGCCAGATAGCCCCGCGCCCCGGCCAGGACCGCCGCCGCGGCGATGGTCACGATGGTGCGCACGGAATGGAGTCGGCCGTGGGGACTGCGGGCATCGGGCAGGTCGCCGAACCACTCGTAGAGCGATTGCCATTGGGCCAGACGCCAAGGGGAGCGGGGGGCCAAGGGTTGCTCGGCGGCCACCCAAGGCTCCGGCAACTGGGCGGCTTTGAGCCATTGCAGGGCGCGAGGATGAAGGGCTTTGACCAGCAATTCCTTCGGCTGGTCGTGGGGCAGGTAGTAGTCGCGGGTGCGTCGGGCAAAGCCCTTGGACGCCCCAAGACGTTGCCAGCCGGCGGCCCGATAGCAGGTGCCCTGGAAGCGTTGGGGATCCACGAACGTCTCCACCAACAGCAGGCCGTGACCGTGCATAGCCTGCCAATCCTCCGACAGGCGGCGGGTGCAGGCGCCCAACACATAACTGGCCAGATTGGGTTGGCTCACCCCCCGCAGAATCAGAAACCGGGCATTACAGGCCACCAAAGGCAGCCGGCTCTGACGCTGAGCCGTGGACCAGCCGATGTGGCGCTCGCGCTCGCGCAGATGATAGGCGGCACTGGACCAACCCAGCAAAGCCAGCCACCGGCCTTTGCGTTCGGCCACATAGCGGAGCGTTTCCCCCACCAGATGAGCGTTGCCCAAATAGTGCTGCTGGGCCATGAGCCGGTTCCACCGACGCAATTCCTGGGGCCGGATCAAGCGGACGACCACCCCGGTCAGGGCCGCCTCGTCACCTGCGCCACATCGCGTAAGATCTCGTTTCATTGGCCCCATCTGAACAGAGATCAAAGGGGTTGCCCAGAAAATAGTGCCAAAACCCTACGCCATCGCGCTGACTTGGGGGGAGGACAAAGTGCCCCTGAATTATCGCGGCTCGGGGCAGTGCTCTTGAAGCCACTTAACGTCTCGGTCCGTAGCCGAGGTGCGGCTGCCGGGTTTGACCGGGCTCAGGCTGGGCAACAGCAGCGCCACCAAAATCCCACCAAGATGGGCGTTGCTGGCGGCGGGCGGCAGGACGCTTGGGCCGCCCCGCGGCAGCGCTCGTGCGCCGTGGTGGCCGAGCGCGCGTATCGGAACGTCAACTTTCGTGTCGGCGCTGCGACTGCTGCGGGTTGTCTGAACTCACGCCCAGAGTGGGGGACGCCCGCGTTTCCTGCTGCGGACGGCGCCCAACCCCAGACCATCGCGAGGCCGACGGTTCTTCGTGTGATGGCCGCCATTGAACATCGCCCTCCCCTGCCCCGTCGAAGAGCCGTGAAGATTCAACTGCTGCTCATCGCCCTACTCCTCGTGGCCTGGCACGGGCCAGCGCAAACGAATCGAACCACCGAACCAAACCTGAACGACCTTGCGGCCGCAGTGCAGGAATGGGCGGAGGAAAACCTCGACGACGATTTCCTGGCGGCACTGGGCGAGGTGGACCAACAACGGGTCGAGGCGTTCCTCAGCCAATTCGCGCGGCAGCTTGGCGGGGAGCGCGTCCTCGATCTGGCGGCGCTCAAAGACGCGGCAAAGGCGATCTTGCCGCTGCTCGACGCGCACGAGGAAACGCAACCCTATGCGGCGTGGTTGCGGGCGCGGATGGATTACCTGGACGCCGCTGAGGAAATGCGCCGCGCGCAACCGCCACCCAAGCTCATGCCCGGCCAGCCTCCGCCACCGCCCACCAATCCGCCGCCGGTTCTGGAGCGCAAGGTTTGGGAGAAGAAGCTCTCGCAGCGTCCGCTCCCCAAAGGCGCGGACTCATTGGTCCCGCAATTGAAAGGCGTTTTCACCACACGGCGCGTCCCCCCGGAACTGATCTGGCTGGCCGAGGTCGAGTCGTCGTTTGACCGGCGCGCGAAAAGTCCCGCCGGCGCCGCGGGTTTGTTCCAGCTCATGCCCGAGACCGCCATACGCTTCGGGCTGCGGCGTTGGCCGTTTGACCAGCGTTACCAAGTCGAGCCCAGCGCCCAGGCGGCGGCGGATTATCTCAAGGCCCTGCACAAGCGGTTTCGCGACTGGCCGCTGGCGGTGGCGGCCTACAATGCGGGCGAAGGCCGGGTGGGCAAGCTGCTGGAGAAACACCACGCGCGGAGCTTCGACGCCATCGCGCCCCACTTGCCAGCGGAAACACAAATGTACGTTCCGCGCGTGGAGGCGACGGTGTTCCGCCGTGAAGGCATCCGGCTGAGCCGGCTGGCAACGCCTGGCGGGTAGGAAATGGAATCCTCGCCGACCGCAACGTGCTTCCGTCGCCCTCGCCGAAAGTTCCATCTTACTCTCAGGAATCAGATGGTTCTGTCAGCAAGATGCCGACAGCACGTTGACGCTGCTCTCCAGCCCCCCTCGGGTGAAGTTCCCACGCCGCTCGGGGACGATTTAGGCTCGAAGCGACGTCGGCAACTTTCGCTTTGCATACTCAGCCACGTCTCCTAATTTCATCCGCATGAAAGGCATCATCCTCGCCGGGGGCGCCGGCTCGCGGTTGTTCCCACTCACCCTGGTGGCCAGCAAGCAACTTCAGCCGGTCTATGACAAACCCATGGTTTACTACCCGCTCACGACCTTGATCGAGGGCGGCATCCGCGAGTTTTGCCTCATCTCCACGCCGCAGGACCTGCCGCGATTCCGTCAACTCCTCGGCGACGGCAGCCAATGGGGCTTGAGCATCGAATACCGCGAGCAGGCCCGGCCCGAGGGTATCGCGCAGGCCTTTCGCATCGCCGACTCGTTTATCGGCCAGGACGCCGTCACGCTCATCCTCGGCGACAACGTGTTCTACGGCGGCGACAGCTTTCAACGGGCCTTTGCCGACTTCAAGACCGGGGCGGTGATTTTCGGCTACCATGTCAACGACCCCGAGCGGTACGGGGTGGTCGAGTTCGACGCCGAGGGGAGAGCGATATCCATCGAAGAAAAGCCCAAGCAGCCGAAGAGCAATTACGCCGTGCCGGGCCTGTATATTTACGACAACGAGATCGTGGCCATCGCCAAGGCGCTCAAGCCGTCGGCACGCGGCGAGTTGGAGATCACCGACGTCAACGTGGAATACCTCCGGCGCGGCGTTCTGCGGGTGTACCGCTTGGGGCGCGGCTTCGCGTGGCTGGACGCGGGCACGAGCAGCAGCCTGCACGAGGCTTCGGCTTACGTGCAAACAATCGAAAAACGGCAAGGCATCAAGATCGGCTGCCCGGAAGAGGCGGCGTTCCATCGCGGCTTTCTGACCTTGGAGCAACTCGAAGCGCTCACGGCAAAGATGCCCAAGTGCGAATACCGCGAGTATCTCGACCGCGAAGTCATCGCGGAAGCAAAGCGCGGGGCATGAACATCACCCGCTTCGACATTGCAGGGTTGCTGCTCATCGAGCCGAAAGTGTTCGGCGATGCCCGCGGCTTCTTTCTGGAATCCTGGAACGAACGGCGTTATCGCGAGGCCGGCATCGTTGCGACCTTCGTGCAAGACAATCTGTCGTTCTCCCGCCGCGGCGCGTTGCGCGGGCTGCATTTTCAGAATCCCGAGGCCCAGGCCAAGCTGGTGTCCGTGCTCCAGGGCGAGGTGTTCGACGTGGCGGTGGACATCCGGCGCAGTTCACCCACGTTCGGGCGCTGGCATGGCGTGAATCTGTCCGCGGAGAACAAACGGCAGTTTTTCATTCCACCCGGCTTCGCGCACGGTTTCGCCGTGCTCAGCGAAACCGCGCTGTTCTTCTACAAATGCAGTGAGTTTTACACGCCCCAGCACGAAGCAACTATCGCTTGGAACGACCCGGACATCGGCATCCACTGGCCCGTGACAAATCCGGTCTTGTCGGAGAAGGACCAGCGTGCGCCGCGACTGAAGGACGTGCCTCCGGAGAAGCTGTTTGCATGAGAATGAACGCCGCACTACATGACGCGTCGCGAAAGCGCCGACTTCTGTTCTTCAACTCCTAGTCTATGAACCCTCCGAAGATTCTGTTGCTCGGCAAGAACGGCCAGGTGGGCTGGGAATTGCAGCGCACGCTCGCGCCGTTGGGACAGGTGTGGGCGCTCGACTATCCGGAGATTGATTTTGCCGAAGGCGCCGCGCTCCGTAAACTCGTGCTGGAGCACAAGCCGACCATCGTTGTCAACGCCTGTGCCTACACCGCTGTGGACAAGGCGGAAAGCGAACCCGAGCGCGCCATGCTTATCAATGGACTTGCGCCGGGGGTGCTGGCTGAAGCCGCCAAGCAAACCGGCGCGCTGCTCGTTCATTTCTCCACGGACTACGTATTTGACGGCACGAAGCGCACGCCCTACATCGAGACGGACGCTCCGAATCCGTTGAGCGCATACGGGCGCACCAAACTCGCCGGAGATCAGGCGATTCAGCAAGTCGGCTGCAATCATCTGATCTTTCGGCTCTGCTGGGTTTATGGCGCGCGGGGCCAAAATTTCATGCTCACCATGATGCGCCTCGCCCGCGAACGAGAGACGTTGCGGGTGGTTGCGGATCAAATCGGCAGCCCCACCTGGTCGCGGATGATTGCTGAAGCCACGGCCCTGGCTCTCAAGCAGACGCTCTCTTTGGCCGAGGCACGAGAGTTGAGCGGCGTATATCATCTCCGCGCCGGCGGTGAAACAAACTGGCACGAATTCGCCTCGCGCATTGTGGAGTTGATGCCGCCAGCCGAGCGGAAGTGCAAAGTCGTCGAAGCCATCCCCACCGCCGATTACCCGACGCCCGCCAAGCGCCCGGCGTATTCCGTGATGTCTTGTGAAAAACTGCTCAGGACCTTTGGCATCGGACTCCCCAATTGGGAATACAGTTTGAGGCAGGTACTCGATAAACCATGATCCCCACAGTCGGCAATCTGAAATCTGAAATCTCATGAATCTTCTCATCACCGGCGGCGCCGGCTTCATCGGCTCAAACCTTATTCAACACGTCATTGACCGTCCCGAGGTCACAAAGCTCGTCAACCTCGATTGCCTGACCTATGCCGGCCACTTGGAAAACCTCGAGGGCGTGGCCCAGCATCCGAAGTATCGCTTTGAGAAGCTCGACATCCGCGACAAGGCCGCCGTGCTGGAGGTTGTTCGCAAGCACGCCATCACGCACGTCATGCATCTGGCGGCGGAATCGCATGTGGACCGCTCCATTACCGGCCCGGGCGATTTCATCTCCACGAACATCGTCGGCACGTTCAATCTGCTGGAAGCGTGCCGCTCGCAATGGGAGGCCAATTTCGCCGGAAAGAAGTTTCACCACATCTCCACCGACGAAGTCTATGGCTCGCTCGGCGCAACTGGTTTCTTCACGGAGACCACACCTTACGCGCCGAACTCCCCTTACTCCGCCAGCAAGGCTTCATCAGACATGCTGGTCCGTGCTTACCACCACACCTACGGCTTGCCGACGGTGATTACGAATTGCTCGAACAACTACGGCCCGTTCCAGTTTCCAGAGAAGTTGATTCCGGTCGTGATTCAGAGCGTGCTGGCACGGAAGCCCGTGCCGGTCTATGGCGACGGCATGAACGTGCGCGACTGGCTCTACGTGTGCGATCACGCCGAGGCGCTGTGGCAGGTCGTCTCCCGTGGCAAGCTGGGCGAAACTTACAACATTGGCGGGCACAATGAGTGGGCGAACCTGCGCATCGTGGAATTGATCTGCGACCTGATTGACGAGTTCAAGCCGGAGTTGGGCGGTAGTTCGCGCAAGTTGATCACGTTCGTGAAGGATCGCCCCGGCCACGACCGCCGTTACGCCATTGACGCCAGCAAGATTCAACGCGAACTCGGCTGGGCGCCCGCGCATACCTTCGAAAGCGGCATCCGCGAAACCGTGCGCTGGTATCTCGACAACCAGACGTGGGTAAAGGCCGTGCTCGCGAAGAAGTGACGATGCGCACCTTCACCGTACATTCACGTCTCATCGCGGTGGCGATTGCCTGTGGCTTCGGCTTTGCCGCGCCCGCTGCCGACCAAGCACAGTGGGGCGCGGCCTGGACGCGCAACATGGTGTCCAGCGAGCGCGGTTTGCCTGACTCGTTTGATCCCAAGACCGGCCGGAACATCAAGTGGGTTGCCCCGTTGGGAAGCGAGACGCACGCAACGCCGGTGGTGGCCGGTGGGCGGGTTTACATCGGGACCAACAACGAACGCCCGCGCGACCCACGCCACAAGGGCGACCGCGGTGTGCTGCTTTGCCTTGACGAAAAGACCGCCGAATTGCTTTGTCAACTCGTCATCCCGAAGATCACGACCAGCATTTACTGGGACTGGCCCAAGGCCGGCACGTGCTCGCCCCCAACCGTGGAAGGTGAACGCGTGTATCTCGTCAGCAATCGCGGCGAGGTGCTGTGCCTCGATGCCCGTGGCTTGGCCAACGGCAACGACGGCCCGTTCCGCGACGAAGCCAGTCATTGCGTCCCCGCCGGAGAAACGCCCATTGAACCGAAACAAACCGATGCTGACATCCTGTGGGTGTTCGACATGGTGAAAGATCTCGGCGTCCGCCAGCATGATTCCGCACATGCGTCGGTGCTCGTTGATGGCGACTTCCTTTACGTCAACACCTCAAACGGCCTGGACGACTCACACACGGAAATCCACGCGCCGGACGCTCCCAGCTTGATCGTGCTGGAGAAATCCACCGGCCGTCTGGTCGCACGCGACGACGAGCACATTGGCTCGAACATCTTCCACTCCACGTGGTCTGCGCCGGCGCTGGCCAAGGTCAACGGCAAGCCCCAGATCTTCTTCTGTGGCGGCAACGGTGTGGTGTATGCCTTCGAACCGCTGGCCAAAGCCCCGCCAACAGGTGAAATCACAAAGCTGAAGAAGCTCTGGCAATTCGATTTCGATCCAACCGCGCCGAAGGAGGACGTGCATCGTTACAAGAGCAATCGCGAAGTCAGCCCCAGCAACATCCACGGCATGCCGGTGTTTGACGGCAACCGCCTCTATGTGGCTGGCGGCGGCGACCTGTGGTGGGGCAAGAACGAAGCGTGGTTGAAGTGCATTGACGCGACGGGTACCGGCGACGTCACGAAGACCGCGTTGGCCTGGTCTTACGCCTTGGAGAAGCACGTGATGGCCACGCCGGCGGTTTGGAACGGCATGGTGTTCATTGCCGATTGCGGACGCAAGATTCACTGCGTGGACGCCACCAACGGCAAGGCACTCTGGACGCACGATGCGGCTGCGGAGGTCTGGGCGTCAGCCCTGGTTGCGGACGGCAAGGTCTATTTCGCCACGCGCCGTGGCGAGGTCTTCGTCTTCGCCGCCGACAGGGAGAAGAAGCTGATTAGCCAAACCAGCCTGGGCGATCCCATCAGCGGCACCCCTATCGCCGCCAACGGCACGCTCTACTTTGCCACGATGAAGAACCTGTTCGCCGTGGCCGAGGGATCGCAGTTCCCCAAGGCGCAGGTTGCGGAGTAATCCTGCCTTCGACCACTGACATCAAAGCCCCGCTTTGGTCAAAACTTCCACCGGCACCTTGACGCGCAATTCAGGATGCGCCTCGACTAGCCGAGCGATGTCCGTCAGGTCCTTCTGCCGCTTGCTGGCCCGACGCTGTGGATCAGCGTAAGCCCTGAGTTTCCCAGCGAGGGTATCCTCCAAACAGGCGACGCGCATCAAGATGCCATGCACGTCCGCCGGCACGGAGCGCGAGGGAAAGTCACGATAGAACGCTTCGGTGCTGATCTGCACGCTCACGCGTGAACAGCCCTTCAAGTTGATGGACCACTCATACCGCTCGGCGGCGAACCCGCACTCCTGCAACGCCGCCACCGCCTCGTCCACCCGTGTCGCGGCGATGACCAGGTCCACGTACGCCGTGGCCATTGGCTCTTCGGCCCAGTGGTTCACGGCCAAGCCGCCAATCATGCACCACGGGATTTCGCGAGCTTCCAGAGCCTGCACCAGCTTGGCGACGTCCGTGGCGCCGCCAGCGCTCTGCCAGTCGTAAAACTGCCGCATTGTCATGGTTACGACTCTACAGGAATGCCCAGCCGGAACAACCCCGGAAGCTGTTGAGAAAAAGACGGCCCATCCGGTAACAGGTCAAGCCCTCTCCCCGCCAGCAAGCACGCTCTGGAAATGCGGCGGCTCGTCCTCCCGTGCGACGACAGTGATCTCAATCTTCCTGAACCCCGCCCGCTCCAGCCAGCGGTGGAGATCGCTCTCGGCAAACCCCAACCAGCGATCGCCGTATAGCTCGCGCGCCTTCTCGAACGTGTGCTTGAGCAAATCGAGGATCAGTACCTGTCCGCCGGGCTTGAGGATGCGGTGCGCACTGGCCAGGGCCTTTCCAGGATCTTCGGCGTGATGCAGTGCATGGCTCAGAATCACCAGGTCCACGCTTTGGGCCTCGATGGGCGGCTCGGAGAGATCGCCCAAGCGAAACTCCAGGTTCTTCAACCCGTTCTTTCTCGCCTTGGCCGCGCCAAACGCCACGATCTTTTCCGAGTTGTCCACGGCGATGACCCGTTTGCAGCGACGCGCCAGCAACTCGCTCAACAACCCCTCGCCCGAGCCGAGGTCCGCCACGGTCAGCGGCGGCAGGATGCGCAGGAGCAAGTGCCCGAATGCCTGCCATGAGCGGCCCGGGCCATAGACGCGGTCGAACCGCCCAGCCACTTGGTTGAAATAGACCTGCGCCTGCTCGCGCCGGCGGTTGAGAATGCGCTTGAGGTTGACCGCGTCGTCCGCGCTCTCCGGCAGTTCCTTCGCCCCGTCAACGGCGAGCGGAATGATCTCCGAGACCGAGCCGTTGGACGGCTCGTTCAACCGGTAGAACGTCCGCTTACCCTCGCGCCGCGATAACACCAGCCCGCAATCCGCCAGCAAACCAAGGTGCGTGGAGATGCGTGATTGTCCCAGCCGCGTGATGTCTTGAAGTTCGTTGACCGACAATTCCTCCTTCGCGAGCAGCGCGACAATGCGCAGCCGCGTGGCGTCGGACAAGGCGCGGAGGGCTTTGAGAGTCGAGGTCATACTTGCTGTCAGCTTGTCAGATTTCCCAAATAACTCGTTGACGAATTCGGGGAATCATATATCTTCACATCCTGATTCGTCAATATGACAATTTGAATAACGACAACGACACAGACGCCCGTTCATGAGCAACCGATTCATCTTCTCTTCCGAGTCCGTCGGCGAAGGCCACCCGGACAAGGTGTGCGACACCATTTCTGATTACGTTCTGGACGCCTGTCTGGCGCAGGACAAATTCAGCCGCGTGGCCTGCGAGTGCTACGCCAAGAGCAACATCGTCATCGTGGGCGGCGAAATTACCACGAAGGCGAAGCTCGATTTCGTGAAGATCGCCCGGCAGGCCATCCGCGACATCGGCTACGTGAACGACGACGACGTGTTTCACGCGGACAAGGTGTTCGTGAACGTCATCGTCACGCAACAGTCGCCGGACATTGCCCAAGGCGTGGACGCCCGGAAGGCCAAGGGCAAGAAGACTTCCAAGCAGGGTGCCGGCGACCAAGGGCTCATGTTTGGCTACGCCTGCAATGAGACCCCCGAACTCATGCCGGCTCCGATCATGTTCGCGCATCGGCTCGGTCGCGAACTGACGAGGATCCGCAAGAGCGGCAAAGGTCCGGCCTGGCTGCGTCCGGACGCAAAATCACAGGTGTCGGTCGTCTATGAAGACGGCAAGCCAGTGGCGATTTCCAATGTCGTCATTTCCACGCAGCACGCCGCCGACGCCAAGCACGCCGAGATCGAGAAGTTTTGCATTGAAAACGTCATCAGGAAGGTCCTGCCGAAGCGCCTGCTCACGAACAAAACCACCTATCTGATCAATCCGACGGGCCGATTTGTCGTCGGCGGTCCCCAAGGCGACACCGGCCTGACCGGGCGCAAGATCATTTGCGACACGTACGGCGGGATGGGCCGGCACGGTGGTGGCGCGTTTTCGGGCAAGGATCCGACAAAGGTGGATCGCAGCGCCGCTTACATGGGCCGCTGGGTTGCCAAGAACATCGTGGCCGCCGGGCTTGCCGCGAAGTGCGAAATCCAGTTTGCCTACGCCATCGGGCATCCCGATCCGGTCAGCGTGAGCGTGGACACTTTCGGCACGGCCACGGTACCGGAATCGAAGATTGTGCGCGCGGTGAATCGCGTCTTCAGCTTCCAGCCGGCGGACATCATTGAACAACTCAACCTCCGCCGCCCGATCTACGCCAAGACAACCAACTACGGTCACTTCGGCAAGAACGACAAGGACCTCACGTGGGAAGTCACCGACAAAACCGCGGCCCTTAAGAAAGCCCTGTAATTTATGCCCACGATCAAACTCTCTCCATCGCGCTTCAAGCCCGCCAAAAGCCCGGCGAAGAAGAACGGCAATGGCAATGGCTCGGCCAAACAGGATTTCCACGTCCGCGACCTCTCGCTCGCGGACTGGGGACGCAAGACGATCCAGGTTTGCGAGCATGAGATGCCCGGCCTCATGGCCATTCGCAAAAAATACGGCCCACAGAAGCCGCTCAAAGGCGTGCGCGTCACCGGCTCTCTCCACATGACCATCGAGACGGCGATCCTCATCGAGACGCTCAAGGAACTCGGCGCGTCCGTGCGCTGGGCCTCCTGCAACATTTTCTCCACGCAGGACCATGCCGCTGCCGCGATCGCCAAGGCCGGCATTCCCGTCTTCGCGCACAAGGGCGAAACCTTGGAGGAATACTGGCAGTTCACGTTGAACGCGCTCACGCATCCCGGCAACAAAGGCCCGCAACTCATCGTGGACGACGGCGGCGATGCCACCCTGCTCCTCCACAAGGGCTACCAGATGGAGGAAGGCGATGACTGGGTCAACACCCCCAGCGACAACCATGAAGTTGCCGTCATCAAAGCCCTGTTGAAGAAGGTCGGCAAGGAACGTCCCGGCTGGTTCCACGAAGTCGTGAAGGACTGGAAAGGCGTGTCTGAAGAAACGACGACCGGCGTGCATCGCCTCTACCAGATGCTCGAACAGGGGAAGCTCCTGGTGCCCGCCATCAACGTCAATGACTCCGTCACCAAGTCCAAGTTCGACAACCTTTACGGCTGCCGTGAATCGCTGGCCGACGGG
>CAZJTM010000163.1:4380-14683 GCA_964548925.1 uncultured Verrucomicrobiota bacterium | reverse complement strand
CCAACACCGCGTTCTGGTCCGCGTGCAACGCCTGCCCGGCCGCCCCCGTGCCCCGTCCGCCACAGCCAATCAAGCCCACCCGTAGCGTGCCGCTGTTCTCAGCGCCAAAGGCCTGACGGGGCAGAAGGGCGGGCGCCGCCAACCACGCCCCCGCCACAGCGGAGGTCTTCAGAAATTCCCGGCGGGACGTGACGGCAGATAGCGGTTCGGTTGGAGACTGGTTCATGTTCATAAAAGCTGCACACGTCATACTCGCCGGAAACCCCGGCGTCAAGGCGCGGGTCCGGAAGCGCGTCGTTCTCGAGCGCGGGCGGAAGCTTGCTCGCGCTTCAGGCGGCGTTCCGTTGGAGCTGCCGGCGGTACTCCCTGGGGGTGAGGCCGGTGATCTCGCGAAAGCGGCGGTTGAAATTGGCGAGGTTCTGGAAACCGCACTCCAGGGCCAGGTCCGTCACCTTGAGTTGCTCGTCCGCCAGAAGCGAACAGGCCCGCCCGACGCGAAGTTCGTTGACATACTGAGGCAGCGTCTTGCCCGTGCGGAGTTTGAAGAATCGGCTGAAGGCGCCACGGCTCAAGTGCGCTTCCGCAGCCACAGCGGACCGGTCGAGCGGTTCGGTGAGGCGCGCGTGAATGAAGGCCAACACCCGCTCGACCCGGTTCTGGTCGCCGCTTGAAAGCTGGGGCGTAAAGCCGGGACTGGCGATGGGCTTCAATTCGCGCGAGCCGGCCAGCACCCCGAGAATGGACAGCAAGCCGGCCAGACGCTCCAGCCCGGTGAGGTTGGGAAGCGCCCCCATCTTGCGGGCGACGTGGTCGCGGGTTTCGCCGGTGACCTGCAAACCGCGCCCGGCCCGGCTCAACAGCCGGCGCAACGCGGCGGCTTCCGGGATCTGAAGGAACTCGCGACCCAGGAACGAATCGAGGAATCTCACGATGATGGCATGGACGGGTTTCGCTTCCGAACCGCGCACGACGTCCTGATGCCAGACGTGAGGCAGGTTCGCCCCCACCAGCACCAGATCGCCGGCCCGCAGCGGGGTGATGGTGTCGCCCACCAACCGGTAGCCGCTGCCCTTCAGGACCAGCGTCAGTTGATACTCGGGGTGGTAATGCCAGGTGGCGTGGTAGCTGTCGTCGAGCAGCACCTCACAGTGGAACGATTCCCACTGGCGCCGGGGTGTCTTCTCGAACGCAGGTTTCATGGGCACAACATGGGCGGGCGCGCATCCACAATCAATGCGAACCTCCGCGCGCCCACGGCACAAAAGTATTACAACCGGTGACGAATAGCGAAGCCTGCGAGGCAGCGGCCCCGCTAAGCTGAGCCTCGTTTATGGGAAAGGAATTCAGCATCGCGCCGCGCGCGGTCGCGCGTGTGGAAACCGACTACCGCCGGATCGTCACGCCCCTGCCGCATCCGGATTCGGTGGCGACGCTCGAACGGTTGCGCCGGCATGAGCCGCAATCCATGCGCGGCCAGCCCCCGGTGGTTTGGCACCGGGCGGAGGACATCTTTGTGTTCGACCCATACGGCAACCGCTGGTTGGACTGGTCAAGTGGCGTCTTGGTGGCCAACGCCGGACATGCCGCGGCGGAGATTCGCCAGGCAATCCTGGACGAGGTGGCGAAACCGCTGTTGCACAATTACTGTTTTCCCAGTGAGGAGCGGGCACGGTTGACGGAGTGTCTGGCGAGCCTCGTCCCGCCGGGTTTGGAGAAGGTCTTCCTCCTCACCACCGGTTCCGAAGCGACGGAGTGCGCGGTCAAGCTTTCCCGCGCCCACGGCCTTGCGGTTGGCGGCGCACGGAAGATCGGCATCGTTGGCTTCGACCGCGCCTTCCACGGACGCACGCTGGCCTCGCAACAAGTCGGCGGCCTGGCGGGCCAGAAATCGTGGATCGTGAACCTCGACCCAGCCATCCTCCACGCGCCGTTCCCCGACGGCTATTGGCAGCGCGACACAGGCTTCGAGACATTCCTGGACGCGCTTGCCAAAGCGGGCCTGGGCGCGGATCAGATTGCGGGGGTGATAATGGAGACTTACGAAGGAGTGGGGCCGGACTTTGCCCCGGTGGAATATGTCCAACGGTTGGCGGAATGGTGCCGGCGTCACGATGTGGTGCTGACCTTCGACGAAGTGCAGGCCGGGTTCGGGCGGACGGGGAAGTTCTGGGGGTTCGAGCACTATGGCGTGACGCCGGACCTCATCTGTTGCGGAAAGGGTATCAGCAGTTCGCTGCCGCTTTCGGCGGTGATCGGGCGGAAGGACGTCATGGATCAGTTTGGCCCCGGCGCGATGACCAGCACGCACACGGGCAACCCGGTCTGTTGCGCGGCGGCGCTGGCGAACATTCGTACCCTTCTGAACCGCAGGCTCACCGAGAACGCCGCGGCGTTGGAACCGATCCTCCAGGCGGGATTGGAGGCCATCCAAGCGCGCCATCCGGAAGTGGTCGGCCGGGTTTCCGCCAAAGGGCTGGTGGCTGGAATCCAGATGGTCAAGCGCGGCCGGCGAGAGCCAGACCACGACTTGGCGCATGCCGTGGTGGAACGCTGCTTTCACAAGGGCCTGCTGCTGTTTGCACCCGTGGGCGCGTGGGGGCAGACGGTCAAAATCGCTCCTCCACTCACGATTCCTCGCGCGGCGCTGCAAGAAGGTCTGACCGTGATGAGTGAAGCCGTGGACGAGGCCGTTGCGGCTGCAGATGCCGCGCCACGTGCCGCGCCCGAGGCGGGGGGCGAAGAAGCGCAGACGGCGAAAACCCGCTGACACAGAAACAACGCTCCATGAAAACCAAACTGCGTCTCGGCATCATCGGCGCCGGCTCGGTGGTGCGCGAGATTTACCAACACCTCTACTTTCACAGCGAGTATTCGGAACTGCTCGAGATTTGCGCCGTGGCCGATCCAAACGACGAGTATCGCGACTGGTTTGGTGACCTGGCCCGGTTGCCGAAAGCGCGGCGGTTCGCCAGTCACAAGGATCTCCTGGCGCGGGTCAAACTCGACGCCGTGCAGATCAACACCCCCGACCGGCTGCATTGCGGACCGGCCTTGGACGCTTTCCAGGCCGGATTGGACGTGGTCTTGCCCAAGCCGACCGCCGCCACGGTGAAGGACGCGCACGCGATCATCCAGGCCGCGCAGAAGACCGGGCGATTCCTGGGCGTGGATTTTCACAAACGCGAAGACCCGCGCCTCAAGGAAGCCGAGGCGCGATTTCAAAGTGGCCGTTACGGGACGTTTCAGGCCGCCGTGTTCTACATGCTCGACAAGCTGCTCGTGGCCGACCCAAACCACAGCCCGCGCTTCTTTGCCTCGCCCGATTTCGCGGCGCAGAACTCGCCGGTGTCGTTTCTCACGGTTCACATGGCCGACGCCTTGATGCGGATTGTCAACCTCATCCCCGTGCAGGTGCGGGCAACGGGTTACGCGCACAAGCTGCCGTCCCTGAAACCGCAGCCGGTGAACGGGTACGATTTGGTGGACACGGAGATTCGTTTTGCCACGGGCGCGACGGCACACATTCTGACCGGTTGGGCGATGCCGAACTCCGCGTGGTCCGTCACCGTGCAATCCGGCCGGCTGATCTGCTCGGAGGGGTTGATTGAACTCGGCCTCGACACCCCGGGATTGCGGGAGGTTCATCCCGACGGTGTGTACGAAGTGAACCCGCTGTTCCGCAACTTCGAGAAGGACGGCACGGTCACCGGCTACGGCATCCGCAGCCCGGGCCAAATGTATCGGCAAATCCTCGCCCGGCGGAACGGCCAACGATCCCAATCCGCATGCCTCACCGACGACAATCCCATGGCGCTGGGCTTCCACACCACGCTGGTCCTCGAGGGGGCGGAGCGAAGCCTCGCGGAGGGGCAACGCCTGAAAACCGGAGCGACGCTCGGAACGCCGGTGGATTTGCGGGCCTTGGCGACCCGGCAGATCGGCCGTGCGGCGGCGCGCGAATACGGGTTGTGACCCGGCACCACCTTTGACCCATGCGCAAACGTCCGATCCAACACCTGCGATGGTACATCGCCATCCTGTTGTGTCTGGCCTCGGCGCTGAACTACCTCGATCGCCAGACACTGTCCGTGCTCATCGGCACGATCAAGGAGGAGTTGAACCTGACCAATGCCAGCTACGGCACGATCAACGCCTGGTTTCTCGCCAGCTACGGGGTGATGTACGCCGTGAGCGGACGTGTCATTGACATCATCGGCACGCGGCGTGGATTCGCCGTATTCGTTTGCGGCTGGTCGGCGGCCAACATGCTCCACGTGTGCGCGGCGACGGTCGGCCAGTTTTCGTTCTTTCGCCTCCTGCTCGGCGTGTTCGAGCCGGGCAGTTTCACCGGGGGCGTGCGGGCCGTGAGCGAGTGGTTTCCGATGCGGGACCGAGCGCTGGCCATCGGCATCTTCAACGCGGGCACGGCCATCGGCTCGATGACCGCCGCCCCCATCGTCTCGTTCATTGCGGTGCAATGGGGCTGGCGCGCGGCGTTCTTGATCACCGGCGCGCTGGGGTTCGTGTGGGTGGCCGCGTGGTGGGGGCTCTTCAAATTGCCCAAGGATCACCCGCGCCTCAGCGAATCGGAACGCCAGTTGATCCTCGCCGATCAGGGCGAACCCTCGGCGACCGAGCGTCCCGCGCCGCTCTGGCGCCTGCTGGCCATGCGCGAAACCTGGGGCTGTGTGCTCGTGCGCGCGCTCACCGATCCCATCAGCTACTTCCTGCTCTTCTGGATTCCGCTCTACTTCCAGAAACGCCACGGGTTCGAACTGAAACAGCTCGGGCTCTTCGTCTGGATTCCCTTCGCCATGGCCGCGCTGGGCAGTGTGTGCAGCGGCGCGATCCCGCGGCTCTTGATCGCCCGCGGCTGGGGGTTGGACAAGGCCCGCAAAACCACCATGGGCGTGATGACCGGCGCGATGCTGGCCTGCTGTCTGTTGACGACGCAGGTGGCGCACGCGGGCTTGGCGCTGGCCCTCGTTGCGGCAATGACCTTCTGCCATGCCGGCTGGGGTAATATCACACTCCCGGCGGAGATCTTTCCGAAGAACGCCGTCGGCACCATCACCGGTCTGGGCGGCACGCTCGGCTCGTGGATGGGCGCACTCTCACAACTCTACATCGGCAGCGTGGTGGACGCCTTCGGTTTCGCGCCCATCTTCGTCGCCTGCGCCGTTCTGTATCCGCTGGCGCTCTTGCTCGTGTTCGTGCTGGTTGGCAAACTCGGTGTCACCAGAACCATCGCATGATCCTCCGCCGTCACCTCCAAACCGCGTGGTATCCTCCGCGCATGTCATCTGTCAACCGACCCATTCAAAGCCTATGACCTCCTCCCTTGCTCGCCGAGAGTTCCTGAAGCAAACCTCGCTGCTCACCGCCGGCATCGCGGCCCTGGCCGGCACGCCGCTTCACCTCGCCCGCGCTGGCGCGAACGACCGCGTCCGCGTTGGCGTCATCGGCTGCACCAACCGGGGCATGGACCACATCTCCGGCCTGTTGGCTGTGCCGAACGTGGAAATCGCCTACGTGTGCGACGTGGACACGCGCGCCATGGAAAAGGGCGTCGCCGCCGCGGCCAAAAAACAGCCCGCCCCGCCCAAAGGCGTCCAAGACCTTCGCCGCGTGCTCGACGATCCCAGCGTGGACGCCGTCTCCATCGCCACGCCCGATCATTGGCACACGCCGGCGACAATCCTCGCCTGTGCCGCCGGGAAGCATGTCTATGTCGAAAAACCCGGCAGCCACAATTTCCGCGAAAGCGAGTGGATCGTCGCCGCCGCCCGCAAGCACAAGCGCGTCGTGCAGATGGGAAATCAGCGCCGCAGTTGGCCCTGGGTGATCGAGGCGATCCAGGCCCTGCACGCCGGCGAGGTGGGCAAACTGTTCTTCGCGCGCGGTTGGTACACGAACCACCGCGCCCCCATCGGCCAGGGCAAGCCCGCGCCCGTGCCCGCCTGGTTGGATTACTCGCTGTGGCAGGGCCCTGCGCCCGAGCAACCATTCCGCGACAACATTCTTCATTACAACTGGCATTGGTTTTGGAATTGGGGCACGGGGGAACTCGGCAATAATGGCGTTCATGCGCTGGACCTTGCCCGCTGGGGTTTGCGCGTGGACCTGCCCCGGCGTGTGACGTGTGGCGGGGGCCTCTATCACTACCGCGACCAGTGGGAAACCCCGGACACCATCGTCGCCACGTTTGATTTCGGCGACAAAGGCGCGGTGTGGGAAGGCCAGAGCGGCGACCCGCGCGGATTCGAGGGGGCGAGCTTCGGCGTCACGTTCTTTGGCGAAAAGGGCTCGATGGTGCTGGGCGGCAGTCAGGCCACGTTCTACGACCTGAACAACAAGGTCGTTCGCGAAATCAGCCGGGGGCAGACCGCGCTGTTCCAATACGACGCCCTCCACTTCGCGAACTTCGTGGACGGCATCCGCGAGGGGAAGCCGTTGAACGCTGAAATCGCTGAAGGCCAGAAGAGCACCATGCTCTGCCACCTGGGCAACATCGCCTGGCGCACCGGACATACGGTGAACTTCGACCCGGCCACCCGGAAGATCCTCGGCGACCGCCGGGCCACCGCGCTGACCCGGCGCAAGTATCGGCGCGGCTGGGAGCCGCGCGTGTAGGAAAGGTTGACGGGAACGCCGTGAATGAGAATGGTGATGAGCGTCATGCCCATGCTCCGTTTCGCCGCCAAAGACGCAAGTCCCGCTCGGCGGGGGCGCGGCGTCAAAACCGGATTCGTTATGCGCGATGAACTCAGTCACCGGACGCCGCTCACTGCCACGGTCGTGGAACAGGCGAGCTCGGTGGGCGGACGATTGCATTGGTCTCGGAGCGCCTCTGTTGTATTCGCGGGGTTGCTGGGGCTTGCCGCCTCAGTCGCACGAGGGGCTGACGGGGACGCGCCGATCCGGTTGATGACGCTCAACCCGGCGCACTTTCATGCGGCGCTGTTTCAGAAGGAGATGTTGCCGGGGGTGGCCGAGCGCGTGGAGGTCTTCGCACCGCTGGGACCGGACCTGATCGCGCATCTCAACCGTGTGGCCCAGTTCAACACCCGCCCGCAAAACCCGACCCGCTGGCAACTGGAGGTCCATGCCGGCGACCATGCGTTGGAGCGCATGCTGGCCGACCCTCCGGGCAACGTGGTGGTGGTTTCCGGCAACAACCAGGGCAAAATCCACCACCTGCGGGCTATCGTGAACCGTCGCCTCCACGTGCTGGCGGACAAGCCGTGGATTCTCGAACCGGACGAGTTGCCAATCCTGGCCGCCACGCTGGACCAGGCCGACGCGAATGCTGTCGTGGCCTACGACGCCATGACACAACGGTTCGAGATATCCTGCATCCTGCCGCGGGCGTTGGTGAACGACGCCGGGGTTTTTGGGACTCGGGTGTCGGGTACCGCAGATGAACCCGCGGTGGAGATGGAGAGCGTTCACTACTTCCTCAAGGAAGTCGCCGGCGCGCCGTTGCTCCGGCCGGCCTGGTATTTTGATGTCCGCCAACAGGGCGAAGGGCTCACGGACGTGGGCACGCACTTGGCGGACCTGGTGCAGTGGACGCTGTTTCCGGATCAGGCGATTGACCATCGGAAGGACGTGGCGGTGCTGCGTGGCTCGCATTGGCCCACGGTGATCTCGCAGGCGCAGTTCCAACAAGTGACCGGCGAGAAGCAATTCCCCGCCTGTGTGGCCGGGGCGTTGCGCGAGGGCCGGCTTGAATGCTACGCGAACAACACGGTGACTTATCGGTTGCGGGACGTGTTCGTCCGGCTGACCGTCCGCTGGGACTACGCGGCGGCGCCGGGCGTCAAGGACTCCGAGTTGGCCATCTTTCGCGGATCGAAATCGCGGATTGAGGTGCGGCAGGGGCGGGAAGAAGGCTTCGTGCCGCAGGTGTACGTCGTGCCGAATCGGCCGGAATTGGAAGCCGAGGTGGAAGCGGCCCTGAAGCGCAAGCTCGCCGCGCTCCAAACCACCTGCCCGGGCGTCGCTGTCCGCGCCGACGCCGGTCGCTTCCACGTCACCATCCCGGACGCGCTGCGTGTCGGTCACGAAGCGCACTTCGCCCTGCTGACGCGCCGGTTTCTCGAATACGTGCGCGATCCAAGCTCGCTGCCGGCTTGGGAGAAGCCGAACATGCTGGCCAAGTACTTCGTCACGACCCGAGGCGTCGAACTGGCGCGGCAGACCACAGCGAAACCCTGAATTCCCGATCCCGAACATGAACCTCAACCGAACCCTTACCTTCAGTCTGATCCCGGCGCTGGCAGTGGCGGCAACTGTCCAGGCCCAACAACTCGCCGTCCCGGATGGCAGGGCTTATACCGGCAAGAAGATCACGGCCAGGACTTACAACTCCGGCTTCGCACTCGGGCACGACAGTTACAACGCCATGGGCACGGCCAGTGATGGGCGCATCTTTTATTGCCTCAGCTCCGAGGACATTGACCAGGGGGCGAAGATGTTCTGCCTCGACCCCAAGACGCAGAAGGTCACGGAAGTCGGCGATCTCACCGAAGCGTGCGGCGAGAAGGGCAGCAAGGCCATTCCGCAGGGCAAGAGCCACGTGAACTTCGTCGAGGCGAACGGCAAACTCTACTTCGCCACGCACGTCGGCGTTTACAGCATGGTGGACGGGATGGAGACAATGGGCATTCCGCCCGCCGGCTACAAGCCTTACCCCGGCGGTCATTTGCTGAGCTACGACCTGAAGACCGGCCGGTTCGAGGATTTCGGCATCGCGCCCGATCGCGAAGGGGTGTTGTCGTTCAACATGGACACAAGGCGCGGACGCCTGTTCGCGTTGACGTGGCCGCGTGGCATCTTCTACCGCTACGACCTCGCCACGAAGAACCAGAAGAGTTTCGGCAAGCAATGCGCCGAGGGCGAAGGCGCGGTCGGCGCGAACTACCGCACCGTCTGCCGCTCCATCGCCGTGGATCTCGACGATGGCTCGGCTTATTTCACCACGTCCGAGGGCACGATCCTCCGCTACGATGCGCAGACCGACAGCGTGGCGCCGGTCGAAGGCGAAGACATGCGGAAGGACTATTTCGGACTGTACGATCCGACTTCGCCCGGGCACATGGGCTACAACTGGCGGCAGACCTTCTGGCGCGCGAAGGACAAGATGATTTACGGCGTTCACGGCAATTCCGGCTACCTCTTCCGCTTCGACCCACGTGTGCCGCGCATTGAGCTGCTGGATCGCATCACGTCCGAACCCTCGAAACGCTGCGGCATGTTCGACCAGTTCAGCTATGGCTACCTCGGGTTCGGGCTCGGGCCGGACGGAAAGACGATTTACTACCTCACCGGCGCGCCCATTTACGTGGATGGCCAGCGCCTCAAGGGCAAGGACCGCATCGCGATGGGCGCGGCCAAGGGCCTGGAGGACCTGCACATGATTACGTACGACATCGAGAAGCTGAAATACCGGGACTGCGGCGCGGTGTTCTACGAAAACGGCCAGCGCCCGCTTTATGTGAACGCCATCACGATCGGCAAGGACGGCACCGTGTACACGCTGCCCCGCATCACGGAGAACGGAAAGACCCGTTCGGACTTGGTCAGCCTGAAGCCGTGATATGAGACTCGCATTTGCCAGCCATAGCAGTTCTGCAGGACAGGCTTCCAGCCTGTTTCCAGCATCGCGTGAGCAACGCCAGCACGCACCAACACAACGATGGAGACTGCCGCGCAAGACGGGGTGTGTTTCAAACGAATATGAAGATAGGCTGGATGCCTGTCCTGCGTCGCCGCGAAACGGCCGGTCCGGGGAATTCGCAACTTGGATCCGGCTCGGCCTCTTGCTGGTGATCTTGCTGGCCGCAGCCCCGCTCAATGCCAAGCCGCTGCGGGTGGCGGCCTTCTCCTGCGACGCCACGCCGCCACTAGGCGAGCCCATGATCTGGGCCATCCCGCTGCAAAAGGTCGTCACCCCGTTGCTCGCCAAGGGCGTGGTGTTGGAAGATGGCACGAACCGATACGTGCTGTGCGCGTTCGACTGGTGTCTGATCGGCAATGAATCCGGAGCGAACTTCCGCGAGACGCTGGCCCGCGCCGCGCGCACGTCGCCGACGCGCGTTTCGGTTCACACGGTTCATCAACATGTCGCGCCGTATGCGGACGAGGGCGCGCATCGCTTGCTGGACGCGGCCCCGCGTCCGCCGGCGCATCTGAGCGCCGCCTACCTGGAAGGTCTGCGCGCCCGGCTGGAAGCGACTGTGCGCCAGGCCGTGGGACGGTTGCAACCGTTTGACCGTATTGGAACCGGCGAAGCCCAGGT
>CAZJTM010000163.1:0-4370 GCA_964548925.1 uncultured Verrucomicrobiota bacterium | reverse complement strand
CGGCGGCGGGCTGTCTTCGCGTGGAACTGCAAGACGCCGACGGCAAGCCGCTCGTCCGTTACAGCAGCAGTGGCAAGGACCTGGCAATGGCCGAGGCGCCGGAGGGGGATATTGACCCGATGCTCAAGACCATCACCTTCGCGCGTGGCCGCAAGGCGTTGGCCCGGTTGCATTACTACGCGACGCATCCGCAGACGGTGAGTTGCAACGGCACGGCTTCGGCGGATTTCGTGGGGGCAGCCCGCGAGGCGGTCGAGCACTCCGAGCAGGTGCCGCAGGTCTATTTCAACGGCTGCGCGGGCGACGTAACGGTGGGCAAGTACAATGACGGCTCGCCGGAAGCCTGCGCCGGACTCCAACAACGCCTGGAGGCCGCCTTGAGAGCCGCGATTCAGAACACCCGGTTCGCCCGGGCGAATCAACTCGTGTGGCGCACGGCGGCGGTGAACCTGCCGTTGCGCGCCGAACGGGACGCGGTGTTGGCCGAGAGCCGCGCTTGGCTGGCGGACACGAATCAGAACGACGGAATGCGCGTGTACAAGGGGGCAATGCGGCTGGCGTTTGTGAATCGCCTGGAACGGCCTCTCGAAGTCAGTTCGCTTCAACTCGGCGACGTGATGATCGTCAACCTTCCCGGAGAGCCGATGCTGGCCTTCCAACGCTACGCCCAAAGCCTGCGTCCCGGGCGCTTCGTCGCCGTGGCTGGTTATGGCGACGCCGGCCCGGCCTACATTTGCACCGACGCTGCCATTGCCGAAGGCGGTTATGAGCCGGGCTCGGCGAATGTGGGCCAGGATTCCGAGCGCATCCTGAAAGAAGCAATGCGGAAGTTGTTTCCGAAGCCAGCCGTGCGGATGCTCTCGCCCGCTGCTTCACCACACTAACCCTCGTCTGCCAAATTCACCCCCAAACACAAACACTCCACGCGATGCAAACCTCATCCGACCCTTCCCGTTCTTGTTCACGACGGCGGTTTATCAAGACCGGCGCCATTGTCACCGCCGGCTTGTCCGCGGCGAGCTTCGGCTACGCGGCGGCGCCGACGGAGAAACTCGCCGTGTCCGGCGGCCCCAAGACCGTGACCTTTCCCGGAAACCGGTTCACCGAGTTGACGCGCTGGCCGCGCTACGGTGACGCTGAGAAAAAGGCGTTGTGCGATCTGCTGGACAACAATGCCTTTTACGCCGAGTTGCCCGCGTTCGAGAAGGAATGGCAGGACTACACCAAGTCGCCGTTCGTGCGAAACCACATCAACGGCACCAGCGCGTTGACGAGCATGTATTTCGCCCTCGACCTGCCGCCCGGCAGCGAAATCATGGTGCCGTCCTACACGTTTTTCGCGACCTGCCTGGCCATGCGTTTCTTCGGGTGCGTGCCGGTCTTCGTGGACATTGACCCGAAAACGGCGTGCTTCGATCTCGAAGACGCGAAGCGCAAGCTCACCCCGCGCACCCGGGCCGTCGTGGTGATGCATTCGTGGGGAATGCCGTGCGAAATGGACCGCATCGCCGAGTGGACGAAGGAAAAAGGGCTGATCCTGCTGGAGGACGCCGCGCATGCGCATGGCGCGTCCATGCAAGGCCGCAAACTCGGCACGTGGGGGGCGATGGGCATCTTCAGCTTCCAGGCCAGCAAGGTCATGCCGTCGGTCGAAGGCGGCATGGGGCTGTATGCGACGCGGGAGTATTTCGAGCGCGCCACGGCCTTCGGGCATTACGATTTGCCGGGCAAGTTCCCGGCGAACAGCCCGATCCGCCCTTACGACGGCACGGGCTTTGGGCAGAAGTATCGCATGCACCCCTTCGCTGCCGCCGTCGCCCGGCAGCAGTTGCGGCGCTTGGACGAACTGAATGCCATCGTGCGCAAGAACGTGAAGGACCTGAACCAACACCTGACGCAACTGGAAGGCGTGAGTGAGCCGCGCGAGCGCTCGGACCAGGAGCGGGTTTACTACGCGGCGAACATCCTGTTCCTGAATTTCAAGAGACTGGGCTTCACCCGCGATAGCCTCATCAAGGCACTGACCGCCGAAGGCGTGTCCGTGAAATTCTGGGACTACCCGGAGCAACATCGGCTGAAGATTTACTCGGAAGCCCAGTGGTGGCATCACGCGCCGACGGTGCCGCCCTCCATGCCCGGCAACCAGTGGGTAAACGCCAATCACATCATGCTGCCGCTGGTTTATGGCGAAGCCCCGGACCTGAACGAGCAATACGTGAAGGCGTTCCAGAAAGTCTGGGCGCACCGGAAAGAACTGGCCTGAGCCGGATTCGCGCGACGGGCCCGTTGACGCCGCCTGATCGCGATGCGCCTGCCTGGGCACGGCCAGCCCGACGCAAGCCTGCACGGCGGAGCCCGCTCTGGTCGGGCGTCACGACTTGATGTCGCGCACGTGAAACGCTGTGCAGCCGATGACCATGAAGGTCAGGTTGAAGCCGGCCAGAATGCTCAGCGACGCCATCACCCGCCACCACGCAATCCGTTCCTCCAACATCCACTGCCAGACGTGCAGATGATGGGTGAGAAACCACATCTTGTACTCCTGGAAATAAGGCATGTGATAGCAGATGAAGTCGGTCAGCATCAGCGAAAGACCGACGATAGTGGCGGCCGCCGGCTTGACGTTGAAACAGGACACCATGAACGCCAGGCCCATGATCGAACACGCCTCCGCCGTCAGGAACAACATCGCCGCGGCATAGTGCTTCAGCCCCGTGGCCGGATCGAACAGGCTGAAGATGCCCGCCTCCGGGAGCCAGACAAACATCCCGCCCCAGGGAAACCAGAGCCGGGCGAAGGCGATGCCGAACACGCCCAGCGCCAGCACCAGCAGCACTGAAAACACGCACCCGGCCAGCCACTTCGTCACCAGCAACCGCACCCGCGACACCGGACGGCAGAGAATCATCCGCAGCGTTCCGTCCTCCGCTTCCTTGGCCACCAAATCGCCGCCGATCAGGGCGACATACAGCGGCATGAGCAGCGGCGCAATGGGCGCGAGCATGATGATCGCCACCGTCAGCGCCGAAACATACGAATCCGGCAGCGCGCCGTTGGCTTCGAGCAGCCGCTTGTGAAACGCAAAATGCGTCCGGTGCAGCGCGAAGCTGACGCAGTTCTCCGCGAGCAACAGCATGGCAAAGCCGATGTAGGTGCGCTTCTTGCCGAAGAGTTTCCAGAGTTCGTTTCGCAGCTGCGCCCAGAACATGGTCAGTTCTCCTTCGTCGCCGCCGGCGGGGCCTTGACCAAACCCAAATAGAAATCCTCCAGCGTTTGCTCGTGCTGCCAGATGCCTTCCACCGCGAAGCCGGCGACGACGAGTGTTCGGGTCACTTCCGCGGTTGAAATGCCTTCAGCCAGCACGATAAACCGCCCGTCGCTGGCCTCCGTGATCAACTGCCGCGCCCGCAGCAGCGCCGTCGCCGCCGCGAAATCCGGCGTCTTCAACCCCACGCGGCTGCGCGCCGCCTTGACCTCGCTGACCTGTCCCTCGAATACGTGGCGGCCCTGGTGCAGCACCGCGATGCGCGTGCAGAGCTGCTCGACTTCGGTCAGCAAGTGCGACGAAAGCAGAATCGTGAGTCCGAGTTCGCGATGCAGCCGGCCAATGGTCTGCCGCATCTCCGCGATGCCCTCCGGGTCCAAGCCGCTGCCCGGCTCATCAAGGATCAGCAACTCCGGATTGGGCAGCATGGCTTGGGCGAGCGCCAACCGCGCCCGCATGCCGTGCGAGTACGTGCGCACCTTGGAGTGCTCCCGCCCGGCAAGCCCCACCCAATCCAGCACTTCGCGGAGGCGTTGGTCCGAGGTCGGCGCGGAGTAGGAACTGAGGATTTGCAGATTCCGCCAGCCGCTGAGGTAGTCGTAAAAGGCCGGCGACTCGAAGATGGCGCCCACCTTTTCCAACGCCCGCGCGCGGTGGCTGGTGACATCATGTCCGTTGACCCGCACCGTGCCGCGCGTCGGCCACACCTGGCCCAGCATCATGCCAATGGCCGTACTCTTGCCCGCGCCGTTGTGGCCGAGCAGGCCGAAGATCTCCCCGCGCGGGACGACCAGCGTGAGATCGTCCACGGCAAGCCGGTTGCCAAATTGTTTCTGGACGTTCTTGAGTTGGATCATCGGACCATTCTCGTTACTGCCGTCCCGGTGGCTTGCCGAGTCCATCCCGTAACGACAGCCGAGGCTATCCATAAGAACCCTTCGGCGCAACCGGCAACGCGCGATAGCAAATCTCTTGACTTGCCGAACCTTTGGATTCATAACCGCTCCCACATCCTTAACCAGTTAGTCTCTGAGCAAATCCAAAACTATGAGATCTGCATATCCCCTTCCCTCTAGTCTCTGATAGCGTTACTCTGTCGGCATGA
>CAZJTM010000162.1:10930-14978 GCA_964548925.1 uncultured Verrucomicrobiota bacterium | reverse complement strand
CTCGATCAGGGTGAAAGCGCGGTTGGGATGGCCCGTCGCGTTGAATGAGCCGGTTCTTTCGTGCGCACGCATAGGCGGATTCTGGTTCTTGACGACAGCCTAATTCAACACGGCGACAGGCATCTTGGCTTCGCGGGCGGTTCTTTCTGGACGATTGGGCGGTGCCGGCCAGCGAGACGGGGCGGCTGCGGTTACGGGTACCTTGCCTGGAATTTTCGCGTAAGGACTTGGAAGTCGTGGTCCAAGGTGTTTTTGGCGGCTTGGTAGCGGCCCGGGAATTCTTGGGCCAAGCGCGTGGAGATTTGTTTCAGATGGTCCAGGTAGGCCCGGGCCACCGGACGCGAATGGGGCAGCGCCAGAATCCGGTTGAACTGATCCTGTACCGCGTTGAAACCCGTGAGGCCATTGCCGTAAATGAGCATCCCTGGATAGGCCTCGACCAGGTCGCGCAAGACTTCGCGTTGCGGCGGGGTGTCGGCCAAGTGCAGGATGGCTTGGCCGATGGAGCGTGCCGGATCATAGGCCGCCGGGTTGTAGGCATAGTCCGCGCAGGTTGCGAGGGGTAGGCGATTGATCTCGTTCTGCTTGCAGTGGGGATTGCTCATGTAGCCGTCCACAGCGGCGCACAGATCGCGATCCCGACCGATCACGGGGCCGAGATGCATGGTGGGATTGTCATCATTCACCGGGTAATTGTCCCAGAGAAACAGGCGGTGACCGGAAATCTGGCGGAACTTCTCCGCCGCCGCGCGGGTGATCCGGCCCACCACTTCCTCTCCGGTCCAAAAGAGATAAACGTCTGGATGCAATTCGCGCCCCAGTGTTTCCAAATAGGGTCGCTGATCGTACCCCCAGTTCATTTGGTTCGTGGCGGTGCCATCACCCCAATAGAACGTGGGACAGAAAATCATTTGCGCCCTGGGGTCCTTTGCACGCAGGCGGCGGAGGATTTCATTGACGACCTTTGCTTGAGTCGTGGGGTTGATGCCCTGGTGGCTGTCGTCCAGCGAGATGTTGAACCATTTGACCCCAAGCCCCTGCATCCAAGCGTAATGCTGGTAAAGCTGATTCACGCTTTCCGGGTTCTCATCGTTCACCACCCGCTGGCTGGCCAGGTTCGGATTCATGCTGAAACAGAACTCGATGCCGTGCTGCTGACACGCCCGCACGACCTGCTCGTAGGCGGCCTTCTTCACGGCGGGCAGCGGTTCCCACCACCGGTTCGCGCGACCGCTGTTCCATGGCTCGCGCTCCAGGTCGTACATGGAAATGTAGCAATTCATCAGAAAGGTCAGCTTGAACCGCGCGAGGTGGGGAATCTCGGCAAGGTATTGCTCGGGCGTCCACGCCCAGCCTTTCGTGCCGCGGAACTTGAAACCCGGTTGCGCCGCGGGAGGAAGCGGTTCGGGAAACGGCTTCCGTTCTGGCGGGAGGACGACGTGGAAACCCTTGCGGAGGTCGCGAGTGAAAACAAAGCCTTCCGGCGCAATCGCGGCGCCCGCCACTTGAAACCAAGGCGGCATCCCCAGCGGCCCTTCCTTTTCGCGCGTCGCAATCCTCAACGTGTTGTCCCCCTCCCGCAACGAACCCGCCGGTACGGGAAATCGGCGCACCTCAAACTGGCTATCGGAAAACTCGTTCTCGCCAGCGAACAACTCCCGTCCATTCAATTCAACGGCGATCCGACAGCGGCGCGGAGCGTCATCGTCGCGTCCCTTCAAATGCAGGAACAGCGGCGTGGCGGGAACGGACTTCAGTTTGAAAGAGGCCTGCATTACCCCCGAAACGCCGGTGGATTGGGCATAGACGCAGTTGACCTGTTCGCCCTCCACGTCCGAGCCATAAATGTCCTTGGCGCCGCCCGTGAAATCCCCGCCGGTGAGTTGTGCGAGGGCGGTGGTGGTTTGGGCGGCCGCCCAAATAGGGATGAACGCGGTCAGCGACCCCACGAGCAGAATGATGATGGGCTTCATGATGTCAGGGCATTGCATACGCCATCGCACCGTCGCTGTCTTGGGGTTTCGGGCGAAATCGCGTGGGCAATTGGGAAACGCGCGACGGTTCGGCCCAATTCGTGAGGATCGGAAGCGATCGGTGACACCAGCCGGCGTGGGTCACGTCCCGACCGGTTACGCGGCCAACTGTTGCTTCATCCATTCGATGTCGTCCAAGATCGTCCGGCGGGTGGCCGGGAAACGCGTTGGGAACAGCCGGGCGACGCGCGCGAGGATGTCCTCCATGTTTGCGATGTGGGTTTGCGCTGCAGTGCGGGAGTTGCCTCCCGCCAACAGGCTGCCAAACCGGGCACGCACGGGATTTGTGCCGGTGCCGCCGCCTTCCACGATGAAGCCCGGATAGGCCTCCACCAACTGCTTTAACAACTCCCGCTGCGCCTGAGTGCGGCCCAACCGCTGGATGGCTTGTCCAATGGACCGTGCGGGGTTGTAATTCGCGGGGTCGTAGGCGTAGTCCGCACAGGTCGCCACCGGCAGCCGGCTGATCTGATTCTGGCTGCACATCGAATTGCACAAGTAACCCTCCACGACCTCGCACAGGTCCGGCGCCCGTCCATTGAGTGGCCCGAGGTGCAAGGTCGGGCTGCCGTCGTTTACCGGGTAGTTGTCCCAAAGGAAGAGCCGATGCTTGATGACGCGCTGGTAGCTTTCCGCCGCCACGCGTGTCACCCGCGGCGTGACGATGGCGTCGCCATTCCAGAACACCCGCACGCCCGGATGCATCCGGCGCGCGAGGGCATCGAGGTAGGCGTGATGTTCCGGGTTGGTGGCATCGCCCCAATAGATGGCGGGGCAGAAGAGGAGTTCCGCACCGGAGTCCCGCGCGTGCAACCGCGCAAGGATGGCATTGACCAACTCCGCATGAAGAGCGCCGTATTCGGCCGGCCCGCCCGGCCCCCAAATGGTGCCGTCCAGACACAGGCTGAACCAGCGTACCCCTTGCTCTTGGGCCCAGTCATAATGCTGGCTCAATCCGGCCAGATCGTCCGCGTCACGCCACCGGAGCGGTCGCGGGGATGCCAGTTGGGGATGCACCGCAAAACAGAAGCTGATCCCGTGTTCGGCACAACTGCGAATGATCCGCCGGAAGGCATCCTTCCGCGCCTCGGGCATGGGTTTCCACCATTCGTTGCACCACGGCTCTCCGGGCCGGCTCACGATCATCGAGCCGTAACAGTTCATCAGGAAGTTCAGTTTCATGCCGGGCAGCAGCGGGATTTCCTCCAGATACTGCTCGGGCGACCAGAACCAGCCCTTCATGCCCCGGAGCTTGAACTTGACCGAAGTAGCCCCTTCCCGCACCGTGCCTCCAGGCGGGTCGGCATTGACCGAGAGGCGGACCCGGCGTTGTTCACGGTAGTGCAATGGCGAACAGCCGTAGGTGGACTTGAAGCTGTGATGGAAATGGGACAAATCCTGAAACCCGGACTCGAAGGCCACCACGCTTACCGCGCGGTCGGTTTCCGTCAGCAGACGGGCGGCATGTTGCAGGCGGAGCGTGAGGACATAGCGCCCCCAACTCTGGCCCGTGACCTTGCGAAACAGGTCGGTAAACTGCCGCCGGCTTAAGCCCACCGCGTGCGCCGCCTCGGGGAGGGTTTCCTGGCGGGTGAATTGCGACCGAAGTCGCAGGGCGTAACGCGCCACGCGATCCGCGCTGTCGCTGCCGGGCTCGAAAAGTGGCATATCCGCGCGGCTGCGCCGCCGCGCCAACCGCAACACGCGGATGCCCAAATCCTGCAGGCGGGCGTGCAGAATCACCTCCCAGCCTTCCAGCCGCGCGTCCTGCTCGAAGAGCATTTCTTGGAAGACGGACCGGACGACGTGCCCTTGATTGATCGTGGAGTTGCTCAGGTCCAAGGCAATCATTCCCAGCGCATCCAACTGTCCTCGCACCGGGGCGGCGAGCAGTTCCGGCCGGTAATGCAGCGCATACATCACCGCAGGCGCGTGCGGCGGGGTTTCCTGGGAGTACACCAAGCCCGCCGGAATGTGGCAGACGGTGTCCGGTCCCAGCAGGTATTGACGACCGC
>CAZJTM010000162.1:0-10919 GCA_964548925.1 uncultured Verrucomicrobiota bacterium | reverse complement strand
AGCGGGCATGACTTGCGATCACTAGGAAGAACTTGGACCACTCTTGGAAGGGTTGCGGACCGTGGCCGGGGGGGGTGCGTCCCTCGAATACCAGCAGGCCGGGGCCACCAGCACAGGGTCCGGATGGCGTTGCTGCCTCGGCAAGTGCCGGAAGCGGGTCGTGGTTGTGCGTCCGCGCGGTCACAGGGGCAGTGTGACTCACCCTTGCGCGCCAGGTCAACCGGCGGATGCGGTCCCAAGAAATCGCCCAGTGCGGCTTCGGCACCCCCCGACAGTGCAAACAAGACCGGTGACAAGGTCACGATCGCTGAGGGTCGGACGCAATAAAAGGGAGGATTTGGGCAAATTCGGTCTGGTCTTCAGCCGCACGAAATGTTCTACTGACTGTAATCAGTGTAAGACATGCAAGAAACATTGGCCTTTGACTTGATTTACCTGATGGCCTTCTGCCTGGGCGGACTCCTGTTCGCCGTCGGGCCCTTCGTGGTTGTACACCTCTTGGCGGCGCGCAAAACCCGGGCTTACGCAAACAAGACCGAGCAGTTCATCGAGTGCGGCATGGAGCCCATCGGCGACGCGTGGATTCGTTACAGTGCGGTCTATTACCTCTACGCGCTGGTCTTCGTCGCCTTTGCGGTGGACGTGCTTTTCCTGATCCCGGTGGCGCTGGTTTATGACCGGATACCGGGGATGGGCATCCGTGACTTTGTTGAAGTGGTCCTGTTTGTGGCTATTCTTTCGCTCGTCATCGTTTACGCGTGGAAGAAAGGCTTTTTTGAATGGAATCGCAAACCCAGCCCCAAGTGACCGGATCGGAAATCCCGCCGGAGTGCTCGTCCATCGTCCGCTTCGCCAAGCTGGACGAATTGCTGGCGATGGGCCGGGCCAACTCGCTCTGGCCACTGACATTTGGCCTCGCCTGCTGCGCCATTGAAATGATGGCGGCGGGCGCGTCGCGCTTTGACATCTCCCGTTTCGGCGCGGAGGTCTTCCGCCCCTCGCCGCGGCAGGCGGACGTGATGATCGTCGCCGGCACAGTCAACAAGAAGATGGCCCAAGCCGTGAAAACGCTTTACGATCAGATGCCCGAGCCCAAGTGGGTCATCGCGATGGGCGGCTGCGCCATTTCGGGCGGCCCGTTCGTCTATCCGGGCCAATACGCCGTTGTCGAGGGCGTGGACAAGCTCTTTCCCGTAGATGTCTATGTACCGGGTTGCCCTCCGCGCCCGGAAGCACTGATTGAAGGCATCCTGGCCTTGGAAGAGAAGATCCGGGGCAAGCGGTGCTATCCGAGGGTGACGCCGGAGTGAAATCCGAAATCCGAAATCCGAAATCCGAAGGAATGACGAACCCAGAATTCGTGATGGGGCGGCTTCGGGGTGATCAGCTTCGTGAGATCGTAACTTGTCGGGCGACTGCTGGAGCACTGGGTGGCACGGACCGCCGCGCGCCATGAGTCTTTCCCTTGAACAACTCCAAGCCGCGTTTGGGCAATTGCCGGGCGTGTCATGTCAGGCCACTGACCCGAACGCGAAGGGCTATCACTTCGACGTCACCGTCGCTCCTGATCAATTGGTCGCCGCCGCGCAAATTGCCGATCAGTTCGGGTTCGGCATGGACATGGTCAGCGGCGTGGACTGGATGGCTGCGGGGCAGATGGAGGTCGTTTACGATTTCTTCCATCCGGCCAGCCCGCTGCACTTGGTTGTCCGCACCCGTGTTCCGCGCGATAAGGCGGAGTTGCCGACGATTCAAGGGGTCTTCCCGGGCGCGAACTGGCACGAGCGCGAAACGTACGAGATGTTCGGCATCAAATTCCTCGGCCACCCGAACCTCACGCCGCTGTTGCTCCCAGAGGACGCGGACTATCACCCGTTGAGAAAGGACTTTGCCGGTGCAGTCTAGTCCAAATCTCATCCCCACGGGCAAGACCGAGACGGGGCGAGAGACGTTCGTGCTGAATCTCGGCCCGCAGCATCCGGCCACCCACGGTGTGCTGCGCGTGAAGCTGGAGATGGACGGCGAATACGTCATGCGCGCCGAGCCGGTGTGCGGCTACATCCATCGCATGCACGAGAAGATGGGCGAGAACCGCACGTACGCCCAGTTCCTGCCCAACCCGAGCCGGATTGATTATCTCTCGGCAATGCATTACTGCCAGGCCTATGTCGGCTGCGTGGAGCGTGCCGCCGGCATCGAAGTGCCACCGCGCGCCGAATACATTCGCGTCATCACGTCCGAACTGAATCGTATCTCCAGCCACCTCGTCTGGTTCGGGGCGTTTCTGCTCGATCTCGGTGGGTTCACTCCCCTGCTCTACGCTTTCGACGACCGCGAGAAGATCCTCGACCTGCTCGAAGGCATCACGGGCGCGCGGTTGACCTATTGCTACTACCGGTTTGGCGGCCTTTGCAACGACGTGGACGATGAGTTCCTCAGCGGCACGCGCGAGTTTGTGAAATACATGCGACCGCGGCTCAAGATGTATCGCAGCCTGGTCACGGACAACATCATCCTCCGCAAACGGCTCGAGGGCATCGGCCCGATCAGCGCCGACATGTGCCGCAAGTATGGCGCGACCGGCCCGGTCATCCGAGGCTCGAACGTTCCGAACGACGTGCGCAAGGTTGAGCCGTATTCCGTTTATCCGGAGCTGGACTTTGACATCCCGCACTACCCCGAGTGCGACTGCATGGCCCGCTACAATGTGCGCATGGAGGAGATGGAGCAAAGCCTGCGCATCGTCGAACAAGCCGTGGCGAAGCTGCCCGACGGACCGCACATCAACCCGAAAGTGCCGAAGGCCGTCAAGCCGCCCGCGGGAGATTACTACTTCGCAGTTGAAGCCGCGCGCGGGCGTTTTTCCGTCCGCATCGTGAGTGACGGGAAGGACACTCCTTACCGCATGAAGCTGCGCACGCCCTCGTTTGGCAACCTGTCGCTGTTCGGTGAAGCCTGTGAAGGGATGCTCCTGCCGGACGCGTTGGCTTTGATGGGCAGCCTGGACCTCGTGATCCCCGACATTGACCGATGAACGCCATCGCCGATGCCATCGTTGATTTCTTCAGGCCCGCCTGGCCTTGGGTGCGACTGGTGCTTTACCTCGTCGGCATTCTTTCCTTCGTCGGCTTGAACGCGGCCTACCTGGTCTGGGTCGAGCGCAAGGGCGCCGCCCGCTTCCAACGGCGGCCGGGCCCGACCGAGGTCGGCCCCGAGGGCCTGCTGCAGCCCATCGCAGACGCGATCAAGCTGATGACCAAACAGGTGCTGGTGCCGCCGACCGCCGACCGCACCTTGTTCCGGTTGGCCCCGGTGTTCGTCATTGCGCCGGCGATGATGTGCCTGGCCACGATTCCTTTCAGTGCGACCCTCGGGGCGATTGATTTCAACCTCGGCCTTATCATGGTGTTCGCGTTCGGCTCGATCAACGTGATGGCCATCATGCTGGGCGGTTGGGCGTCGCGAAACAAATACGCCATCATGTCCGCCGCGCGCGTCGTCTCGCAAAACGTCGCCTACGAAATCCCCATGCTGCTCGTGGTGATCACCGTGTTGATGATCACTGGCACAATGAGCCTCCGCACGATCGTCGAGCAACAGGCCGGCGGCTTCTGGAAATGGAACTTCTTCAACCTGCTGGCCAACCCGCTCATGCCGGTCACCTTCGTGATCTTCTTCATCTGCATGCTGGCGGAGACCAACCGCGCGCCGTTCGACATGGCGGAGGCGGAGAGCGAACTGGTGGCGGGCGCGTTCACGGAATACGCGGGCATGGGTTTCGGCGTGTTCTTCATGGCGGAATACGCCAACATCGTGGTCGGGTGCGCTCTGGCGACGATCCTGTTCTTCGGCGGCTGGCAAAGTCCCCTTGGCATCTGGCCCGGCTTGTTCTGGTTCCTCGTCAAGCTCTACCTCTTGATCTTCACGGTCGTATGGATTCGGTGGACCTTCCCGCGGACGCAGTTCTACAAGCTGCTCAACCTGTCCTGGAAAATTCTCATCCCCATCTCGCTCGTCGCCTTGATCCTGACCAGCGCGATGCTCAAACTCTTCAAGCACGCATGATGAAAGCGATCAAAGAACTCTTCACCGGCTTTTGGAGCCTGATCACGGGCATGAAGATCACGCTCCAGCAGTTCTTCAAGCCGCAGGTCACGGTGCATTACCCGCACCAGGCCCTCAAGATGCCGAAGCGCCACCGCAGCCACATCGTGCTGGTCAAGGACGCCATCACCGGCAAATCGGTCTGCATCGCCTGCAAGTCTTGCGAGAAGGCCTGCCCGAGCGACTGCATCGTAGTGGACGGCATCAAGAAGGAAGGTGACAAACGGAAGTCGGTGACCCAATTCGTTCTCGATTACACCAAGTGCAGCCTCTGCGGCGCCTGCGTGGAAGTTTGCCCGGTGGACGCACTGGCCTACTCACACAACTACAACCTGGCCAGCACCAGCAAGACCAAGTACGCCCAGATTGATTTGTACCAAATGGTGAACGAAGGCCCGCCGCAAGCGCAGGCTCAAACACAGGCCCAGCCGCAGTCGCAAGGACAGCCGCAATGAAGGAATTCCCGGGAAGCGAATACGTCGTGGGGTTTGTCTTCGTCGTCGCCGTGCTGGCGACGATTGCGGGCGCGTCACTGGCGGCGCTCACCACCCGCATCATCCGCAGTGTGTGCGGACTGGCCCTCTGTTGTTTCGGACTGGCCGGCCTCTACTACTTCCTCCACGCGCCGTTCCTCTCGCTCATGGAAATCCTCATCTACGTCGGCGCGATTTGCGTAACAATTGTCTTCGCCGTCATGCTCGCCGAACCCGACGAAGCCCCCGCGCGCGAAAGCCGCAGCGCCGTAATTGGCTGGGGCGCGTTGGCGCTCGCGATCAGCGGTGCGGTGTTCTGGGGCATCGCCAAGTTGGGCATGAGTTACACCTGGGTGAAACCCGAAGCAAAGGCCGGTGCTGGCTCGGTGCAGGAGATCGGCAAGGCGCTCCTCACCACCTACGGCTTTGTGTTCGAGTTGATTTCGCTGGTGCTGCTGGTGGCCATTCTTGGCGCGCTGGTGGTTGCCCGTTACGGAAGAACCAAACCCTGATGTGGAAATCCGAAATCCGAAGCTCGAAATCCGAATGAAGCCCGAAATCCGAAATTCGAATCGCAGCAGGAGGCCAGCGTGCGAAAGCACTCAAGACCTGTCGCTCGGTTTCTGGAATTCAGAATTCGGAATTTGGATTTGTTTCGGATTTCGGGCTTCGAAATTCGGTTTTTCACATTGACCATGAACCTGAGCCACCAAGAACCCCACGTTTATCTGGCGCTGGCTGCGTTTCTGTTGGCCGCGGGCATTTACGGTCTGGTGCGCCGACGCACGCTCATCGGCATGTTGATCGCCGGCGAACTGATTTTCTCCGCAGCTTCGCTGAATTTCGTCACGATGAACCGCTTCTTCGTCACTGATCCGGCTGTGGGCCAGATTTTCGTGCTCTTCATCATGGCGCTGGCGGCGGCGGAAGTCTCCATCGCCTTGAGCATCATCATCGCCGTGTATCGCAACTACCGGTCCATCGGATCCAAAGACCTTTCGGAGCTGAACGGATAACGCCATGGAAATCGTCCACGACAACCGCCTGCTCCTCGCCATCCTTGCCCCGCTCCTCGGCGCGGGCGCGATCATGGCGACCGGGAAACGCCCGAACGTCCGGGAGGCCTGCTCTTTCGTGGCTGCCGTCACATTGTTCGGCATCGTGGCTTCGCTGATCCCGGCCGTGCAGGCGGGCAAGACGCTTCACTTCACGGTGTTCAACCTGTTGCCGGACCTCGACGCAAACCACAAGGCTTTGACCATCGCACTGAGGGCCGATCCGCTCTCGATGATCTTCGCCGTGGCCGCGTCGTTCCTATGGATTCTCACCGTGTTCTACTCCGCCGGCTACATGCGCGGCTTGGACGAGCACGCCCAAACCCGCTTCAGCACTTGCTTCGCGCTGGCGCTGTTCGGCGCGATCGGCTGCGCCTTCGCCGACAACCTGCTCACGCTTTACCTCTTTTATGAAATCGTCAGTGTGACGACCTATCCGCTCGTGGCGCATCACCAGGACGAGGAAGGTTACGAAGGTGGGAAGAAATACCTGACCTATCTGACGACCACCGCCAAAGGCCTGATCCTGCCGGCGATGGTGGTGCTCTACGTCGTGTCGGGCACGCTCGACTTCGCGCACGATGTCCGCTCGGGCATCCTGCCACCCGACGTGCATAACGGCGTCGTCACCGCGCTCTACATCTGCTGCCTCCTTGGCTTCGCCAAGAACGGCATCATGCCGCTGCACCACTGGTTGCCGGGCGCGATGGTCGCCCCGACGCCCGTGAGCGCGCTGCTGCACGCCGTCGCCGTCGTGAAGGTTGGCGTGTTCTCAACCGTGCGCGTGATGCTCTACGTCTTCGGCGTGGACCTGATGGACCGCTTGCACCTCGGCCTGCCGACGGCTTACTTCGTCTCGTTCACGATTCTCACCGCTTCGATCATCGCGCTCAGCAAGGACAACCTGAAACTCCGGCTCGCCTACTCGACCGTCAGCCAGCTTTCCTACGTCATCCTCGGCGTGGCGTTGCTCACGCCCAGAGGCGTCGAAGGCGGCCTCGTTCACATTGCCAACCACGCTTTCTCGAAGATCACCCTGTTCTTCTGCGCCGGCGCGATCTACGTGGCCACGCACAAGAAAAACATCTCGGAAATGAGCGGCCTCGGGCGCGTGATGCCGTGGACGTTCGGGGCGTTCGCGCTGGCGTCGCTCAGCATGATCGGCGCGCCGCCAGTCGGCGGGTTTGTGTCCAAGTGGTACATGCTGCTCGGCGCGCTGGACGCCGGATCGCTGCTCATCATCGGCGTGATGATCGCCAGCACGCTGCTGAACGCGGCTTATTTCGCGCCGGTGGTTTACCAGGCGTTCTTCGGGAAGCAATCCGAGGCCGACGTTCACCACAAATACACCGAAGCGCATCCGGCGATGGTCGTTCCGCTTTGCGCAACGGCGGTGATCTCGGTGCTCCTGGGATTCTACCCCGACTTTTTCATGAACTTCGCGAAGGCCTTGTTCCCATGAATCCTGTGACGCCACATACCGTAGTAGCGCAGGTTTCCAAACCTGCCGTATCGCCGACTTCCAGTCGGCGGTCCGTCCGAATGTCGTCACGCTTGCGGATTGGAAATCCGCGATACGGCAGACTGGAAGTCTGCGTTACGGGGCTGGCTGTGTTCGGCAGTCAAACTCAACTGAGAGATCTATGATACTGGTCCAACTCATCGAGTTTCTGCGCAAGCGGCTGAAAGCCGTCGTGTGGATCAGTTACGCCGTGCTGGCGCTGCTGGTGGTGCTCGACGCGCTGCCGTTCATCGTGGACAAGGAACATGCCCACACGAAGGCGGAGCACGTTCCCGGCTTTTGGTCGGTGTTCGGCTTCGTGGCGTGCGTGCTGATCATCATTCTGTCGAAGTGGTACGGCCACGCGGGGATCATGCAACGGGAGGATTACTACGATGACAAGTAGCCTCTGGTTGCATCCTGCCTTCCTGTTCTTCGTCGGCGCGGCGCTGCTGCCGCTCGTGCCGGAGCGCCTGCGCAAAGGCTGGCTGCTGCTCGTGCCGGTGGCGGCGTTCGCGCGGACGCTGTTCCTCCATCAGGCATTCGCCGCCGGGACGGACCTGACTGGCGACGTGAAGTTTCTCGATTGGACGCTCTCCTTTCAGCGCGTGGACAAGTTGAGCCTCGTCTTCGGCTACATCATGAGCCTGATGGCGCTCATCGGGACGCTTTACGGCCTGCACGTCAAACGGGTTGGCGAACACATTGCCGCGTGGGTTTATGTCGGCGGCTCGATCGGCGCGATTTACGCCGGCGACCTGCTGACACTCTTCCTCTTCTGGGAACTCATGGCGCTGTCGTCCGTGTTCCTGATCTGGTTTCGCGGGCGACCGGAATCGCTCTGGGCGGGCTACCGCTATCTGCTGGTTCACATGGCCGGCGGCGTGGCGCTGCTCGCAGGCATTCTGCTGCATTATGCAGAGACCAAGAGCCTGGCGTTCGTGGCGTTCAACGTGGATCAGCCGACGCTCGCCACCTACCTCGTGATGATCGGGTTCATCCTCAACGCCGCCGTGCCGCCGCTGCACGCGTGGCTGCCGGATGCGTACGGCGAGGCGACCTTCAACGGCTCGGTGTTCATGTGCGCGTTCACGACGAAGACCGCCGTGTATGCGCTTTGCCGCGGGCTGCCCGGCCTCGACATCCTCGTGCCGTTGGGCGTGATCATGGCGCTCTACGGCGTCGTCTATGCCGTGCTGGAAAACGACAGCCGCCGCCTGCTCGCCTACCACATCGTCAGTCAGGTCGGCTACATGGTCGCGGGCGTTGGCCTCGCCAACCTGAACACCACGGTTGGCCAGCTTGCGCTCAACGGCGCGTGCGCCCACGCCTTCGCTCACATCCTCTACAAGGGCCTGCTCTTCATGGGTTGCGGCACGGTGCTGCATATTACGGGCGAGAGCCGCTTCACGAAGCTCGGCGGGCTTTACTCGAAGATGCCGTGGACGTTTCTGTTCACGCTCATCGGCGGGCTTTCGATCTCGGCGTTTCCGCTGTTCAGCGGGTTCGTGAGCAAATCCATGATCGTCGCCGCCGGTTTCGAGAGCCACACGCTCTGGGCCGCGTTCGGGTTGATGCTCGCGTCGGCGGGCACGTTCCTCCACACCGGCTTGAAAGTGCCGTACTTCATCTGGTTCGGGAAAAACAACTGCTCGAAGGAAGTCTGGGAGAGCGCGAAAGACCCGGTCTGGAACATGAACGCCGCAATGGCGATTACGTCCTTGCTCTGCGTCTTCATCGGCTGCTACACGCCGTATCTCTACAACATGCTGCCGTTCCAGCCAGTCGAGTATCATCCCTACACGTCCTATCACATCATGGAGACGTTGCAGGTGCTGCTCTTCACGGCGCTGGGCTTCTTCCTGTTCCTCAAGAAGCTCGTGCCCGAGCCGACGATCAGCCTCGACACCGACTGGTTCTACCGGATGGGCGGACGCGCCTTCCGCTGGCTCGCCGAGAAGCGCGTGCAGTTCGTGGACGACATCGTGGGCGAAATCTACCGCGTCGGCGGGCTGCTGCCGCTCAAGGCCGTCGCCTTCCTCGTGGGCCTCTTCGACAACTACGTCATTGACGGCATCGTTGACGGCGTGGGCAAGGGCGTGCGCGGCATCGGCAGCCGCCTGCGCACCGCCCAGCGCGGCGCGTTGCAGGAAAACCTGACGCTCGCCTTCGCCGCCGTGGTCATCCTGGTGGTGGCCTTTCTCTTTCTGTTCTAGCGCCGCGCCATGAATCTCCCTGCCAATCCTGAAACGATTCCGTTCCTGAGCATGCTGATCTTCGCGCCGCTCGGGGCGGCGGCGGTCGCGGGTCTTTTGCGGAGCGAAACCGCGCTCCGTTGGTGGACACTGATCTTCACGTTGGCAGCAGCAGCGTTCTCACTGCCGCTTTACTGGAAGTTCGACACCTCCACAGCGGCCTTTCAGTTCGTCGAGCACGCGAAGTGGATTCCGTGGCTCAAAGTGAACTACACGCTCGGCGTGGACGGCATCAGCCTGCTGCTGGTGCTGCTGACGACGCTGATCATGCCGTTGTGCGTGCTGTGCTCGTGGCGATACATCGAGAAGCGCGTCAAGGAATTCATGATCTGCCTGCTGATCATGGAGAGCGCGATGATCGGCGTGTTTTGCGCGCTGGACTTCGTCCTGTTCTTCGTTTTCTGGGAGGCGATGCTCATCCCGATGGCGCTGCTGATCGGCGTCTGGGGTGGACCACGAAAGGTTTATGCGGCACTGAAGTTTTTCATTTACACCATGGCCGGCTCGGTATTCCTGCTGGTCGCCATCATCGCGCTGTATCTGAAGACCGGCAGCTTTCACATCCCCGACGCGATGGGGCAGGGCTTCAGCCTGACTTTCCAAAGTTGGATCTTCCTGGCGTTCGCAATTTCGTTTGCCATCAAAGTGCCGATGTTCCCCTTCCACACGTGGCTGCCCGCCGCGCACGTCGAAGCGCCGACGGCCGGCAGCGTGCTGCTCGCCAGCGTGCTGCTGAAGATGGGCACGTATGGCTTCCTGCGATTCTGCCTGCCGATCACGCCGGACGCTGTGCATCACTTCCTGCCGTGGATGCTCGGCTTGTCGGTCGTGGCCATCATCTACGGCGCGCTCGCCGCGTTGGCTCAGAGCGACCTGAAAAAGCTGGTCGCCTATTCGAGCGTCGCGCACATGGGCTTTGCCACACTCGGCATCTTCGTGCTGAACAAGTCGGGCATCGAAGGCTCGTTGCTGGTGATGATCAACCACGGCGTCACCACCGGCGCGCTGTTCATCGCCGTCGGCATGATTTACGAGCGGCTGCACACGCGCGAACTCGACAAAACGGCCGGCCTCGGCAAATACATGCCCGTCTTCGCCGGCTTCCTGGGTGTGTTCTGCCTCTCCTCGCTCGCCTTCCCGGGAACGAACAGCTTCATCGGCGAATTGCTGGTGCTGGTAGGCGGCTTTGGCTGGGCGAAGCAACTCGCGCAACCGTGGGCCATCACGCTACTGGTGCTGGTCGTGCCCGGCGTGGTGCTGGCGGCGGCCTACAACCTGCGGATGCTCCAGCGCGTCGCCTACGGCGGCACACGCAACCCGGACCATTCGGCGCTGAAAGACCTGGGGTTGCGCGAAGTCCTGACGCTCGCTCCGCTGCTGGTGTTTGTTGTCTGGATCGGTCTAAAGCCCGAGCCATTCACCCGCGTCCTGCACGCCAGCGTGGACAACCTGCTTAAGCAGGTGGAGCGGCCTGCTGTTCGCGTTGTGCAAGCCGAGCCTCGTAGCGGCGTCTCGGTAGAGCGCCGCCATT
>CAZJTM010000161.1:0-15168 GCA_964548925.1 uncultured Verrucomicrobiota bacterium | reverse complement strand
AAAAACCGCCGGGCTCCTTAGGCGAACCCTCGTCCGTGGAAATTCAGGCTAGGCTTTATTCAGCGTGTCCTTAGAGAAATGCCCCCCAGAAACGGGACGAGGGGGGGCCAGGCCGCGTGGCGACACGCCCTTGGTTTCCTTCGTTTCCCAGGGGGCTTGGGTCACAGGACTTCGGGCGCAACGAAGCGCGCTTCGCTCCGCCGCCGGGTAACAGTTGCTTCTGGCGCACTACGACTGCCCACGCCATGTGATCCCGCAGGGGCGAGATGTTTTGGGGCTCAGACGCGACCAGTTACGAAGGCAGAGATTGATTCCGGTGACGACGGCGTTCAACTCGGGGAAGTATTGCTTGTGAAGACAGCGACGGCGAATCAGCTCCCAAACGCGCTCGGTTGGATTGAGTGCAGGACTGTAGGGCGGCGGCCAGCCCAGCGTGAGGTTTCCCGGCACATGAGCGTGCGGGCGCGATGCCAGCCCGCCTGGTCCAGGAATATCAGAATACATCCTCCAAGGGATGGCGGCGAGCGACTCTTGCGAGATAGAGCGACATGGTCGCGGGGTCCGCGTGGGACAGGATCAGGCTGATCAGTTCTCCGTCGTGGGGACAGACACGGCCAAAGACATCGGGCTATTTGCGCACGCGGTACGGCGGCACTTCCGGAAGGCAACCCAACGGCGCCCAGCAACTTGGCGGATCTCCACGTCGCCGTGGATGAGGACGTCGCCGATTTGCGGGACTTTGTGTTGGTGCCGCCAGGTGCCGCCAATGTCGCCATCGCGCTGCGGCGGCTGGTTCAACGGCGTCGTGGCCGGAGATTGCTTACGTCAATTCGAGTCGCTCGTTTATCAATTACCCTCCGGCCCGGTGCTGGTGTTAGAGTCCGCGCCATGAAACCACGGCGCGTTTTGAAGGTGTGCAAAGTCGCGGTGCTTTGGACTGGGCTTTGCCTCATGGCGGTCCTAGTGTTTGGCGAAAGCCGGCAGGTGTGGCGTGGCCGCGACATCTGCGCGCAGGGCCAGGCCCGCGTGCCGTCGCCCGCCTTCAGCCCGGCGGATTGGCAGCGCTGACCGCGCATTGTGAAAGGACCGCCATGACCGCGCAGGAACGGTTGGAACTGGAGCAACTCAAGCAACGACAAGAGCAGTTGCTGGCACGGGTGGAGTTGTTGGCGCGCGACATCGCACGCCTGGAACAACGCATGGCAACGTCGGAAGCCGAGACGGCAACCGCCAGTGTTATCGAGCCGCCAATGCCAAAGCCAGCACCCGTGTCCACACCGCTGCCGCCCGCTGCAAAATTGCCCCTGCCGCCCATCCTCCGCCCAGTCCCAGTGCCTCTCGCTCACGCGGTCGAACCGGCTTCAGCCTTCGAACCTTCGCAGCCTGCGCCACAGAAAGTCATCGCGCCGGGGCCGACGGCGGCGGAGGCGACTCCCGTCCTGGCCAGGGCCGTCGAGACTCCGCCGCTCCCACCGCCGGTATCCGCTCCTGAACAGATGGAAGGTGTGGAGTCGTCGGCAACGGTAGCCAAAGAGTCTTCCTTCGAGATGCGTCTGGGCACGTACTGGTTCGTCCGCGTCGGCGCGGTCTTGGTGCTAACGGGACTGGTCTTTCTCGGCACGCTCATCCATCCACGCCTGGGACCGGGCGGCAAGGTGGCGATGCTCTATTTGGCGAGCGGCGCGTTGCTGGCGGCGGGAGCGTGGTGGCAGCGCAAGGCCGCGAAGGAGTCGCTCAAGAACTACGCCCAAGTGCTGTTCGCCGGCGGCTTGGCGGCGGTCTATTTCACGACGTACGCGGCGCATCACTTTCCCACACTGCACGTGATCGGCAGCCGGACGCTCGATGGCGCGTTGTTGCTGGCGTGGGCGGGATTCATGGTCTGGATCGCTGACCGGAAGAAATCCGAATTGCTGGCGCTTTTTTCGGTAGGTCTGGCGTATTACTCGGCAGTAATCACGCGGGTGGGGACGTTCACGCTTTGGTCCAATCTCGTGCTCGCTTCCGCCGCGGTGTTCTTCCTGGTGCGCAATCGGTGGGCCGCGCTCTCCACCGTGAGCCTTGCCGCCACTTATGCCTCGTACACATGGTGGCGGTTCATCCACGGCATGGGTTGGCAATGGGCCTCGCCGGATGAGGGCCTTTGGCTGGGCGCGAGTTTCCTCATCGGCTACTGGGCGATCTTCACGGCGGCTGTGTTTCTCTCCAAACACGAGCGGTTTGCCGGCCAGCCGCGCGCCGGTTTCCTCACGCTCAACAACGCGGCGTTTTTCACGCTCTTTGTGCTGACAATGTGGCAGGTGCGCACGGGGAAGTTCTGGCTGTTCTCGCTTGCCTGCGGCCTCGTGCTGCTGGCGCTGGCCGCAATGGCGCGACGCGTTCTCGCGGGTGAACACCTCGCGACCAACGCCTATCTCACGCAGGGTCTGCTGCTGGTCACCATTGGGATCATCGCCAAGTACAGCGGGCTGAACCTCGCCCTCGCGCTCGGCTTCGAGAGCGTGGCCCTGCTCATGGCGGGTTTGCTGACGCGGAACTTCGTCTTTCGCATCGGCTCCTACATCACGGCGGCGCTGGCCACAGGGTGGGCGCTGGATGCGTTGGAGGCAAGTGACCGAGCCGCGCTCTGGGGTGGCGTCGGCATCGGCGCGTTGCTGGTGTTCAACGCCTTCACCGCGCGCCGCGCCGAGGCCCGGCGGGCCGAGCCGGCGCTGCTGCCCGCGCCGGCTTATTTCACGGCCCTGGCACTGGTGACGTGGTGGTTCGCCATCTGGACTTACACCGAACCCACCCAAGTCGGGCTCGCCATGTCCCTCGTGGCGCTGGCGTTGACGGTGGCGATCCTCGCCCTGCCGCTGCCCGAACTCGCCGTGCTGGGTCAAGCCACCATCCTCTGCGCACAGGTTGCCTGGCAGTTCACCGTGCCCCCGGGCATTGCGCAACTCACCGCGCTCGTGCTGGCGGTTCAGGGCGCGACGCTGCTCTGGCTTGGTCCGCGAAAGAACCAGCCTTTACTCCGCCTCGGCGCCTGCTTCGCTCCTGCCACAGCGGTCTTCTGGGGTGTCGCCGGGATGGAACGCTTCGCCACCTCCGGCCTGCTGACGGGCGTGGGGCTCGCCGCCGTGATGATTGCCGCGATGGTCCTTGCGCACCGTCAGAGCCGGGAATCGGATGCAAACGCGCTGCGCCCCTTGCCCGCTTACTTCGCCGGGCTCACCGTGCTGTTGGCGGGCGTGACGACGTGGTTCAACACCACGGCTGTCAACCGCCCCGTCGTCTTGGTCTTCGTGGCGGTGGTTTTGACCGCTTCGCTGTACGTGCTGCGCGTGCGGGAGCTGCCGCTGGTGGCGCAAGCGCTCGCGCTTGCCGGGCATGCCTTGTGGCAGGTCAACCTGCTCAATCAAGGCACGCCGCCCTGGTGGAATCCACTGCTGATGATCGCCGTGACCCTTGCCCTCGCGCACTGGTGGCAGAAACAAACGCGCCTCGAGATTCCCGGACAAGTCAGCGTGGCCATGCAACTCGCCTGGTCGCTCGCACTCGTCGGGCTTGTTCTCGCGTGGCTGGGCAAGACGTGCTCCGACCCGGTGTGGCTGGGGTGGGCCAGCGTGTTAGCCGCGGGGGTGACCGCCTACGCGGTGGTCACCCGCGCGTGGATGCTCGCGGCGAGCGCGCAATTGTTCCTTCTGCCCGCGCTGTGGCTGTTCTGCAATCAGGTCAGCAAGGGCGCCGAGCCGCGGCTCGTTCCGCTCTTGCCCGTCGCCGTGCTGATAGGGCTGTCGCTGGCTACAGCGGCCTGGTTTGCCCGCAAACCGGACGCCCGCCCCGAGGTCCGAGCCCCGCTCCAAACGCTCGCCCTGGGTTATCGCTGGGTGGCGTTGGCGATGTCGCTTTGGTGGGTGATGGAGTACATCCCGGAACGCGAACGCATTTGGACGCTGGCTTTGGTTGGTGTCGCGCTGTTCGCGCTGGCGGGTGGGTGGCGGAATCGGGAGGGACTGCTGGCGTCAGCCCTGTTCAGCGGCGTGGCGCTGTTACTCGTGGCGCATGCGTGGGCAACCCGCAAGCTGGTTTATCTGCCGAACCTGCTGGCGATCCTGGCCTGGCTTGGCCAGCAACGCGCGGCCCGCCGGTGGCCGGGGCTTTACGGAGTGAATGAGATCCTCCATCGCGCCGTGATCCTGCTGGGGGGCGTTTGCCTGTGGGCCTTTGTTTCGCGCTGGGTGGCGCAAAGCGTGAGCGGTTTCTACCTGACGGCGAGTTGGTCGGTGCTGGCGCTGGCGCTGCTGGCGGGCGGCATCCTGCTGCGCGAGCGAATGTATCGTTGGCTTGGCTTGGGGGTGCTCGCGGTGTCGCTCGGGCGCGTGGCCATCTTCGAAGTGTGGAAGCTCGAAACGAACTACCGCGTGTTGAGCTTCATTGCCCTGGGCCTCGTGCTGATCGTGCTCGGCTTCATCTACAACCGTTACCAGGAGAAGATCCGGCAGTGGTTGTGATGCAACGACGCGGCCGGCGTGATGGATCGTCGCGACCCGCTCAGGCGATGGCCAGAATCCGCGTCATCGTGGCCCCATCCACATTGCCGCCACTGAGGATCACCCCCACCCGCCCCTGGCCTTTCCAAACGCCGCTCAGCAACGCCGCTACGCCCAGAGCCCCGCTGGGCTCGACGACGATCTTCAAGCGAAAGAACAGGAACCGCACCGCTTCCATGATCGCTTCCTCGGAAACTGTGGCGAAGTCGTCCACGTACCGCCGGATGATCGGAAACGTGAGTTTGCCCAGCGATCGCGTTCGCGTCCCATCGGCAATGGAAAGACAGTTCTCGACGGTTTGAAGGGTCTTGCTGCGGAAAGAACGGGCCGCATCGTCGCCCAGCTCCGGCTCGACGCCAATGACGCGGCACTTCGGGCAAAGATGCTTTGCTGCCAAGGCCGCGCCGCTGATCAGCCCACCGCCGCCCACCGGCACAAGCAAGGCATCGAGCGGGCCGGCCTGTTCGATAAACTCCGCAGTTGCCGTCCCCTGCCCGGCAATGATGTCTTCGTGGTCGAACGGCGGCACCAACACGCTGCCCTGCCCGGCTTGTACCCGCATGGCCACAAGCTCTCGTTCACCGGCTTCGCAGCCCACGATCGTCGCGCCATACCCCTCGGTCGCCTGCCGCTTGGTCGCCGGGGCATTGTGCGGCATAACCACCGTCGTCTTGACGCCCAGCAGCCGCCCGACCAGCGCCACCGCCTGCGCATGGTTGCCGGAGGAATGGGTCACCACGCCGCGGCGCTTCTGCGCATCAGAAAGCTGGGAGATGGCATTGAACGCGCCACGGAACTTAAAGGCCCCGACGCGCTGGAAGTTTTCGCATTTCAGGAAGACCTGCGTGCCACAGCGCTCGTCCAGGGTGCGGGACGTCATCACCGGCGTCACGCGAGCATGGCCAAGGAGACGTTCGCGGGCGGCCTGTATTTTGGAGAAGTTCATGGCTGGGCCATTGACTTGGCTTTCTCCAGAATCATCGGCTTGGCTTCCTCCATCATGTCCTTCACGTCGGCGTAACGCATCGAGCGTTGCTCGAAGCTGCGCTTCTGCATCGCGCCGAGGAAGCGGCCCTCGAACTCTTTGAAGTAACTCCCGTAGATGTGGTAGCTGTCCACCATGTGAACGTAGCGGCCCACGACGATCTTCCGACCGGACAGCTCGGAGATGCGCGCTGCCATGCGTTGCTGGAGCTGCACGAGCGCGAAGATGTTCATGAACGCCGCCTTGTAGGCGTCGTTCGAGCGGAAGCGCACATCCATGCTCAGCACGGGTTCGCCGTCCTGCTCCAGGATGCGACACCAAATGCTCTGCATGCAGGCCGGGTCGTAGCAGTCGTTGTCTTCCCAAACCTTCCACGTGATGGCCTGGGCGCGGCGCGTGTGCGGTGTCTTGGCGAGCTTTTGGCAGGCGATCTCGATCTGGTCAAACGGCTTGAGGCCCGGCACCTCGTATTTGAAGAGGCGCTGGTGATAGGTGTATTCCCAACGCGTGTCCTTGGGATCGTTCGGATCGCGGACGAGGTGATCCTTGATGCCGTCGCAGACTTCCATCACGTATTCCTGCAACTCCAGCGGGCCGCCGGGAAAATCCTTGTGGATCATCGGCTCCGCGAGCGGGTCGGTGATGGTGATGATCATTGTGGCGTCCTTGCTGGGCGGGTCGTCCGGCTTGTCGTATTCGGTCTTGAGGTTGCAGCCCTTGGCGTGCAATTCGAGGAGCGAGAGTTCCCAGGCGCGCGCGATGCAGTCCGCCTCCACGTGAAGAACCGGTATGCCTTTCATGATCTGTCTTGCCGATGTTGCCCGGCGCCTTGACCCACGCGCGGCCAACGCCGCGCGTCGCAAGCGCCACCGTCACGATTGCGGGAGCAAACGCGTTTGGCAACAACTTTGCGCGCGCGAGGAACTGTTCAGCAGCCCTTCGTTTTCGCATCCAGTGCAAGGCGCCAATTCACAGCGCAAGGGCTCCCGGGCGGGACGGCCTTCTTTTCCCCCTGACAACCCGGCCCGCTTGCGGTTTCCTTTCCCGAGATGAATCTGTTGTCAAACCGGTTGGTCGCTCAGAAACTTGCCGAAGCCACCCTGGGCATCACCTTGGCCGGCGCGTTTGCGGGTTGCCTCGGCCCCGCTCCGGAAGGTCAGCCGAAGGCAGCCACGCCAATCGCCTTGGAGCGTGTGCTAAAGACGGTTCGCGAAAAACATGCTCCGGACGACCATCTTGAGATTTTCCGCGTCGGGGCGGTGCCGTCGGGCGGTTCGCTCGTTCTCACGGGAGACGTGACCAGCGCGGCTGCGAAGGCGGACACGCTTGCGGCTGTGCGGGCGGCAGGCTTCAAAGTCACCGACCGCATCGCAGTCCTGCCCGAAGGCGAGTTGGCAACCACGCCGTGGGGGCTGGTCTGCCTGAGCGTTGCCAACGGGCGCGAGTTGCCCGCCAACCCGGCTGAGATGGGGACGCAGGTCTTGATGGGGCATCCCCTCCGTATTTGGAAGCGTTCAGGGATCTGGTATCTCGTGCAGTCGGCGGACCGTTACGTGTGCTGGATGGAAAAGGGCTCGTTTCAGCTTTGCACCGCCGCGGACGTGGAGGCGTGGCAGCAATCGCCGTTGCTCATGGTGACCGCGTTTGAGGATCGGGCGCTGGAAGCGCCGCAAACCAATGCCCAACCGGTCACGGACGTCGTGATGGGCGGTTTGGTGAAGGAGGCCGGGGAGGCGGGCGACTGGATCAAGGTTGAGCTGCCCGATCAACGCGCCGGCTGGCTGCGGAAAGAATCGGTCGAGGATTACGCCATGTGGCGGCAATCGCGCCGTGCCACGCCGGAGAACATCGAGCGCACCGCCCGATCGTTGCTGGGCCGACCGTATCTGTGGGGTGCCAACTCACCGAAGGGCCTCGACTGCTCCGGCTTCAACAAGTTCGTATTCTTCCTCAACGGTGTGGACCTTGACCGCAACGCCAGCCATCAAGCGAGGCAGGGCGTCGCTGTGCCATTGGATGCGAATCTGACCCAGCTCAGGAAAGGCGACCTGCTGTTCTTCGGTTTCCGCGACACTCCCCGCCGGCCTGGGCGCGTGACGCACACCGGCATTTATCTGGGCGACAAACTGTTCATTCACGCCTCCGAGCGTGTGCGGATTAACAGCCTGGACCCCGCCTCGCCCATCCGCGACGAGCAGCGCATCCGTATGTTGCTGCAGGCGCGCCGCATCCTGCCGGAGTGAACGGGCAACGTCGATGTCCCAGCAGCACCCGGCACCATTGCCCGGATTGCTTCGCCGTTGAAGTCGGTTCCCGCGTCGGTTAGCTTGGGCCCGTTTATGACATTGACCGAGAAACTCCTGGCCCGCGCGTCCGGCAAGGCGCGGGTTGAAGCCGGCGACAACATTTGGGTGAGCGCGGATGTCCTGATGACGCATGATGTCTGCGGCCCGGGCACCATCGGCGTGTTCAAGCGCGAGTTCGGCAAGACCGCCAAGGTCTGGGACCGAAACCGCGTCGTCATCATTCCCGACCACTACATCTTCACCGCCGATTCGCTCTCGAACCGCAACGTGGACATCCTCCGCGAATTTGTTCGCGAGCAGGGCCTGCCCTATTTCTACGACGTGATTGACAACCCAAATGGGACGTGGAAATTCGACACCACGCGGGGGATGCTCAAGCGGCAATACGGCTCGCAGTACGCCGGGGTTTGCCACGCCGCGCTCCCGCAGAAGGGCCACACCCGCCCGGGCGAGGTGTTGTTCGGTACGGACTCGCACACCTGCATGGCCGGCGCGTTCAACGAGTTCGCCACGGGCATCGGCAACACCGACGCCGGTTTCGTCCTGGGCACGGGCAAGTTGCTCATCAAAGTGCCTGAGACGATGCGTTTCCGTTTGGAAGGCAAGCTGCAGCCGGGCGTGATGGCCAAAGACCTCATCCTGCATTGCATCGGTGAGATCGGCTTCGACGGCGCGACCTATCGCGCGATGCAGTTTGACGGGCCGGGCGTGGCGACGCTTTCGATGGACGACCGCATGACGGTGGCGAACATGGCCATCGAGGCGGGTGGCAAGAACGGCATCTTCCCGTTCGACGCCCGCACGGCGGAATATGTGGACGCGCGGGTGAAGCTGAATGGAACGAAGGCCACGTATGAACCGGTGGAAGCCGACAAGGACCAGAAGTTCGTTTATGAACTGGTGGTGGATTTGTCGCAGCTCGAGCCGACAGTCGCCTGCCATCCCGATCCGGGCCAGCGCAAGAAGGCAAAGGAACTGGGGCACGTGAAACTCGACCGGGCTTACGTGGGCTCCTGCACCGGCGGCAAGACCAGCGACTTTGTGGAGTTCGCCCGTGTGTTGCGTGGACGGAAGGTGAGCATTGACACGTTCGGCGTGCCGGCCACGCCGGAGATTGTTCACGACCTGCAAACCACCCGTTGGGGAAAGCAGACGGTTTGGGAAGTCCTCGTAAGCGCGGGCGTGCAGATGACGGAGAACGCCGGTTGCGCGGCCTGCCTCGGCGGGCCGGTGGATACGTTTGGGCGCATCAACCAGCCGGGACTCAAGTGCATCAGCGCCACGAACCGCAATTTCCCGGGGCGCATGGGCGACAAGGAAAGCCAGGTTTTCCTCGCTTCGCCGGCGACGGTGGCGGCGAGCGCGATCACGGGGCGGGTCACGGACCCGCGGGAATACATGACTTGAGCGCCAGGCCTGCTCCCAGCGAGGAAGCACCCCCGGGGTCGCATTGTTGTTGTTGCCTCCGGCCATTGGGGAAGCCCTCCATTGGTAGCGTCATCAAAACACCATGAACGCGCGCCAATCTGAATCGGTCGCGGGGCCGGCGCGCGGCTTTCCCGCCGTGAGCCTCATGGCGGTGGCGTTGTCTTGCGCGCTTCCAGTGGTGGCCGTCAGTTCCCAAAGCTATTGGATTGACGAAGCGTTGACCGCGCTGAAGGCGGCGCAACCCAGCCTGGCCGGCTGGTGGCAGCAGATGGTCTCGGAGAAGATGTCCGACCTGCAGATGCCCCTCTACATGGCTTACGCGTGGGCGTGGGCGCAACTCTTCGGGACGGGGGAATGGGCGCTCCGGGCGGCCAACCTGCCTTGGTTCATCGGCGGCTTGCTGGCGTTTGCGCTCTCGTTCCGCGGCGCCGACCGGATGCTGGCCGCAAGCGTGGGCGGGCTCTCTTCGTTCGCCTGGTTTTATCTCGATGAAGCGCGTCCCTACGCGATGCAGATCGGCGTCAGCCTCGGCTTGGTGGCGAGCCTGCGGTTTCTCGACGGGGGCGGCGGCACAGGGCAAAGAAAGGCATGCTGGGCTTGGGCCTTTTGCGCAGGGGTTGCCATGTTGGCGGGTTCGAGCCTGCTGGGCTTCCTTTGGTCCGGGGCGGCGCTGGCAGTGGCGGCGGCGGTATTGGGCCGGGCGCGTGTGGTGGAGGTGTGCAAGGCGGCGCGGTTTGCCGGGCTGACACTGGTGGTGTGGCTGGTTGGTTTGGCGGTTTACTACGTGTGGACGATGCGCCTTGGGGCACGAGCTTCCGCGATGGGCACAACGAATCTGCAAAATGCCTGCTTCGTCGGCTACGAATTGCTCGGCTTTGGCGGGTTGGGACCGGGGCGGCTGGAGATTCGGGAATCAGGGTTGGCCGTGTTCCGCGCGCATTGGCTCCCGCTTGCACTCTATGGCGGGCTGGCGGGCATCCTCTTGGGGGCGGGCGTTGTGAGTCTCTGGCGGCAAGATCGTCGCAGACTACTGTGGGTGGGGGTGGTGATCTTGGCGACGGCGGCGTGTCTGCTGGTCGCCGGCTGGGCGATGCATTTCCGGGTGTTGGGTCGGCACTGTGCGCCGGCGCAGGCTGGGATCGTGCTGTTGCTGGTCACGGGCGCCGCGGCGGCAATGCGGCAGCGCGACTGGTGGCTACGACTTGCCGTCTGCGGCTTCTTGCTGGCCTCGGCGGGATCGTGCCTCTCCGCACGCTTCGCCCCGCGGCATTTGAAAGACGACTATCGCGCCACCGCTGCGCATGCTCGTGCGGCGCTGGGGGCCGGGCAAAGCGTCTGGTGGTCAGCCGATCCGCACGGTGCCGCGTTTTACGGATTGCCCGTCAGCGAGAGTGAAGCCGCACCGGGCAAGGCGATTACGTTGTTGAACCGGCCGGTGGACGCGGTCGGCGCGCTGCCCTTGCCGGACATGGCCGTTTGTTCCAAGCCGGATCTTTACGACGTGCATGGCGCGGTGGCGCGGCGTCTGGCGGAGGCAGGCTGGCAACCGGCGACCAACTTCCCGGCCTTCAAAGTCTGGAAACGCGCAGGGGCGAACGGGGGCTCGCCAGCGAGTGATTCGCAGCCGGGCCGGATTTCTGTTCCGTGACAGCAGTCCTCATTTTCTCCACACCCGGCGTTCCCTTGGGAGTCAACGTGGAGAATTGCCGGTTTCGACGACGATGCGTTCTGGACGGAGAGACTCTGAGTGGGTATAAATTCCGTGGCCGTCAAATCGCCGCGCCAGGACGGTGCCGGCTTTGGCCCGCCGCGGACGGTCGCCGGACGAATCAATGAATCGCAAACTCGCAGAGCAATGGTGTGAGCGGGGAATTCTGTTCCTCACGCTGGCGATTCTCGTTTTTGGCCCGCTGGCGACCGGCGCGGTGGGGATGTTGGAGTTCACCGTCATTCAAGCGCTGACGGTCGGTGTACTGGTGCTGTGGGTGGCGCGGGTGTGGCTGGATCGCCGGCTGGAATTGCTCTGGCCGCCGATCTGTTGGGCCGTGGTGGCGTTTGCGCTGTACGCCGTGGCACGCTATTGGACGGCCGACATCGAGTACGTGGCCCGCCAGGAATTGCTCCGCGTCCTGGTCTATACGTTTCTGTTCTTCGCCATCTTGAACAATCTCCACGGCCAGGAATCCATTCGCATCATCACGTTCGTGATGATCGGCCTGGCGATGTTGATTTCCTTCTACGCGCTCTACCAGTTCATCACCGGGTCGGATCGGGTCTGGCATTACATCAACCCTTACAAGCACCGTGCCGCGGGCACTTACATCAATCCAAACCACTTGGCCGGCTTCTTGGAAATGATCCTGCCGGTGAGCTTGGTTTGGACGTTCGCGAGCCGGGCGAAGCCGGTCGGGAAAGTGATCCTGGGCTACGCGTCCTTGGTGCTCATGGCGGGGATCGTGGTGACGATGTCCCGCGCGGGGTGGATGGCTGCGGGCATCTCCTTGGCGGTGTTGTTTGTGGTGCTGGCCTTGCGCAGCAATTATCGCTGGCAGGCGCTGGCCTTGATTGTGGTGATGGTTGGCCTGGGGGCGTACTTCCTGCCCAAGAGCCCGCTGCTGAAGAAGCGCTGGGACATGGTGGCCAAGGAATTGACCGAATCCCACACCGCCGACGTGCGCCCCGCCGTGTGGCGGGCCGCCATTCAATTATGGAAGGAGAATCTGTGGTGGGGCGCCGGGCCCGGGCACTTCGATTACCGCTTTCGGGCGTTCCGTCCCCCCGTCGTGCAAGAGCGGCCCGACCGGGTTCACAACGACTATTTGAACACGTTGGCCGACTGGGGTGTGGTGGGAACACTCTTGGTGGCAGCCGCGTGGGGGCTGCTGTTTGCGGGGGTGGCGCAGACGTGGCATTACGTGCGCGGCTCGCTGGGAGAGTTGGGCGGACGTTCGAGCAACAAGTTCGCGTTCGTCTTCGGCGCGTCGCTGGGCCTGCTGGCCATCCTGGTTCACTCGGTGGCCGACTTCAACATGCACATCCCGGCCAACGCCATCCTGGCCGTGACGTGGATGGCGCTCTTGAGCGCGCACTTGCGTTTCGCGACCGAGCGCTACTGGTTTTCCGCCCGAGTCGCGACCAGAACGGTGGCGACGGTGGTGCTGCTCGGGGGCATCGCCTATTTGGGCGACCAAGGCTGGCGGCGGGCTTCCGAATATGTCTGGTTGCGGCAGGCCAGCCGACAGTCTCCGTACTCTCCGGCGCAGGTGGAGGCGCTCCAGAAGGCCTTCGCGGTCGAGCCGCGGAATTTTGAGACAGCCTATCGCATCGGCGAGGCCCTGCGCATCCAGAGTTTTGAGGGCGGAGAGAACTACCGCGCGCAGGCGACCAACGCCATGAGTTGGTTCAAACAGGCCATGACGCTCAATCGCTACGATCCCTACAGCCCATTGCGGTACGGGATGTGCCTCGACTGGCTGGGCCAAAAGGAGCAGTCCCAGGCTTATTTTGACCGGGCGGTCGAGCTGGACCCGAACGGCTATTTCACCCTGGCCCACGTGGGCTGGCATTACTTCCAACTCGGAAACTACGCCGCCGCCAAACCGTGGTTCCAGCGCTCGCGCACTTTGATGTGGAAAACCAATGTCATCGCCGACAGCTACCTCCAGATCATCCAAACCAAGATGCTCGAGGCGGCCACGAACACGGCGCTGGACCGCCTCCAACCGTTGCCGCAGTGAGAAAAAGCCGGCGGCGGGAGTCGGGTGGCCAAATAATTTCTTTGCGCCCGCGCGTCGGGTACGCGAGAACATGAACCGCCGGTGTTGGCCGGCAAACGCGTGCGAACCCTGTACAACATCCTATTCACGATCGGCTTCCTCCTGGCCGCGCCGTACTACTTCCTGCGGATGCGGCGGCGCGGGAACTGGCGGCGCGGCTTTGCCCAGCGATTTGGCAAGTACGACACCAAAATCAAGCAGGCCATCACCAACCGCCACGTGCTCTGGATTCACGCCGTCAGCGTCGGCGAAGTCAACATCTGCACCCAACTCATCCGGGCTTTGGAGCCGCGGGTGCCCAACGTCAAGATTGTCGTCTCCACCACCACCACCACGGGCATGGGCGAACTGGAGCGCAAGCTGCCGTCGCACATCACCAAGATCTACTACCCCATTGACCGCCGGCCCTACGTGGCGCGGGCGCTGGGCTCCATCAAACCGGAGGCCGTAGTGCTGGTGGAGGCCGAAATCTGGCCCAACTTCATCACCCGCGCGCGCAATCAGGACATCCCCGTCTTCCTTGTCAACGCGCGGCTCTCCAACCGCTCCTATCGCAACTACCGGCGCTTTGGCTTCCTCTTCCGCCCGTTGTTCCGCAGCTTTGCGGGCGTGGGGGCGCAGAACGAAGCGGACGCCGAGCGGCTGCGCAAGCTGGGTTGCCGCCCGGAAGCCGTGCGGGTGGTCGGCAGTCTCAAATACGACGCCGCGCAACTCGATGAGCGCCGCCCGATTGACGTGCCCGCGATGCTGGAGCAGCTCGGGGTGTCGAAGTCGGCCTGCCTTCTGGTGGCGGGCAGCACGCACGCGGGCGAAGAAGTCCTTCTGGCCGACGCCTACCTGCGCCTGCGGAAGCGGTTTCCCAACCTGTTCCTCGTCCTGGTGCCGCGGCATTTCGAGCGGGGCCGGGAAGTGGGGCGCGAACTGGAAGCCCACGGCGTGCGCTTCGTTTATCGAAGCGAAGTCACGGCGCGCATGCTCCTCGCCCCCGGCGAACTGGACTGCCTCCTGGTCAACAGCACCGGCGAGCTCAAGTATTTCTACGAGCACGCCGACGTGATTTTCGTGGGCAAGAGCCTCACCGCCACCGCGGAAGGCGGGCAGAACCCCATTGAGCCGGGCGCGCTCGGCAAGGCGATGGTGTTCGGCCCAAACATGCAGAACTTCGCGGAGATCGCAGGCTGTCTGCTGGCGCAAAAGGGCGCGCTCCAGGTGCGCGACGCAGCGGAACTGGAAACCGCCCTGGCCCGACTGCTCGCCGACGCGGACCTCCGCGCCGAACTGGGCCGCAATGCGCTGAAAGTGGTGAAGGAGAACCTCGGCGCGATAGACCGCACGGCCGACATGATCGTCGAGCACCTCGACAAGAGCGGCGAATTCTACGTGACCAAGCGGGCGTAGCGACCCGACGCAGTGACCGGCGGCAACTGGCGCCGGCTCGGAATCAGGGCTTGCGTTCGCAATCCCGAAGCTGTGGCACGCAGCCGCCGGGTGGTCAGCCATGTCTAATCTTGAGGGCGATTTTGCCTAATACCTTTCGCCGCCCCTTTGACTCCCGAGCCGTTTTTTGCTTATATCCTTGCCAACACCGCAGCGAGTTGCGACCGATCTTTGATTTCGTCTGGCAACAGACACCGGATTTCGATCTTGGTTTTGTACAGGCCATGATCGAGTTCTCCCTGATCCTACTGATTGTACTAATTCGAAAACTCCCCGGGCCTCTCGGCCACCCTCTGGCTGATTGGCCCGGTTTTTTTGTACGCACGGAGCCGACACTCACCCCCGCGCCGACAGCCGCAACAACTCCCAGCCGCGGGTGAATACCGCCGGGGCAATGCCGATGGCCCGCTTCGAAACCGGCTCGGTAAGTCGCCAAACCCGCAGGCCGCCTGATTTCGACACATTTCTGTGGGCAAGCTTCCCGCCAGTTGCCCGCAGTCGGCAACTCGTCGGAGTTCCCAACCAAGCGCTTGCAGGGTCGGCCTGGCGGTTTGGCGCCAGCCGTCCGACGCGGATGTAAGACAAAGACTGACACGGTTTGGGACAAGGCAGTCCCTCCGAGCGGCCGTGGTCTGAACACCATCTAATGAGTGTCTGGCGCGAAACGCGGATGAGCGCGTCAGCATTGGGTTTGGTGCGCT
>CAZJTM010000160.1:0-15237 GCA_964548925.1 uncultured Verrucomicrobiota bacterium | reverse complement strand
TCAATCTCCAGCCGGTTGGCCGCCCGACTGCCGATATTAAGCAGCAGATCCGAACCAGAGAACTCCGCCAGCACCGGCTCAGGGCAGGTAATCTCGAACGAGAACAGGGTGATTTCCGCAAAGCGCCACGTCTTGTCTATGCTGAAGAAGAACAGATCCACCTTGAGGAAGGCCTCGAGGAAAAGATAAATCCGGCCCTGGATGTCGAAAATGCAGCGCGGGTCTTGCTGGGCGTTGGCGATGATCTCGCTGACGCGCACCTTGCCGTCGTCATTGATGTCGTTCAGGTCAAACGTAACCTCGAAGCCCAGCCCGCCTCGCACGCCGGCCTTCACGATCACCAGGTTAATCTCCGCCCCAGCAAACAGTTCACCGTAGAGCCGCAACTCGGGCTGCTCGTTTCCATTCGCGTCGAAGTCCAGCACGTAGAAGCCATCCAAGATGTCCAAGAAGTTCTTGTCCTCGGAGCTGATGAACTTCTGGATGCCGTAGGTGTCGTAGCCAAAGCCGATGTTGATGTCGGCGCCGATCGTGCCACCGAACTGCGCGTAAAGCGGCGGGTAAATGGGGATGGACTGGGTGTAGGTGAACTTGAACTTGAACGTCGGCATGCGCCATTCGATGAGGCGCACCGGCTCGCCGATGAAGATGTTGAACAGTTCGGCCGGATTGTCGAAGACCGGGATCTTGAAGTTGCTGAGACTTCCGACATCGCTCGCGAAGCCGGAAACCTTGGACGTATAGCTTGAGCTCGCCCCCGGGCCGGTCGCCGCCTGTGCAGCGGCCGCGATGTCGTTCATCGTGCGGCTGGCGGCGTTCTGCAATGCCTGGATGTTCGTGCGTCGCCCATCACTGCCCTCCAAAAGCCGGAACGCGCCGAAGGGAATCAGAATTGTGCCTTCGCCCAAGCCGTCGAGCTTGTTGATCAGGCTGATGACCTGGATGACCCCTTCAATGAAGTCCACGGTCGAGGGTTCGAGCAGGCCAAACACTTCGGCCAAGTCGAGCAGGGTGATTTTCTCGCCGGCCAGATCCGACAGGATCGGCAGCCGCATGGTCACGATGTCAATGATGGGCTGGATTGGCTCCGTGATCTTACGAATCTCCTTCAGGATCGGGCCCAGGAAATCCGAGATGAACGTGCCGAGGTCCAGTTGGATGTTCGTGAAGTCAATCTGTGGCGAACTCGATCCCTGGTCGGTGTTGGCCGTCCAGCCGAGGTGGAAATCCGCCAGCACCCGCGGGAAGGCCGTGTTGCCGCCGAAGCTGGCGATGAGCTTCAGATTGACATTCGCCTCGGCGCCCAAGACCGCGTGCAGGATGTCGTTGAAGCGCGTGCCACTGGAGAACAGCTCCGCGACGGTCAGCTTGCCGTCGTGGTTCGGGTCCTTGATGTCCACCCGGAAGAACCCTTCAAAGAAGCTCGGCGCGGTCGGGCTGTCCATCACGTCCAGTTGCAGGAAGAGCAACTGTCCGGCGGCATGGAGGCCGGGAATCTCAGCCCGGAAGAAGATCTGAAGTTCCGGCGCGCTGGCCGGGGCGGAGCTGTTGAAGTAAAAGCCGTTCGTCAGGTCCACGCCAAAGCCGAACTTGAGATCAAAGCCCAGCGAAAGCACGACATTGCCGTCCACCTCGAGGCCGAAGCCCGGCACGCCGATCTTGAAGTCAATGGGGTTCTGGCTCGTATCGAGCAGGGCAATGGATTTGGCGATCCGCACGTTCACCACCAGCCCGGTGTCACAATCCAACACCACGTCCAGTTGGCTGAAGCCAGCGGCCAGGTTGAGCGGGTTGCCCGTTGCGAAATCCACGAGCAGGTTCAGGCCGCCCGGCCCGAGCGAGTTCCACAGGGCTTTCTTGATCGCGTTCTCGACCGCCGTCAGCCCGTTGCCGCCCGCGGCTTCTACTTCCTCGCGCAACTCCCGCAGTAATCCGTTGCGGAAATCACCGATGAAATTCGCCGCGCCTTTCAACCCCTTGCCGATCAGCGGCAGGTCCACGTTATAGACGACTTCGTTCAGGCCGTCCTGAATCCAGCCCAGCAGCTTGTCAAGACCAGCCAGGATCTCGTCAATGCTGTTGGCGATGACGTCGCACAACTCCAAGCCGTCGAACAGCGCACTGAAGTTCGGTGTGACGATGAAGAGCTTCTCCAGCTTGCCGCTGCCGTTGTTGGTGGTCGTAGCCGGATTACCGTCGTCGTCCGCCGTGAGCGACGTTGTGGCGAAATGGCCGCCGCCGCCCGTTGCCGTTTGGATGGCATTGCGCGCCGTCAGTGCGGTGGTCACGCCCGCATCAATGTTGACCGTGAGCGTGTTGGTTGACGTGTTGAAGGAGGCGTTGGCCGTGTTCCCGCTGAGCGAGTCGAGGAAGATGATCTTGAAGTTGTTGTAGGTGCCGTCGCTCTTGATCAGCAGGTCGTTGTGCAGGCCGGCGAACTTGACAACCTTCTGCGCACCCGTTGCCGTGGTCGAGACGGCTTCGCTGAGGAACAGCCGGACCAGGTCAGGTATCTCCACGACCAAATAGTTGTCGGGATAACCATCGCCGTTGTTGTCCGCGCTGCCGCCGAGGGCGGTGGTCTCAAAGGGCGCAAACACCGGCAGCCGCGCGCTCACGCCGCCTTCCAACGTCAGGTCTATGCTGTTCGAGTCAAACCAGCTCTCGTCGAAGTAATGCCGCCCGTCACCGTTGTTGTCCTTGAGGCCGAGTCGGAATTGCGCCCCACGGTCGTTCTGCGTTGCACCGGTTTCGGGATCGCCGTCGCGGTCGAGCGTGACCGTGCCGTTCTTAATGAAGATGCCGGCAACCGAGCCGAGCGAGGCCTGGAGTGAAATATTGGTCCCGAGGACCTTGGCCAGCAATTCAACGCCGGTGGTGTCATAGAAGAACGGCTTGACCGTTCCCGGGGTGGAAACATCCAGGCCGAAATTGAGCGTGAGGGTGGCGCTGGCGCTGACGGTGAGCGTGCCCGTGCCCTTGATTTGGACGAGCGTGGTGGCGAGTTGCAGGAAAGCTCGAATCGAGGCGTTGTCGCCGGCGAGATTGCGGACGAGTTCTTGAAGATCGAGCTGGAAGGGAAGCGAATTGGCGTAAGCCGTGGTGAAGACGAAGGAGAACTTCAGCGCGGCAGTGGTGATGGTGCCCGCGCCGGTGTTGGTGCCAGAACCGTTATCCGGCGGGGCAAGCGCGGCATTCCACGGCGAACTGATAGCGTTGACTGCGGTAACAATGGCCGAGGCGGTGGTCTTGCCCGGATTGATCTTGATCGTCAGCAGCTTGCCCGACGCATCCCAGGTGGCTTGGGCCGTTGCCCCCGTGATGGCCGCGTCGCCCACAATCCGGACCACGGTCCCGTTTAACGCCGCGCCATTGGTGTTGGCCGTGAGCCGGAAGGCGTTGTTGTCGCCGTTGTAGTTGACCAGCAGCGTGCTGGGAGTGCCGGCTGCGCCGCCCGCGGTCACGAGGGTGGAGGCAGAGACGCCATTTTCGTCGAGCGTGATGTTCAAGACGTTCGGGTTCAGGTGGAAGAGCACATCCACCTGGCGCTTCAGTTCGGCCAGTGTGCTTTGCAGGGAGGACTGCGAGCCGCCGCTGGCGGCGCCGTCAATCAGCTCCGCAAACTTCGAAGCGTAGTCGAGCATGTCGTTGACGCTGAGGTTCACGAACGGCAGCGGCTCGTCGAGGAAGGAGAAGGCGGAGAGCTGACTCAGGTTGTCGGCGATGGTGTCCAGCGCCCGGATGATCGCCGTGAAGTTGAGACTGGTGAAATTGGTCAGGCTGCCCAGATTCGGATACGTCAGGAAGATGCCTTCCTTATTGGTCACCGGATCGTATGGATTCTCATTGTAGGTCAACTTGGTCAGGTCGGGAATCCACACAGAAACCTGTGGATTGCTGCCCAGCGGAATCGAGAAGCCCAAGCCGCCCACGGTGATGTTGTTCAGTCGCGCCAGGAAACTTCCGCTGAAGTTGAAAGCCGGCACGATGTTTCCAATGTTGTTCGAAGACGTGCCATTGAGCAGTTCGTTGATGTAAAATCGCCGCTCGCCGGTGGTCTGGTTCTCCAAGCGCAGAGTCGCTGTGACCGGAGCCGGCGTGACGCCATCGTAAGCCAGCGTGCCGAACGCGCCATTGCTCGTGCTGAGTTCAACGAACCCGAAGCGCACCGTGCCGGCGATGCCGGTCGCAGTGGTGTTGACAGAGACCGAGCCCGTCAGTTGTGCGTTCTCGATGAACAGACCCTTGAGGGCGCTTCTGGCGGACGACACAAAAATCTGGTCGTGAGTGGTACTGGTATTGCCATCGAGGTCTTGCACCTCAACTCCAATGCCCATTTCGGTCGCGAAGGTATCGTCCTTCGGTGAGACGATGGTGATGCGGTTGATGATGCCGAGTTGAGTGCTCTTGGCAGAAATGGCCAAGCCTGAACCCGCCGGCTGCGCGATTAGCACATCACCCAAGGTGCCGCTCCCGTAAGCCGTCGCGGCGAAAAGGTTGTTCAGGTCCGTTGCCAACATACTGATGCTGCTATTGTCGGCGGTGCTGGCGGCAGTCAGGGTCAGCGGGAACAACTGATTGAACGTTCCCAGCGGATTCGGCGAGGCGTCGTTCAGATAGACGCCAAAGTGCGCGTCCGCGCTCAGGCGACCGTGCGCCGGCACCGGCACCAAGCTGGAGGACAAAATCCGCGGGACTTCCCTCGCGCCCAAGTCGAAGCCTAGCGTGAATTGGAAGCCAACGGTCGCATTAAATTGCAACGCGCCAGTCAAGGAGGCATCGGCAATTGGTCCCAGGTTGAGGTTGAACTTGAACGGCAGACTCGCTTGATCAAAGAGTGCTTGCGTGTTGTAACTCAGCGATTTGCTGACCGTGTAGGTATAGACTTGGCGGGCGGCGTCGTAGGTCACGCCACCATTATTGTTGACGACTCCATCGTTCAGGATGTCCGCCAGCACGACGAAGAAGTCCTCCGTCTTGTAGCGTTCCGTCAGCACCGCGACTTGGTCCGATGTCGCGGTGTTACCGTCGCCCGGCCCAAAGCCCAGTTCCGCCATCTTCGAATCCGCATCCATCAAATTCAACGTCGTGCTCTTGGCAATCTCCGCCTCGGTCAGCGCAATGACGACCTGCTTGTCTTTGTTAATCCGCGCGACCAGCCGGCTGCTCAGCGCCTGCGCGGCGATGGCGTTGTTGAGGAGTTGCACCAGTTCGTTGCCGTCCCGGGAAGTCGGGCTGCCGATCGTGTCCGTGATCGTCAGTGTTTTGACGGGATCAGAACCCAATTGGACTTTCAAGGTCGCCCCGGCCAGCGCGCCCGTGTTCACGGTCGTGTCCAGCATCGTCCGGGACTGAAGCTCGACGCTGACCATGTACTTGTAAACCGTATCTAAGTAGAGCTTGGACCAGTCAAAGACATCCCCCAGCGTAACGCCGTCAGTGAAGGGTATCTGAGCCGTGAACAGGCTGGATTCACGGAACGAGCCGATCCATTGCGCCAGTTGTTGGAGCATGGAAACCCACTCGAAGGAGCTGGCCTTGGCGAAATCGAAGTTCGTGAGCGCGGAGAGCGGCGTGCCCAAGGTGATCGCGCCGGTGTTGCTGATGGACACCAACAACTCGTTGTCGCTGGCCCGGCGGAACTCGACGTTGCTACCAGACACCTTGACGATGAGGTTGAACGGGAGCGCGAACGAGCCGACGTGCAGGTGGCCGTTGACGCGCACCTCGACATAGTTGCCCGCCGTCAGGTTGAGCGACCGTGTGCCTCCCGCCGTGGTCACGGAGGTGTTTACTGTGGCGTTGGTCGTGTTGAGTTTGAGGCCAATCGTGCCGCTCAAACCCACGATCCCCGCCTCGAAGCTCAAGTCTGCCTCGCCCGCCAGACCGGCGCTGGACAGAATGAACGCGCCGCTGCCGTGATCGAAGGAGACGACATTCACCGACCCGGCCTTGAGAGCAAAGTGCAACTCGGTGACCCCCAGCTTGAAGACACTGTTCGGTCCGACTTGCGAACGTTCAATGGCGAAGTTGCCACCCAGAGTCACGGCCCCGACCAAGCCGCTGATCTCCGCTGTGCCGGACACGGCGAGGAAGTTGTGATAATAGGACCCGACAAACTGGATGGACACGTTGTCGGCTGGGTTGTCATTGACCGGAACGACGACCGGCGTACCCGCGCCAACATCCCCACCGGTATTGTTCACCCGGAGCTTCAGGTTTTGTGCCGTGATCGCCAAGGCTCCCGCCCCGCTGAGGCTGGCGCTCGTGACCTTGAACTCGCCGGCAACGCCCGAACTGTAAATCACCATCGCGCCCGACCCACCGGACACCGTCAGGCCCACCGCACCCGCGCCAATCGTGGCGCTCACGCTGGAGGCCGCCACCGTCACGTAGCTCGGGCTGCCGTCCACCAGGGCGAGAATGAACCGTCCGGTCAGAGATTGCGTGTAACTGCCGATGGGGATGTTGATAGCGATCGGCGTGGGGCCGGAGTCCAGCTTGTTGAAGGGACCGGCCGGCAGATCGAGGAAGGTTGGGTTGCCAAACACTTCGTTCACCGCACCGCCGGTGGTGTTGAAGGCCCAGTTGAAGGTGTGCGAGAGTCCGCCAAATGCATTCACGCTGACAGTGATGCTGCCTTTCCCGGCAATACCGCCGTCGCTGATCATGAAGAAACCGCTGCCGTTGGTCGCGCTCACGAGACTTGTGCCGAAATTAAAGCTCACCGAGTCCGCCGTCACCGTGATGCGCCGCGAGCCACCCTGCGAGGTCTTTTGCTCGAAGCTGAAGTTGCCCGTCAGCCCCACGCCCAAGAAACCGAGCGTCACACCCGTCCCGCGCACTTGGAGGTACGGCCCCGCCGGCAGGTTGATGGCCACATTCGAGCCGCCCACATTGACCGTCTCGTTTACGGCGGCTGCGGTGTCGTTGATGCGGATCGTGAAGGTGCCGCCCAGCGTCACACCCGGCACATTCAGCCCGACGGTGGCGGTGGCGGTGCCGGCCGCTCCGTTGGACCGGATGATGAATGCACCGCTGCCGTTGGTTACGCTGAGGATGTTGTTAGCGGTCGCGCCGAAGTTGAAGGAAACACCGGCGGCCGCCACGGTTACGACCCATTGATTGCTGGGGCTGGTCTGCTTGCGCTCGAAGGCGAAACTCCCGCTGAGGCCAATGCCCTGCACCGTCAACGTCGCGCTCGTGGCATTCACCCGGAGATATGGGCCGGCAGGCACGTTCACTGTCACGGTTGTCCCGTTGACATTCACCGATTGATTGTAGGGCGTTGCCGTATTGTTCAAGGCGACTGCGAAGTTGCCACCGAGGTTCAAAGCCGAGACGGCCAGGCTGGCATCCGCTGAGAGACTGCCCACGATACCGGTCGTGCGGAAAACGAATGCACCAGTGCCGTTGCTGACGTTGAGCAGCGGGTTCGTGCCGTCCGTGAAGCTAAACGAGAGGTTCGCCACGCCGACTGCGGATTCCTCATAGCCGTTGTTCGTGTTCCCGTCGGCATCGCGCGGCTCGAACACGAAGTTGCCACTCAGGCTGGCCTGCGGATTGGTGAGGGTGATGGTGCCATTGCCCGCAATCCGGAAGTATGGGCCAGCGGGCAGGTTGACGGTGACACCGTCAATGGTCGGCACGGCGCTGTTGGAAGTGTTGAACCGCAGATTCAGACCGGTCAGGCTCATGCCAATGTTCGGGATTGCCGGCCCGAGGTTCAAATCCATCGTCAGCGTTCCCGCCAAATCCGTCCCAACCAACAGGAAAGTCCCTGAACCATTCTGAACGCTGAGGACACGCGATCCACCCGCGCCGAACTCGAAATTAACGCCGGAAGCCGTCAGGATCGTTTCCGTGCCAGTGTTTTTGAACGAGAAGCTGCCATACATCGTTTGCTTCATGAACGAAAGCGTGCTGTTCACGTCCAAGCTCACATCCGGCGCTTCGCCGCTCATCAGATCGTTCGACTGAATGCGAACGGCGTAGCTACCCGTCAGGGTGAACCCTAGGAAGTTCAGCGAACCGGTCAGGGGGAAGACTGCGTTCAGCGTGCCTGCCTCGCTCAGATTAAAAGCGTTGCCGATGTTGGAGCCGTTCAGGCTGTTCAGCGTTGCCAAGGTTATCCTACCGCCAGTCAAAATGCTCGCGTCGGGCGTGGCGCTCACCGACGCCGTCAAGTTCACCGATCCATTGCTGCCCGTCAGGCTTTGCATGCCCACGGGGGTGTTGAACGAAAAACCATAGCCACCCAATCCGGTGGCGTTCACTGCCGCCTTCGCGCCGAGCGAATCCACCTCGACGAAGAAACCGCCGTCGTTGCCAAACGCGAAATCCAATCCGATGCCCGCCGTCACCGAAACCGTCGGAGCTGATCCACTGAACACCGCGCCAAAGACTCCACCGAGGATGTTTTGGAGGCTGGCATTGACCGCCGTGGGTACCAGTTCGACGTTCACGTCCCACCACATGGGCTGGGTGCTGAGCGTTCCGTAGTGTGCCAAAACGCCCCGCACGAGGAAGGTGAACCCACCGAACGCCGTGTTGTTCCAACTCTCGATCGTGGAGGTCACCAGCGAGGCGCTCGGAAGCGAGTTGAGGAGAGAGGTCAACCGGGCGCGAAGTCCGTTCGTAATCGCCGTTCCGGAGTCGGCCAGAGTGCCGAGATTTGAACCGATGAAAGGAATGCTCTCGGCAAATCCACCGAAACTGTCCAAGAAATTTCCGACGTTGGCCAGCGCGTTCAGACCACTCAGTATGACGGTGTCCACCCCCACCGCCAGCGTCGGCGTCTGGACGATGGTGAGGGTCAGGCTGTTCGCGTTGTAGGTTGGCTTGAGCGCCCAGTTTGGTTGACCGGGGATGGAAGCCGTACCAAGCCAGTTGGCAAACTCGCCAGAGAAGGAGGCCCATGTGATGACGGTGAAGGTGTGGCCGAGCGCTGGAACATAACCGCCTTGCGGGCTGAACAGAATCTTGAGCGTGCCGTTGAGGGTGGCCGCGCCTGTGACCTCGATCCAATCGTACGTTGTCCCCTGCCCTGTTCCTTGGATCTCAATCTCCGTCACCGCCTCTGCTCCCGGAGAGAATGTGCTGACCGTGATATGCCCGGGAGAATTGCCTGGACGAATCGTACCGTTGCCAGCCAACCCACCAAGAATCACACCACTGCCACTCAGAACATCTTGTGAACCAAGCACCAACACTCCGCCGTTGAGATCCAAGATTGCCTCCGGAGTGAGGTGTATCCGCCTGGAATCAGCACTCGGAGGCCCGTTGGCGGCTCGCAAAGTCGTCGTTAATTGCTGAGTCAATGTGGCGGCGCCGTCAGTCTCGCTCGCCAAAAGGGAACCGTCAGATTGGACTGCCACCGGCTCCGGCGGCACTGTTGCGGCTGAAACCGATTCGGCATTGAACGCGGCGGAGTCTGAATCTGTCTCGCATTGCTGCTGCGCTACGGCAGACTCGGCAACGCTCAAAACAGCCGCTCCGTCAAACATTTGCCCAAGCTCTGACTCCCCACCGTCCTGACCGCCAGGCAAAACGGCCTCCGAATCCGCAGCCGAGATTGAACCCAAAACCACCTCGGTGGCGATGAAATCCTGAACGGGAATAGGAGAGGAAACGGCTTGGGACTCCAGAGAGTTCGAAGAAAGCAGCACACGAGGCTCCAGTGCCTCGAGCTCAAACAAATTCGCCGTGCGCTTTGACTTCACTCTAAACTTGGTCGGCTGGATTCAACCCAACGCGTTTTCTCTCGCTACACTCCGAACACCGCAACGGACGGTTGCCGTTGCGAATGTTCGCGTTTAGTGATTTTGAAGATGGATAGTAGAAACGTGCATGTCCGTCAAGAACTTTTTTGCAAACCGATTCGGTCAGGTTTGCGCTGGAATCTTGCGCGCCGCGCCTCGGGCATTCATCCACCAATCCTCCGCAAGCGCTTCTGCGCCGCTATGACACAGTCTTGTGGCGATCAAGCATCCCACCACCTGGCGATCCGCTATGGTTGAATCTGGCATGGACCGGATGGTCATCCCCCGCATACTCACCGGCAGGCAGAAAGACATTTCCGCAAGGCGCTCGCAGTCCACGGCACAAAGAACGACTGATGCAGAATTCTCATCGCGCCCTGCACAAAATCACACCGCGTCCCCGGGATCGCTCTGGTACTGTGGCGGCGGCATTTCTGAATGAGCGTTCCACTCACACTCGCGAAGTACTCGATTGGTGTCGGCGACCGGTTTGCGCAGGAGGCGCAGGCCCAACTGCGCGCTTGCCAACTGGCTGCCAGCCAAAATGTAACGGTCGTGCCGGTCTGGAACAAGTCCAACCGCGAGCACACGATCACCGGGTCGGAGCCGGGATCCGTGCGTGCCGCGGCAGGGATGGCGGTCCAGAAGGCCGGTTGGGAGCACGGTTGGCATGTGGATGCCGATCACATCCGTCTGGATACGGTGGACCGCTTCCTGCCGCACTGCGACTTTTTTACCATTGATGTGGCGGACTCGATCGGCAAATCCGCCAAGCCTGACGACGTAGAACAGTTCGTGGACAAACATCCCGAGCTGGTGGGCCGTCTGGAGATTCCGGGAATCGCGGGCGGTGTACCGACGTCCCGCGCCGACGTGGAAACCATTGCCAGCAAGTATCTCTTCGCCGCGCAGGATGCCGCCGCAATCCATCGTCACGTCGAGAAGGCCAAGGGGTCAGGCCGGTTCATCGCGGAGGTTTCGATGGACGAAACCGACCAGGCGCAAACGCCCTTGGAGTTGTTAGTGATCCTGGCGGCCCTAGCCGACGAGGGGGTTCCAGCCCAGACGATCGCGCCAAAGTTCACCGGGCGGTTCATCAAAGGCGTGGATTATGTGGGCGATGTGGACCAATTCGACCGGGAATTCAACGAGGACCTTTGCGTCATCCAATTCGCCACCCAGCGGTACAGGCTCCCCAAGAATCTGAAGCTCAGCGTCCATTCGGGCAGCGACAAGTTCTCGATCTACGGTCTAATCCATCAGGCCCTCCAGAAACACGGGGCTGGGTTGCACTTGAAGACTGCCGGCACTACTTGGCTGGAAGAGGTTATTGGCCTGGCCGAGGCGGGCGGAGATGGCTTGGGACTGGCAAAGGAAATCTACGCCTTGGCACTCGCGCAAATGGACGAGCTGTGCGCGCCATACGCCGCGGTAATTGATATTGACCGGGCGCAACTGCCCAGCGCATCCGTCGTCTCGAAGTGGAGCGCCGCCGAGTTTGTCGCCGCCTTGCGTCACGAGCCCGCATGCAAACATTTCAACCCGAGCCTGCGGCAATTGTTGCACGTGGGCTTCAAGATTGCGGCCAGGATGGGCGACCGCTACTTGGGCCTGATCCGCGCGAATCGCGAAGTCATTGCGCACAACGTGACACACAACCTTTACGAGCGGCACATCCGGCCGGTTTTCTTGGGACGGTAGCGGCGCAATCCTTTGGCTTGCGGGCACTTCCTAGAATTGCGCCTTGGACTCGAAATGATTTCGCGCTTTGTCCGGCTCGGCAGGAATCGCCCTTTCGCGGCAGCTTGGAACTTGCCGTCACCCACGCGAGCCCGAGGCTTGCGCACAACCGCGAGGAAACGGATTGAGCAATCTGGATGGCTGTCGCAAATTGTCCGCGCAGCCGAGAGCAGCGGTCGGCGGCTGCAAGCCAGCGGTCGCACACCGGATACTTTATTGACTGAACAGAACAGCAATGACACGACATCGAACACAGAACTGACTATGAACTACGGACTGAACATCAAACCGGCAGGTGGCTTGGACTTCGTCTCGCTGGGCGCACTGGTGCATCGGCTGGACCCGGGGGTCATCCCCTTTCGCAAGGCGACCGAGTGCCGCATCCACGTGAGCGGCGGCGAATTCAACTGCGCCGCGAACCTCGCGGACTGCTTTCGCATGAACACCGGCATCGTCACGGCACGCGTCGAGTATCCCATCGGCGACCTGATCGCCGAACGCGTGAAAGCGATGGGCGTGAAGCCGTTCTACAAGGTCTTCAAGCACGACGGCGTCCGCGGCCCGAACCACGCCACGGTCTATAGCGACCAGGGCTACGGCGTTCGCGCTCCAGTGGTATTCTACAATCGCTCGAACGAAGCCGGCGGCCTGCTCAAGCCCGGCGACTTCAATTGGGCGGAGATTTTCAGCCAGGGCACGCGCTGGTTCCACAGCGGCGGCATCTTCGCAGCGCTCTCGGAAACGACCGGCGAGTTGATCATCGAAGGCATGAAGGCGGCGAAGGCGGCGGGCGCTATCACATCGTTCGACCTGAACTTCCGCCAGAAGCTCTGGGACATCTGGGGCGGCGCGGACAAGGCGCTCTCGGTGAACAAGCGCATCGTCGAGCACGTGGACGTGCTGGTGGGCAACGAAGAGGATTTGCAGAAGGGCCTCGGCCTGAAAGGCCCGGACGTGCATGCCAAGAACAAGCTCGATCCGAGTGTGTTCATCGGCATGATGGACGAGGTGGTGAAGAACTACCCACAGGTCAAGGTCGTGGCGACGACACTGCGCGAGGTGCATTCGACGAACCGGCACAGTTGGAGCGCGGTGGCCTGGATGGACGGCAAGACCTACTCCGCGCCGACGTGTGAACTCGATGTGTACGACCGCATCGGCGGCGGCGACGGCTTCGCCTCGGGCTTGTTCTACGGCATGCTGAACGGCGCGCCTCCGGAGGAATGCGTGAAGCTCGGCTGGGCGCACGGCGCCTTGCTGACGACCTTCCCTGGCGACACAACGATGGCCACACTGGAACAGGTCAAAGCCTTCGCCAAAGGCGGCTCGGCCCGCGTGCAACGCTGACAGGCAACATTGCGGCGACTCGGTAGAGCGCCGCCTCGACGAATGAATAGCGCAACGAAGATAAAGGTCATTGCGGTCTCACTCGCGGTAGCGAGTTTGAGCGTAGCCGCTCGGGCCCAATCAACAATTCGCTATTCAGGTGTCACTTCAATAGCCGCGCCCTGGAACAGTGGCTGGCGCGCCCTCGACTTGAATGAAGACGGCAAGACGGATTTCTCGCTCATGGGGCGTTACTTGATTACGACGGACGTTCCGCCAAGTGGCGGCAGCTATGAATGTGGTATCAGCATGAGCACCGGAAATCAGGTCCTCGTCTCTTCGGGGACAGGGGATGCTTGGTTAGGGACTGTTGGGCAGACAATTGGTCCGGCTAGTTCGCTGGACCCCGTCTGGGCGTTCACGCAATACTGGTTTGGTGTGACCGGATACCACGATAACCTGTTGGCTGGAACCCGCTCTGAGTGGTTTGGGGAGTTGGGTAGGATCGGTAGTGGTTACTTGGGCGTCAGTTTCTCGCTGGCCGACGGCATTCATTACGGCTGGGTCGCAATCCGCCTCCCAATGGGAGGAAGTGCGTTCCCGCCAGAATTCACTCCGATTGTGACTGGCTGGGCCTACGAGATGCGCCCAGACACTCCGATTCTGGCGGGCGCGATTCCAGAACCGTCCGGAGGCACACTGCTAGCGTTGGGAACGGCCCTCCTCGCGTGGCGCGGGTGGAGAATTGGTCTACGCCGAAAGCAGATTTAGGCGGACGACAATCCGCCCATTGAACAACACGACAAACGAAAACGATCTATGGAACCAAAAGCTGACATTGCTGTGATTGGGCTGGCCGTGATGGGCCAAAACCTGATTTTGAACATGAACGACCACGGCTTCACCGTCGTGGCCTACAACCGCACCACCTCGAAGGTGGACGACTTCCTCGCCAACGAAGCCAAGGGCACGAACATCCTCGGCGCGCACTCGCTCCAAGAAATGGCCGGCCTGCTCAAGCGCCCCCGCCGCGTGATGCTTATGGTCAAAGCCGGCGCGGCCGTGGACGAGTTCATCGAGCAGTTGCTCGGTGTGCTCGAACCCGGCGACATCATCATTGACGGCGGCAACTCGCTCTTCGAGGACACCATCCGCCGCACCAAATACGTCGAGGGCAAGGGCCTGCTCTACATCGGCACCGGCGTCAGCGGCGGCGAGGAAGGCGCGCGGCGCGGCCCCAGCATCATGCCCGGCGGCAGCCCGGCGGCGTGGGAACACGTGAAGCCCATCTTCCAGGCCATCGCGGCGAAGGTCGCCGACGGCTCGCCCTGTTGCGATTGGGTGGGCGAAGGCGGCGCGGGCCACTACGTGAAGATGACCCACAACGGCATCGAATACGGCGACATGCAGCTCATCTGCGAAGCCTACCACCTGATGAAGGACGGCCTCGGCATGACGCCCGACGAGATGCACGAAGTCTTCAAGGAATGGAACACCGGCGAGCTCGACTCCTACCTGATCGAGATCACCCGCGACATCCTCGCCAAGAAAGACGACGACGGCACGCCGCTCGTGGACAAAATCCTCGACACCGCCGGCCAGAAGGGCACGGGCAAGTGGACGGTCATTTCCTCGCAAGACATGGGCATCCCGATCACGCTGATCGCGGAAGCGGTTTACGTCCGTTGCGTTTCGGCGATGAAACCCCAGCGCGTGGAAGCGGCGAAGGTGTTCAAGCCCGGCAGCCCGAAGTTCTCCGGCGACCGCAAGCAATGGGTGGCCGACATCCGCAAGGCGCTTTACGCCTCGAAGATCATCAGCTACACCCAAGGCTACATGCTCATGCGCGCGGCAGCGAAGCAGTATGGTTGGAACTTGAACAACGGCGGCATCGCGCTGATGTGGCGGGGCGGTTGCATCATCCGCAGCGCGTTCCTGGGCGAGATCAAGAAGGCGTTCGACAAGAACCCGAACCTGGAGAACCTGCTGCTCGATCCGTTCTTCAAGAAAGCGATCAAGAGCTGCACGCGGAGCTGGCGCAAGGTGGTGAGCACGGCGGTGCGCAAGGGCATCCCGGTGCCGGCATTCAGCACCGCGCTGGCGTTCTTCGACGGCATCCGCAGTGAACGCCTGCCCGCGAACCTGCTCCAGGCGCAGCGCGACTATTTCGGCGCGCACACCTACGAGCGCGCGGACAAGCCGCGCGGCGAATTCTTCCACACCAACTGGACCGGCACCGGCGGGCGCGTGGCGAGCAGCACCTACACGGTGTAAGCCGAGTTTGAACCAACGAAGCCCGGTTGTCGTGTTAACATGACCGGGCTTTTCTTTTCTTCCTGAAGGAACCAGGGGAGCGGCTGCTATACAGGAGCGCATAAATAACGCTACATAATGGCAATCAAAGAAACGG
>CAZJTM010000159.1:0-15308 GCA_964548925.1 uncultured Verrucomicrobiota bacterium | reverse complement strand
CATGCCGACAGAGTAACGCTATCAGAGACTAGAGGGAAGGGGATATGCAGATCCTGGCGGATTACCCCGACTTGGAAGCAGATGACTTGCGCGCCGCCTGCGCTTACGGCGCCCACCTCAGCCGGGTGCAACGCGTCGAACTGGTGGCGGCATGAAGTTCGTGGTGGACGCGCAATTGCCGCGTCGCCTGGCCCGCGAGTTGGCCGCGGCTGGGCATGACGCCGTGCATTGCTTGGACCTGCCGTTGGCAAACCGCACGCCGGATGAGGAGGTTTGCGCGCTGTCTGCGAAAGAGGGCCGTGTGGTGGTGACCAAGGACAGCGATTTCGTGACGACTTTCCTGTTGCGCGGCCAGCCGCCCAAGCTCCTGTTGATCTCGACGGGGAACATCTCCGACGATGCGCTGTCGCGGCTCGTGGCCGCGAATCTCCCCGCCGTGGAGGCCGCGTTGTCGAGACACGATTTCGTCGAACTCAGCAGCAAGGCCATTACCGTTCACCGTTGAGCAGGCCTGCAATCGTCCTTGGGGAAACAGCCTCGCCGCCGCCCCTTCCGGGCCTCGCGCGTGGGAGGGGCGGCGGCATAGCGTGGGTAGCCGCGTCTCGTCACTGTGCGGACCCGTTTGAGGGCGCATCGAAAGCGCTGGAACTTGGATGGCTAGCACCCGCATTCTCCCGCTCTCACGAGATTGGGCTGCGCGTCTTCGTAGCCGCGCTTCGTCAGAACGCGGTCCCGTTCCAATCCGAGCCGGGAAGAGCGCGATTTGTCGCCGGCCCTGGCGCAGGAAGACACCGCGGGGTCAAGCTCCGAGTCGAATTTCCATGATGCAATACACGGCTGGTTCGCTTAAAATGTCCACATGACCGCCGCCGGTGTCATCGAAGAGATCAAGCAGTTGCCGAGAATGGAGCAATCACGGGTGATTCAGTTCGCCTTTGAACTCGCGCGGGAGCGGCAATTGCCCGGCAAAGAGCTGTCCACACTCGCCCAACGCATGGCTGATGCTGCCGACCCCACCGTGGCACAGAGACTACGTGAAGAAATCCACCGCGGCTTCCACGGCGAATAGCCATGCTGCGAATTCGCCGTCAGGGCCTGCCGCTGCGCCTGCTCGATCATCTGCTGGACCGTGTCAGCAGCCGATAGATCGGTGCTGATCAACTGGGGTTGTTCGCCGATTGGCTGTCCACCGAACCCGAAGTGCCGGAAGGCAAGTGGTTCAAGCGGTTTCCCGGCATGACCGTCTGCGGCGAGGGTGAGCTTGTCAGAACCATCGCGCAGTTGCAGCGCATGTGGGAAGTATTCGCCTTGCCGACGCAAGCCACCGCCTTCCGGTAGCGCGGCTTGGGTTAGTCGCTTCCCCCCTGCCAGTCCTGTTCGGCTCTCCGTGAGGACGCGGGGCGGGTCTGCCCGCCTCCAATCAGAACCTTGCCCAACGCTGTCGTTCAACAGTGCATCGCCGCCGAAACCCCGTTGCGGCGCCCAGTTTTCGGCCCGCGACGCCCCGTCACTCTCAACGCCTCATCCGCTGATTACGGCTGGGTCAGAGGCCTTGCCTCGTTAGCCGCGATACACGATCATCACGGCGTAATCGGTGAGGATTTTCTGCGAGCCGATGTCCAGGTGGGTGTAGGTCAGTGGTGTAACGCTGACCAAATTATCCTCGCCCACTTTTTGGAGAAAAACGCTCACGAACTCATCGAATTTGTCGTGGCCTACCTCGATGCAGTCCGTGTGACGGATGGTCTTGACCCGCATTTTCTTGTCGCCCTTCGCAGCCACTTCTAGCGGGGGCTTGGGCTTCTCAATCAGGCTGGCGGCCGGTCCTTCATGGACCGGCACCTTGAGATGCATTTCCACGTGCGCCGCCGCGGATGAAGCCATCGGGTTGACGATGTGCGGCTCGACCCGTGCCGCGCTCTCCGGGGTGGGGACGGGTGTTTCCGGCTCCGGAATGGTTATGGTTGCATGGCAAGTTGGGCACTCAATCTGCCCCCCGGCCGCGGTGCTTTCCACTTCCAGTTCCTGCTCACAGTTTGGGCAATTAAACACTATGTCCATACGTCGCTCTTGTTCCTTGGGGTTTGCTGCGGCGACACCATAGAGGCCGGCTTCCGGACTTGGCCAGCAAAAACTGTGAGGGACTGGATTTTTTGCACGACGGATTCCTCTGGATCCGGGAATGGGGTGGTGTTGGTGCTGGGAAGCGCCGGGCCGCTCAACCCTGTGCCGCGAGCCGGCCTGCCGTGGGGTGCGCCCCCGTTGCAGCGCCCGACGCTCCCGCCAGTCCCATGGAAATCTAACCGGCCTGTGCCACGCCCGAACCGGTCGCGCGACCGCCGACCGCCCCGAGGACGGCGTCCGTGGACGCCGGAGCCCTGCCGTTGCAGGAGCGGCCACGCGGTCGAGAAGGTCTGGTGCTCCCACCAGGATTTGAGCGAATCGGCCATCGTGTGCTGGCGCTCGCTCTGGAGTTCAGAGACGCCCATCGCCCGGTGGCGCAGGCTGGCCACTCGCCGACCCCGGGGCGATCCGCCGTGCGGTTGGCCTCTTCGCCCCGCGGGACCTCGCGCCGGTAGTGCGTCCCGTTTTCGATCGCGGCCCCATGCCCGCGAATCAGCACCCGCATCCTGGCGTCATCGCGTTGGCCCTCCATCAGGCGGGTCGCGTAACAGGCGATCTCCAGCGCGGCCGGTTGGTCAACTGTCAACAGTTGCGAGGTTCGGCGCAGTAAGCGTGCCCCATTCTTGCGGCGGGCGGTCCGGCTTCGACTTTCCCTTTTGTTGGGGTATGGTTTTGCCCGAAAAAGGCTGGAAGACCACAGACGTTAGCCTTGGCTTTGGGGGGGTGCACCGGTGGGTGAAGGTTTTTTGAGGAATGTTGGAACAACTCGGCGGCGGGACGGTTCCTGCTCCATGCCGCGCTATTGCCAATGTTCGCCCAAGCTGCGCTTGAATTTCGTCCCCGACCAGAAGCAGTCCCCCTTGGGTGGGCTGCCCGCCCTCGAAGCGCCGGCCCAGCAGTTCGATCTCTGGAACAGAGTCCGCCGGCTGCCGGGGCTGGCCCCGCGCCTCCGCACCTCGCACGGCTACAGCCCCGAACTGATCGTCGCGCAAATCCTCTACTGTTGCTCCTCCGGCGGCGCGAGCCTGGCCAACGCTGAGCGGCTCAACGACGAACCACTGGTCCGCCAACTGGCCCGCGTGGCGAAGTTCGCCGACCAGACCCAACTGGGCGAATGGCTGCGAGCGCAAAGCGAGGACTCCCTCGCGGCCGTTTTGACGGACTTTCTTGGCCAGCTTGTGCGTGGGCAAAGAGTGGTTTTACAACTGGCCCGGCGCAACAGGGCGAGGACTTCGGATCTGGTCTGTTGGCTCATACAGTGGTGCATCCCTCGGGCAACACCGACTTTGGGCGCAACGACTCCTTTTGACCCCGCCACGCTCCAGACCCCGGCAACATAACTCTTGGCGCAGATCGGTTTTTGGGCGCATCTCAGTTTATTGCAGCCCTCCACTCTTCCTTGGGAATTCAGCGGATGAGAGCCATGCTCTTGCGGGCAATTCCACGATGTTTGCAGGGGGAATCTGAAAGACGTGCAATAAAGTGAGATGCGCCCGGTTTTTGGGATTTTCGTTGTTTTCGTTTGACTTTCCCGCGTTTTTGCGAAGGATTAGCTCCATGTCAGCCACATCGCAACGCCCGTAGGCCGGTTGCCTGTCTTTGCACGTGATGCGGCCGTGGGCGTGGTTGGGGTATGGAATCAGAGTCGAACAAACTGTTGGCCAGCGGCGGTTTCGGTCGTCGGAATTCGGCGGAACGGAAGCCTCTCGATATCCCAGTTCCCCGGTTGTTCCCCGTCCGCACTTCCTGCCGACTGGGATTCATTCAGCGCGCACACCTAGATCTGCAGGAGATCAGCTTTTCCCATCGTGGCAAGATTTCCGCAGCCCAAGTGGGGCGGACGGATTGCGTGGAGGGGTTGTGGGACCGATCTGGGTGGTCTTTTCGGGCATCCTGCCGGCGTCAACCGTCTCGTGGCGGGCGAGCATGTTCCGATGGTATGTGTGGTGCTAGAGCGCACGCGGCGGTTTTCTGGTGGGGTGGGGTCAGGATTCCCATCTGAATTGCCGGGGCTTGCTTTGTTCGCGTTTGGCGCTATACCGGACGAAGTTGAAAAGTTTATGAAGAAAGACGAAACGAAAGAAAACGGTCGCCTCCGGGAGGCGAGTCGGGCATTCACGCTCATCGAGTTGCTGGTCGTCATCGCCATCATTGCCATCTTGGCGGGGATGCTTTTGCCCGCGCTGACCAAGGCCAAACAGAAGGCGCAAGGCATCCAGTGCCTCACCAACCATCGCCAGCTCGCTTACGCGTGGCGGATGTACGCGGAAGACAGCCGGGATGTTCTGACTTACGCCAGCACGATAATGCCAGGCCCGCCACCGTCAGCCAATTGGCCGGACGATTTCGCCTGGTCGGGCGCCCACATGGATGCCTCCGGCGCCAATCGCGCCAACTGGGACTACAACTACGACATGGCGAAGCGACCCCTCTGGCCCTACGTGAAGAACCGCGACGTCTTCAAGTGCCCTTCCGACCGCTCGACGGTTCAGACTGCGTCCGGCGTGAAACCGCGGATTCTCACGATGTCCATGAATCTCTACGTGGGAGGATTTGCGCCAAAACCCGGCACTGATCCGCTTCCAAACGGCACGGCGGGCGGGTGGTCGTTTGCCAATGGGTATTCCATCTTTCCCAAGCTCTCCTCCATCAAACTGCCCTCGAAGATCTTTGTCTTTCTCGACATGCGGGAGGACCGGGTCAATTGGAGCAATTTCATGGCGATCATGGGCGGGCCACCTTACAAGTTGAGCGATCTGCCGGGCATGTATCACAACCGCGCGTGTGGGTTCTCCTTTGCCGATGGTCACTCGGAGATTCACAAGTGGAGGGACCCCTGCACCACGCCGCCAATGGGGCCGATCGTTGGCGCGGAGGGCGACGAGATCACCTGCACGCACCCCACTTCCGACGTGCCGTATCTGCAAGAAATCAGCACGGTGCGACAATAGCGGAAAAACCGGCAGGCGCTGCGATGAAGCAGTCTCTTATTCTCTCGGGGTTGGCCGGCAATCGGCCCGCGCTCCCGATGAGCGCGGGTCGTGGTTGTCCCGTTGACAAAGGCGCAAACACGAACGCCACCACGGCACGCCGGAGCAGCGTGCAGGGCCGAGAGACTTGGACCCAATCCGAAGTTTGAATGAGTTGAATCCCGCAACAATCCCGTAACATCCCCAAAACAAAAAACCTGCATGAAAACCAATACTTGGAAGACCAAAGCCCTTCTCCCCGGAGTGGCTCTCGCCGCGCTGTTGGCCAGCCCGCTGGCTCGCGCGGATTACTCCAGCACCGTCCTGTCGCAAAGCCCGGTCGGTTACTGGCGACTGAACGAAACCACCCAGCCCTCAAGCAGTACGACGGCCGCCAACAGTGGTTCCTTGGGAGCCAACGGAGCCGGCACTTACAATGGCTACGCCAGCGGAGGACTGCCTGGACCATTTGCTGGCAGCACGGCTGTGGGACTTGATGGCGCCGCTCAGTCGGTGACCACTCCCTGGGTCGATGGATTGAACACCACTAATTTCAGCTTTGAAATCTGGGTCGCGCCGGCGTTGAATCCAAAATTCGCCTACATTGCGGCGTCCGCGCAGATAGCCAGCCCACGCACTGGATGGTACCTGGCTCAAGACGATGGAACAACATTCGGCCATGGTTCAGCCTTTGTGGTCCGAACATTCAAGCAGAGCGGCACCACGCCCGCAGCCGAGGTCTGGGCGCCCTTCACGGCTGCCGCGAATAGTTGGTACCATCTCGTTCTGACCTACGACGGAACCACAGCGGTCCTTTATACCAACGGCGTCGCGGCTTCATCCTTCTCGACCAATGCCTACGTTCCGAACCTTGGCGCGGCATTCAGTGTGGGTTGTCGCAGCGACAACGCGTGGTACTGGCCAGGCAAAGCGGCGGAAGCGGCCATCTACACCAAGGCACTTTCGGTGGATCGGATTGCCGCCCACTACGCCGCCGGGACCACCGCGCCTGCCACCTACGTCGCGACGGTGCAGGCGGACGCACCGGTGCTGTACCAGCGCTACACGGAGGCCGGCGCGCCACCGGCTGCTAATCTGGGCACCTTGGGCGCGGCAGCGAATGGCGCATATATCTATGACACCACCGCAGGGGTTGGCGGCCCGAGTTCGCCGCCCTACGCCGGCTTTGAAGCCGCGAACAAGGCCGCCGGCTTTTCAGGTGGCGGCGGTGTGGTCAGAATCCCGGCGCTCAACCTCAACACAAACACCGTGACGGTTTCCGGCTGGGTCAAAGCGCAGGGCAGTCAGGCCCTCCGCGCGGGGCTGTTCGTCTGCGGTTCGGGCACGGGCGCCAGCGGCTTGATCATGGACCCGATTTACAACGGCCTTGGCCTGGGATACGTGTGGGCGGGGAACGACTACGGCATCAGCTTCAGTTCCGATCTGGGGTTGCCGTCACTCCCCGACTCGCAGTGGGCCTACGTCGCACTCGTCATCGAACCCACCCAAGGCAGCATCTACGTGTGCGACGCAAACAACTTCGCCAACTGGGCCAGCGTGACCAACACGTTCAACGTGAGTCATGCCAGCCAATCATTCAACACCACCACCCTTCTTGGGGCGGAGTCGGGATTTACCACCCGAAACTTCAAGGGGGCCATGGACGAAGTGGCCGTCTTCAACCGCGCCCTCAGCGCCGGGGAACTCTACACCCAATACGCATCGGCGGTCGGGGGAGTCCCGGTCAAGTTGTTCAACGATCTGACGGGGCCGTCCGGCGACATTGCCGCTGGTGACCCCATTGTGCTCAGCGTGGACGTTGGGGGCACACCGCCCCTCACTTACCTCTGGGCTCGGAATGGCACCACCTTCTCTGTCACGACGAGTGGCACGCTGACAATCCCCACCTCCACCATGGACGACAGCGGGTCCTATGATGTTACGGTCACGAACAGCTTGGGTCAGGTCTTCAGCGGCCCGGTGGCTGTTTCGGTGGTCACGCCGACCGCCCCGCAAATCACCGGGACTGAGGGGTTCAATAACCGGACACTGTACCCTCGGGCCACATTGCGCCTGTCTCTCACGGCGACTGGCGGTGGGCTCAAATACCAGTGGTATAAGAATGCCACTCCCATCGCGGCAGCTACCAGTTCGGCCTTCATCATCGCGAGTGTGACCAACAGCGACGCGGGTAGTTACTCGGTTTCCGTCACCAATGCCATGGGCAGCGCCAGCAACGGTCCCGTGGCCATCGCGATTCCCACCTACGCCCCCGACAGCTACGAAGCGGCAATTGTCACCTCCGGACCCGAAGGCTGGTGGCGGCTGGGCGAACCGGCGGGTACCACCAATCTGTTCGACGCCATGGGCCGCCACGACGGCTATTATACGAATGGCAACAACTCCGTGCCGCCCGTGACTTTGGGCGCTGCCGGCGCCCTCATGGGCAATCCGGACACCTCGGCTTCTTTCACTCCGACCTACAAGGGCATCGGGATCATTCCGTTCTCTCAAGCCCTCGTCCCCGATAAGTTCACGGTTGAACTCTGGGCCAAGACGCCGCTCGTCGGTGTCGCCCAAGTGCCTTTGTCCAGCACTTGGACGGACGGCGGTTGGCAGTGGCGGGCAACGCCTGCCGGTCATTGGAATGGGAACGGAGCGGTCATCCAGGACAACGGCGCGACCACCTCGGCGGTTGTCCCCGGCGCGTGGACTCATTTGGTGCTGACCTATGATGTCACTCGCGTGTCTGGCGGGACGCTCTATCCGTATCAGTACTTCGTCAACGGCGAGGGCGACGGCGGCTACATCTGGACCGGGCCGACGCGAGGCACGGGCCCGATCACGGTCGGGGGCCACGGGCTGAGCGACGTTGCCTTCCCCGATGAGTTGTTTACGGGACAGGTGGATGAAGTCGCGATCTATCCCCGGGTCCTGCCGCAAACCGAGATACGTGCCCACTTCAGCGCCCGCGGTGTGGAGATTATCCCCCCCACGTTCTCTCCGGCCCTGCTCTCGCAGACGGTGACGGTGGGGAAGAATGTTTCCTTCAGCACCAGTGCTTACGGAACGTCGCCCGCACTGCAATGGTACAAGGGGTCCGCGCCAATCCCGAACGCGACCAACAGCAGCTACGCCATTAACGGCGTGACGGTTGCCGACAGCGGCACCTACACCCTCTGGGCGACGAACAGCGCGGGCACGAATTCCACCAGTGCCACGCTGACCGTCATTAACCCGGTGGGCTACGCGAACGTCACCAACGACCTCGTGCTCCATCTCAAGTTTGAGAACGACACGACCGATTCGTCCGGTCGCGGGAACCACGCCACGATCGTCAACTCCCCCACGTTTGTGCCTGGCAAGATCGGGGACAGCGCCTTCCACTTCAACACCGATACGACGAATGCCATCTACAATTACGCTACGCTCGGGGCCACGACCCCGCCGGACCTGAAGTTCGGATCGAGTGTGAACTTCTCCGTGGCTTACTGGGTCCGGTTGCCGGCTGGCGCCACGCCGGCGGACCTTCCGTTCTTGTCCAGCGCCACGAATTCCTACGGCGGCGACGGAATCACCTTCGCGCCCTCTTACGAACGCGGCGGGTGGTCGTGGTCGCTCAATGGCACCGGCGTTTACGGAGCCAATTCCTCCATCAACGACGGCAATTGGCATTGCCTGATCCATACCTTCGACCGCACCGGCGACGCGCTCACCTACTTGGACGGCGTGCTGGTGCATAAGGGCAACATCGCGTCCGTGGGCAATGTGGATCACTCCGGAGCGATGAACATCGGCCAGGGCTCCGCCGGCACGTATCAAGAGTCCGGCGCCATGGACATTGATGACTTGGGCGTCTGGCGGCGGGTCTTGACGCCCTTGGAAGCGGCGCAGATCTGCTCCGCCGGCGAGACCGCCAGTCGCAGCTTTGACACGGTGGCGCCGGCGTCCGTCTCCCTCACGATCACCCCGTCGGGGGGCAACCTGATCCTGCACTACTCCTCCGGCACGCTGTTGCAGTCCAGCAATCTGGGGCCAGGCGCGGTGTGGACGCCCGTTCCGGGCGCCAGCGCGCCGTCCACAACGATCACGCCGACCAACGCCGCCAGCTTCTATCGCGTGTTGGTCCAATGATCGCCGGCTGACATCTGGCAGTTCTTCACGCGCGGCCGGGAATCACTTCCCGGCCGCTTTTTTGCGCTGAGAAGATATGCGGGTCTGATGCCGGAAGGGAAACGGATGAGTGGCAATGGCGCTTCGAGATGGTAAGCTTGGGCGACATGTTGACCGCCCCTTGCGCGTGCGCCGACCCTCGCCAAGTCCCGAGGCTCGCCTGGCAATCTGGTGGAAAGGCTGTCAGGCAATGGATATGAGAAAACAGTTGTGCTGGATTCCGCTGGTCGGGCTGGTTGCCGTGATGGGGTTGCTCGATACCGCCTCACCCATGGCATCTGCCCAGACCCCTCCCTCTGCCTCACCCGCTGGCGCACGTCTTACCGCCCGGATGGCCGGTGAAACATTCGCCGGCTGGGCTGATCGGCATCGTGGCAGGCCACCAACCGGCGCGGAACTGACCGAGGGACTGCGGCTGGCCGAAGTGCGGGCCGACGCGATGCGCCGCCTGCTCGAAACCGACCCCGAGGCGTTTGTTCGCCAAGCCCTGCCCGAGGCGGAACGAGCCACCTTGCCGCCGCAAGTGCGGGATCGCGTTGAACGCCGACTGTCGGGGCGCGGGTTCTTCGGCGTGTATTGTGTCTTGCCCACGAATCACACCGCCACCGCTGGCCAGGCGGCGACGGATTTCCACGGCGGGTTCCGGCGGGAAGCGCGCTTGGACGGCGTCACCTATCGCGTCCATGTTTTCGGCAAGTGGAAAGACGTGGAGACGGTTGAGGAAACCGCCCTGAACGGGGTGGCCTTGGACGATGTCCTAGTGCTGGGTGATTCCCCGCCCGAGGAACAACCCGCGACGGGTGGCCGTGTTCCCCGGCTCGCCCCCTCCCGCACCGGCCCCAATGCCGTCCTCTACATGATCGCGCGGTTCTCCGACGAGACGACGGATCCGATTTCCGACGCCACGGTGCTCGGCCAGATGACGGTCGTCAGCAATTTCTGGATGAACAACTCCTACGGCACGGTTTCCGTCCGCGGTCTGGTGCAGACCAACCAGCCTGTGGACCTCGTTCACATCACGCTGCCGCACCCAGCCAGTTACGCGGCCACCTACAATGACAACCTTGCCAGCCTGCTGTCGGACGCCCGCAGCGCCGCCTCCGCGAAGGGGTTCAACTACGCCAACTACAACCTCGACGTGGTGGTCACGACGGGTTCGGGTTTTGGCTATGCCGGCCGCGCCTACGTGGGCAGCCAGGGCGCGCATCTGGTGGCGGGTTACACCTCGTTGCGCACGGCGGGCCATGAGCTCGGTCACAATCTCGGCCTGTGGCACGCCAACTATTGGCGCACGGATTCCACCGCGCCGTTCGGCAAGGACTCGGTGCCCGGCGGCTACTGCGCGGACACCTCGAACGCCGAGTGGGTCGAATACGGCCACGCCTACAGCATCATGGCCGGGCAATCCAGCGGGGAGATTGACGATCCCGCCAAGCCGCATTACGCCGCCGTGGAGAAGGTGAAACTCGGCTGGCTCTCGGGCAGCCACGTGCAGTACGTCGGCGACAGCGGCGTCTATCGCCTGTTTCGTCATGACCACCGCGACGTGACCAACAACCCGCGCGGGATCCGCATTGAAACCGCCGCCACGGACTACACCGGCAAGGCCCGGCGTTATTGGCTCAACTACCGCTACGCGCCGTGGACCACCGCGCAGAATTGGTTGCGGGCCGGGGTGCAAGTGGATGTCTGCGAGTCCACTTACGCCAGCGACGGCGCCACGTTGCTCGACCTGACGCCGTATTCCAGCGATGCCGCCACGCCGTTCTACGACCCCGCCAACCCGCCCGGCAGTTTTTGGACGATTGACAGTGCGGACAAGCTGGACGCGGCGCTGGTGATCGGCCGCACCTTCTCGGACCAGTGCGCTGGAATCCACGTCACCCCGTTGGCCGTCGGCAATGCCGGCGCCAACCAGGAGTATGTGGACGTGGCGATCCAACTCGGCTCGTTCCCGCACAACCGAGCGCCCGTCATCAGTGCCTTGACCGCCACGACCAACCGCGTCTTCATCAACCAGTCCGTCGCCTTCAATGTCCAAGCCACTGATCCGGACGGCGACGCCCTCGCCTACGCCTGGGATTTCGATCAGACCCAAGTCTGGACCGCCAGCGGCTTGAACACGAACGCCGCCACGAAGAGTTGGAACATCCGTGGCCAGTACCGCGTGATGGTCACGGTTTCCGATATGAAGGGCGGCGTGGCCAGCGATTCGATAGTGGTGACGGTGGGCGTGCCGCCGATCAACCGGCAAATCCTCGGGCGAGTGCTTTGGAGCGGCGAGCCCGTCGCCGGGGCGCGCGTCTTCGCCTCACGCGGCGGCACTAACCAGCAGGCGCTTACGGAGAGCGATGGCAGCTACGCGCTCACGGACTTGGACGCCGCCAACGATTGGACGGTCAACTGCCAGAAGGAAGGATTGACCTTCGCCGCGCAGTTCGCCAACCCGGTGTCGGTTGTCGGCGGCGATGCCTACGGGATGGACTTCCACGCCAATGAGAGCCTGCCCGCGCCGGGCGGCTCCACTTACTCGATCTCGGGTCAGGTCACGGACGGAGCGAACGGGGTCGCCGGCGCGGAAGTCTCGGCGGGCGGCTTGCGGGCCATCACCGGCGCCAACGGCAACTTCACCCTGGCCAATGTCGTCAACGACGCGTACACGCTGACCGTGCGCCACGAACGGTGGAACTTCACGCCGCAGAGCCGGACCGTGACGATCCGCGGCGCCAATTCCAGTGGCAACAATTTCATTCGCGTCACGCCATACAGCCTCGCCGGCCGGTTCTACGGTCCCTCCACCGATACCGGCGCGCCGGCCCCGCTCGTCTTCCTGAGCAATGGCCGCAGTGTGGCCGCCACCAAGACCACCGGCGCCAACCGTTATTGGGCCTACACCTTCAGCGGGGTGCCGCCGGGGACCTTCGTGGTGGGCGCGGAACTCTCCGGCTACAGGTTTTACTCCACCAACTTCACCAATCCCCTTGTGATCACCGGTTCCCGTTCGGACCTCAACTTCATTGGCACCAACGCGCCGGCGTCCGGCGCCGTCAGCGGCCGGGTCATGGAATTCGGGCTGCCACTCGCGGGCGTGACCGTGGAAGCGCGGCTGGACGACAACTTCATCGCCAGCACCCAGACCGACACGGACGGCTGCTTCCGGCTCAGCCAGCTCACCAACGCCGCTTACGCCATTGTGCCCGCAAAGCCGGGCTACACCTGCTCGCCGCAGTCGCAAACGATCCTCGCGGTGCCCGCCAGTGGTGTCAACTTCAGCGCCACGGGAACCAACGCGCCTCCGGAAATCGGTGCCGTCGCCGCGTCCCCGAATCCGGTTGCGACTCCACTCGAAACCGCCGTGCTGGGGGTCACCGCCGCCGGGCAGCCGCCGCTGAGCTACTCTTGGGGCGCACTCAGCGCGCCCGCCCCGGTAAGTTTCAACACGAATGACGGCCCCGGCGCCGCCTCAGTGGAAGCCAGGTTTCTGAGAAGCGGCGACTACGAATTCCAAGTTCGGATAACGGACGCGAACGGCTTTTCCGCCACCACCAACCTCGCGCTCTCGGTCCACCCCTCGCCGGGGCGGATGGTCGTGACTCCCTATGAAGTCCGGCTTACCAACGGACACGCGACTGTCTTTTCCGCCGCCGCCTGGAACGCGGCGGGCACACCCCTCGCCGTTTCGCCGGAATGGACGGTGAGCGGAGGCGGCCTTATTGACGCAAATGGCGGCTTCTTCGCCACCGAGTCCGGCGGGCCGTTTCGGGTCGTGGCGACCGCCGGGTCACTGGTCGCGACGGGGTCGGTCTGGATCACGGGTGAGTATCCGCCAATCCTCGCACTCCAGACCTTGAACTCCACCGGCGCCGAAGCGGGAGCGGAGGCGATTGTCTTTCGCTTGTCCCGCACGGGCAATACCAACGTGCCGGTCAGCGTCAACCTCGCCATCGGCGGTACGGCCAACTATCCGGCGGATTACACGGTCAGTGGCGCGGAGGAGTTTAGCGCGAGTTCCGCCCGCGTCAGCTTCGCCGCCGGCCAAACCACCGCCGACTTGATTCTCACGCCCGTGGACGATCACATCGCGGAGGGCGACGAGACGGTGTCGGTGACCTTGCTGGACGCGGCGGCCTACGACCTTGGTGACCCGGTTTCGGCATTGGCGCTCATCGCGGACGACGATCCCCAGGCGTTGGTCGTCTCTGTATCGAGCCTGCTCGTGCCCGAAGGCGCGACGAAGAGTTTCACGGTTCAACTCCTTGCGGAACCCACCCACGACATCACGGTCACCACCACTCGCAGCGATGGCGATCCCGACCTGACCGTCGCCGCCGGTGATTCGATGGTGTTCACGCCCCTGAACTGGAATGTGCCGCAAACGGTGACGCTGGCCGCTGCCGAAGACGCGGACGCGACGGCTGGCAGCGCGTCCTTCGTCGTGGCCGCCGCCGGTTTGAGTGATCAAGCTGTCGTCGCCACGGAGATCGAGAACGACACGCAGTTCATCGTCGTTTCCACGAACACCCTATTGGTTTCCGAAGGCGGCACAAACATTTTGCTGGTGGCGCTCAACGCGCGGCCCGACGGCGACCTCATGCTCCTCGCCACGCTGAGCGGCGACACCAATCTGGCGTTGGCGGGCGCCTCCACCCTGCTCTTTACTGCGGACAATTGGAACGCCCCGCAGCCCATTGCGGTGTTCGCATCCGGGAACCTCGACCGGACCAACAGCCAAGCGCTGCTCACCCTCTCCGCGCCCGGTCTGCCCGAGGTCCTCGTGGCCGTTGCAGAGGTGGATGCCGCCGGCTTGGAGTTGGTGGTTTCGACCAGCGAACTGGTGGTTGCCGAAGCCGGCACCAACTCGATCTCGGTCTGGCTCAGCATTCAGCCCGACCATGACGTGCTGGTGGACCTCGCCCTGAGCGGGGACTCGAACGTGATGCTGGTGGTCGCAACCCCGCTGACGTTCACGCCGGCCGACTGGAGCGTCCCGCAATCGGTGGCCATCGCGGCCGCACGGGACGAGAATTCCACGAACGACTACGCCACGCTCACCCTGAGCGCGGCCAGCGCGGCCAGCCGGAGTGTTGCCATCACGGTCGTTGACGACGCGCCGATCGTGTCCGTGCAGCCCGCCGGTGATCCGGTGGAATGGGGTGCGGAGCCCGGCGCGTTCCTGCTCCTGCGCACCGGGAACACCAGCCAGCCGCTCAACGTCCAGTTTGCGCTGGGAGGCAGCGCCACGGCGGACGTGGACTACGTGGCCCCCACGAGCCCGATCCTCCTGCCCTCGGGCGAGGACCATCTCCTGTTGTTCATCAGTCCGATGACCGATTCCCTCGCGGAAGGCGACGAGACGGTGGAACTCACACTTCTGCCGGACGCGGGCTACGCATTGACAAACGCCGCTTCCGCCCGGCTCACGATCCACGACCTGCCGATTGACCAGTGGCGTTTCAACCAATTCACCGCCGAGGAACTGGCCGAGCCACTCATCAGCGGCGACGACGCCGACCCGGATCAGGACAGGATCGTGAACATCCTGGAGTATGCGTTCGGCTTGAACCCCAAAATGCGCGACGTCAGCGGCATTCCGTTTGCCACCCTCGAAACCGGACGGCTGACGCTCCATTACCGGCAGAGCAAGGAGGCCGTGGACTTGATGTTCACTCCCGAAGCGCGTGGCGTGTTGGATTCCGGTTCGTGGAGCGCGGACGGCTTGAACGAGTCTGGCCAGCTGGACTTGGGCGGTTTCTGGTGGCTGGGCGTTCAGGATTCCAACTACACCACCAACACCCTGGGCCGCTTCATGCGTCTAAAGGTCACCCGCCCCTAGCAGCCTATCGGACTTAGCTCAAGGCGGTGGGTGAGGGTGTGGTGGTGCCGGCCCGGAAGGCTGTGAGAATGCGTTCCGAGCCCTGGGCGACAAGATTCCGTCGGCGGTTTTCAGAGGCGCTCCGGTGGCGACCATCTGGCAGGGCTGTTTTTTCGTAAGCGTCAGCCGGGGTGCAGATGGCTGAACGGGGGTTGGAGTGGGTAAAGTGG
>CAZJTM010000158.1:0-15659 GCA_964548925.1 uncultured Verrucomicrobiota bacterium | reverse complement strand
CGTGACCAGGAAGCCTCAATCTCCTCAAGGCTGCGGCCCTTGGTTTCCGGCACCTTCGTCAGCACGAACAAAAAGCCGACGAAGCTGCAGGCGGCATAGACGAAGAACGTCCTGGCCGGGCCGATGGCCGGGTTGTCGTTCAGCATGGGAAACGTCTGCGCCACGATGTAACACGAGGTCCAGATGGTGAAGGTGGCGACGGACATGGCGCGTCCGCGAATCTTCGTGGGAAAGATCTCGGAGCAGAGAATCCACGGGATGGGACCGAGCGCCATCGCAAAGGCGCCGATGAAAACAAGGATGGCGGCCAGCAGCCCCACGCCCTTCACGTCGGCCGCGAACATCCCCCCCACCGCGGCCAAGGCCAGCACTTGAATGCCCAGGCCAATCAGCAACAGCGCCCGCCGCCCCGCCCGGTCCACGAACGCGATGGCGACAAAGGTGAAGAGCATGTTGACCAGCCCGACAACCACCGACGACATGAAGGCGTCCTTCACGCCCACCCCCGCTGTGGTGAAGATTTTGGTGGAGTAATACATGATGGCGTTGATGCCGCTGAACTGCGAGATGGCCATGAGCGCGACGGCGACGATCAGCGGCGCGCGGAAGCGGGCGTGAAACAACTCGCGGAACCGACCCGCCTCCTGGCCGAGCACACTCTTCACCGCCGTGATTTCCTTCTCCGCCTGCTCGGGGCCGGCGACGCCGTTCAGAATGTCTCGTGCTTCGACTTCGCGTCCCGCCTGGATCAGCCAACGCGGACTTTCCGGCACGAAGAACAGCAGCGCGAGCAGCAAGGCCGCCGGCACGACCTCCGCCCCGAGCATCCACCGCCAGCCGCGCGCGGCGTTCCATGCCTCATCGCCCTGCCCTTGGATCTGGGCGTTGATGAACAACGTCAGGAAGATGCCGACCACGATGCCCAGTTGGAACAGCGATCCCAACCGCCCTCGCTTCCCGGCGGGCGCGAGTTCCGCAATGTAGATCGGGCAGATCATCGAGGAGGCGCCGATGCCGAGTCCGCTGACGAACCGCGCCGCCAGGAATTCGCCAAACGTGCGCGGGATGGCGGAGAGCAAACCCGACACGGCGTAAAGAATGGCGCAAAGAAACAGCACCTTGCGCCGGCCAAAGCGGTCGCTCAAGAAACCCGCCAGCATGGCGCCGGGAATGCAACCGAGGATGGCGCTCGCGCCAGCGATGCCTTCTTGCGTGGGCGTGAGGCTGAAGTGCGCTTTGAGATACTGATTCGCCCCGTTGATGACGGCCGTGTCGTAGCCGAACAGGAACCCCCCGGTGGCGGCAACGAGGGTGATCAGCAGCAGGGTGTTGCTTCTGGGGGTGGCTGAAGTGCTCATGGCGTGAGGAGTGAGTTCCCGTGGCACGCTGGCGTGCCAGCAGGCGCGTGCCCGGCTCGCAGCTTCAAGCTGGATGCACCGGCGCTCCTGGCTGAGTTGCAGTGATTGGACTTGCTGCCGGAGGATTCGTCACGCGTAGGACAGGCTTCCAGCCTGTCTCCATATTCTGCCAGACTACTCTCCGTTCGGCAGGTGGATGATCGAGCGCGCCCGCCCCGGTAGCCGCGTGGTTCCGCTGAATTCTGAAACAGGCTGGAAGCCTGTCCTGCGAGGTTCACACAGCGAGCCACGCTGGTTGAGGGTTGGCGGGTTAATTCAATTCGGCGCGCAGGGTCACGAGACCACCCGCCGGCACGGGGATCCGACCGCCGACCTTCGCTCCGGCCTTCTCGCTCGTGTCGGAGAGGAAGACCGCCGTTGGTTGCGCTGACTTCCATTTCAACCGGACGGACTCATTCTTGCCCGAGGCGCCAAACAGGCGAACGATGATAGCCCGACCGTCATCGCTGGGCTTCAGTCCGGTGACAAACACGTCCTCGCCGCTGACCGTGAGCAACGGCGATGCAACCGGTTTCTCGCCGTGCGCGGCCACGGGAATCAACGGTTGGCTGAAGCCGGTGGCGAAGCGCGAGTTCTCGGCGGGATCGGACCTGCGATAGGGCCGGAGGATGAAGCGGAAGCGCGTCAGCCCTTCCTGGTAGGCGCGGTAGTTCGTGCCCCAATGGTTGTTCATCGCCCACGAGTAAAGCTTCTGCGTCGGCGCCACGGTCTTGCGCCACGTGTCCGGATCGTATTGCGAGTTCAGAAAGCGGGCGCTGATTTCGCCGACCTGAACGAGCGGCGCGTCGAGCGTGACCCACTGGATCCCGCGGTCGCGGTTGGCCACGTCCGCCCAGCGGCCCACGGTGAACCAGTTCTTGCACGCGCTGGGCATCTGATCCGCTTCGGGCCGCATCATCCCGAGCGGCAGGTCGAGGTGCATCTCGCCGCGCGGGACATTGAACTCGAAGGCGAAGTTCACGCTCTCCTTCGCGGAACGCTCGCGGTAATCACCGTTGGCGGGTTTCGGAGCGCGCTCCTTATCCACATCATTGATCAACTCCACGTAATCCATGCCGGCAACCAGGCGCACTTCGCGGGTGAGCTTGCGACAGCCGGGCGCGGCGGACTCGACAATGAGCGACGCGACCAGCGGGCCGGGTTCACCCACGCGGATCGCAACCGGACCATTCCGCTGGAGATCCTTCAAGTCGTCGGCGGGGAGGTAGAGGTAATCATTGAGACCCCGGCCCGAACTGGTGTCGGCGAAATTGCCGTCCATTCCTTTTGCGGTGAGTTCGACAATGGCACCGGTCTGCCCGTCAAGCCGCAGACGGACAAGTCCGTTGTCGAGCGTTGCGCCTGCGGCGGTGGCTTGCTTGGCAACGTGTGTCGAACCTGTGCCAACTGAAAAGCGTTTTGCCCCGAGCGCGGGAACGTCGCTCGCGAGAAACACCAACTCGCCGGAACGCAACCGCTGCGAAGGCACGGGCCTGCCGCGGTCGTCCAGAACCCGGTCGCCAGCGGCGGACTGTTCCTTTGACAGCGTGACAAGTTCTGTGCGAGGCCAGGAGGCGGTGTTGAAAACGTCCACCGCCGTGGGCTGAGGGGCGGCATTTTGAGACAGGTTGGAAGCCTGTCTTACGAGATCACGCGATTGCTGGTCCGCCGCCAGCGCGTAACCGCGCTTGATCTCCCACTGCTCCTTCGTCTCCTGCCGCTCCGGCCCCCAGACGCTGCAATGCGCGCCCCACGTGTGCTCGGAGTAAAGCAGCACGCTGTTCCACGCGTCCTCGAAGGCGGCGGCGGGATAGCTCTTGGGGTCGAGCATCGCCCAGAGCGCCTCCGCCTGCGTGAGCCGATCCGAACTGGCGCGGTTCATCGCCGTTTGCAAAGCCGAAGAGCCCGCTCCGTCTTCCCAATAGGGCGTCCAATCCCCGCGGACGCGCGGCAGCTTGGCGCCGTAGCGTTGCTCGAACGCCCGAAAGGCTTCGCCCGTGCCGGAGATGACAAACCGTGGCGAGGTGTATCTGGCGTTCCAGTCCTTGACGAATTCGCAAATCTTCGGGTCCGGCACCGCGTTGTCGCCGTGGCCACTCCAGCGGACGTGGGCGATCTCGTAGGGATAGCCGCGTTGCTCCAGCCCCGCGCAGAAGTCCTCGACGAGCTTCATGGACATCTCGCCGTAGCGGTGCGACATCGCATAACCCCAGAACGGAATCCAGACGAGCACTTCGGTCTTCCCGTCAGGGCCGACCCAGTAAAACGGCTTGTTTTCCCACTCGCGCAGAATCGTGCCGATGCGGTCGAAGTAGTTTGGCGCGGTGGAGAAATACTTGATGCCCGCGTGCGCCATCGCCGTGACGGTGGCCCACGTGTAGCCCGGCACATCGGAGATCATCACGGAGTCAATCGGCACGCCGGTTTGGTCCACGAGCTTCGTGGCGTAGCGAAAGAGCCGGACCAGTTCTTCCGGGCGGCAGAGCCCGGTGAGTTCGTTGAGATACATGCCGTTCAACACGACTTGCCCAGCCTTCACGGCCTCGAGGAACTCGGCCCGTTGCCGCGCGTCCAACCGGCGCAGGTAGAGATCAGCAGCCCAGGCGACTTCGACATTCCAGACAAACCGCGCGCCCGCAGGGTAGCCCGCCGTGCGCTTGGCGGCGGCCATGCCGTCGAGGAGGTTTTGCACCTGCTTCTTCTCGATGTCGGTCTGGATTTCCGTGTAGCCGATGTCGGTGTGCGAATGCGGGAGAATATAGACCGTGAGTTTGCGGACGGGCTTCAGGGACACGGTGCGCGTTGCCAGAACTCGTCCTCCCACCTCGACAGTAACCTTGCAGGCTTTCTCCGCAGTCACCGCCGGCACCGCGACTTCGATGGTCTGCTCGCCGCGCTGGAGTTGGACCGTCTTGGCCGCAGCCCCTTCAACCTGAAGCACGGCCGCCGCCGGTTCTCCGAAATGCCGGAGGCTGACGCGGATGGGTTGCGCGGGCGGTGCGGCGCCTGCGCACAACGCCGGGACTGCCTGCACGCGGCCCACGATGGTGCGGGCGGCGGCCGGCTGGAGTTCCGCGCCGGCCGGCGTGGCAAGGGCGATGGCGTCGTAGAGCATCCAGCTCCCTTCGACGGTGGTGATTTGAATGTCGTTGTCACCGGGGCGGAGAAGTTCGGCGGGAAACGGGAGCGTGAACTTGTGCGGACGGCCCTTGGCCGGCTCTCCGTTGATGGAAGCGTCACCCGCGCCCCGAGGCAAACTGCGCTCGAAAGTGCGTCCGTTGATCTGGATGGCGAGCTTCGGCGGCCCGCCGGCATGTGTGTCCGCCAGTGCCACCTCCAACCGGCATTCGCCGCTGGCAGGCGGGGTCTTCAGGCCAAAGAGAATCGTGAACGTGTGCGGTTGGCCGCCCGCCCAGGCGTCGTGCGGTCCGGGGTGCGCGTAAGGCCAATCGCGCCTCGCGTCCGACTCGCCAACGATGAAGAACCCGTCTTCCTTGAACTTGCGGTGGTCTCCGGGCGCGAGCGCGAATTCGGCGGTGCTGCCGTCAAGCGTGCCGATCTGCCACAGCGGTGAGGTTTCCGCGGCCGGCAGGGGCTGCGCGAAGGCGCAACAGAGCAAGGCGAGGAGGGCGGGCCGGCTTAATCTTCGGTTGTGCATGCTGCTGGTTCGCTCGACACGCGGTATGGTGCTTCGTTGAAGCGCGCGCCGACCGTGGCAACATCTACGCAAAGGCGCGGGGGCCGCGTCAAGAGCCATCTCGATCGAAGGCAGATAGAGAAGCCATCGCAGAGTAACACCGCACTGGTGAGCTGGCTGGTTGCCGTCATCATCGCAAGCCGGCTGAAAGCTTGCGGCACTGCCGGACGGTGTAGCCACTTCATGCCACATGACACGCCCGCGAGGGGACCGCACACTCCTCGAAACGCACGGGTTCGGGTTGCCCCATGAGGCGTGGCGACCCGTGAGTGATGTCCGCGGGGCGGCCGGGGGCCGAGACGCGGAGTAATGGACTGCGGTGAATTGCCCGACGCGATGTGGCTGGCTTGCGCCCGGCAATGCGGCGTGATAACCAACGTGCAAAACACGAAACCCCTCGACTCATGAAGAAGACTGTTGCGCTACGGATCCGGTTCGCGATCCGCAACCTCGTTTTCCTGTTTGCTCTGGTGATGGCCGGCAATATCTCAGCACACGCCTCCGTCACCGTGGTGGACACCCCTCCCGCGAGAGCGAGCATTCCTCTGCACCCCGGCAACCGCGCGCCGCTTGCCCCCAGCCCATTCGTCAAACTGCCCATCGGCAGCATCAGACCCCAAGGTTGGTTGCGACATCAACTCGAACTGGAGCGCGAGGGCATGACGGGCCGGCTGAAGGAAATCTCGCCCTGGCTCGATTTCGACAAGAGCTCGTGGACGGACAAGGAAGGCCGCGGCAAGTTCGGCTGGGAGGAAATGCCCTACTGGCTCAAGGGCTACGGCGACCTTGGGTATGTGCTGGGCGACGAGCGGATCATCGCCGAGGCCAAGCGCTGGATTGAGGCGGCCATCGCCTCGCAACGGGAGGATGGCTGGTTTGGCCCGCGGGACTTGCTCACCAGCCTGAATGGCAAACCCGACCTCTGGCCGCACATGGTCATGCTCAACGTGCTGCAGAGTTACTACGAGTTCAGCGGTGACCCGCGCGTGATCGAAGTCATGACGCGGTATTTCAAATGGGAGAACCAACTTCCCGTGAGCGCGTTTGGCGAGGGGTACTGGCCCAAGCTGCGCTTCGGCGACAATATCGAGAGCGTCTTTTGGCTCTACAACCGCACCGGCGAACCTTGGCTGCTTGATCTGGCCCGAAAGATTCACCAAGGCATGGCCCGCTGGGATGACGACGTGATCAACTGGCACAACGTAAACATCGCGCAAGGCTTCCGCGCCGGGACGGTGTTCGGGATGCTTTCGGGAAACCCATCGCACCTGGCGTCAGCGGAGCGCAACTACGCCAAGGTCATGGGCCTCTACGGCCAGTTCCCGGGCGGCGGGTTCGTGGGCGACGAGAATTGCCGCCCCGGCTACACCGATCCGCGCGGCGGGTTCGAGACGTGCGGCTGGGTCGAGTTCATGCACAGCTTTCAGATGTTGACGAAGATCACGGGCAACCCCATGTGGGCTGACCGGTGCGAGGAGATTGCGTTCAACAGCCTGCCCGCGGCAATGACCCCGGATCAAAAGGCACTGCACTACATCACGTGCGCCAATCAGGTGCAGTTGGACCAGCACAACAAATCACCCGGCATCGAGAACCGCGGCACGATGTTCAGCTACAGTCCATTTGAGGTCTATCGCTGCTGCCAGCACAACGTCTCGCACGGTTGGCCCTACTACGCCGAGGAACTCTGGCTCGCCACGCCGGACAACGGCCTGTGCGCCTCGCTCTACGCCGCCAGCGAAGTCAGCGCGAAGGTGGGGGCCGGCACGACGGTCAAGATCACCGAGCAGACAGACTACCCGTTCAGTGACGTGATCACTTTCAAAATCACCGCACCGGGCAGTGTGAACTTCCCGCTCTACCTGCGGGTGCCGCGTTGGTGCGAGAAGCCGGAGGTCAAAGTGAACGGCAAGACAGCCCGCCTGGCAGCCAAACCGCTTTCCTTCATCGTCGTGAACCGCGAGTGGAAGGACGGCGACACCGTCACACTGCGTTTGCCCATGAAAGTCTCTGTGCGCACGTGGGAGAAGCAGAAGAATGCGGTTTCGGTGGATTACGGCCCGTTGAGTTTCGCGCTCCCCATCAAGGAACGCTGGGCCAAATACGGCACCCGTAATGAACGATGGCCCGAATGGGAAGTCTTCCCGGCCTCGCCCTGGAACTACGGCCTTGTGCTTGACGCAAAAAACCCGGCGAAGTCATTCCGGGTTGAGCGCAAGTCTGGCAGTCTCGCCGCGCAACCCTTCACGCCGGAGGCCGCCCCGATCACGCTCAAGACCAAGGCGCGCAGGATTCCGGCGTGGCAGATGGATCACTTGAACATGGTGGGCAAGCTTCAGCCAAGCCCGGCAAAGTCTGACGAACCGATTGAGACGATTACTCTGGTGCCGATGGGCGCGGCCCGGCTGCGCATCGCTTGTTTCCCAACTGTGAGTTCCGGCAAGGACGCGCATGAATGGATCACTCCCGCGAAGCCCAAGCCGGCTGCTTTCAAGACCAGCGCCTCGCATTGTTTTGAGGGCGACACCTTGGATGCTCTTTGCGACGGACTCGAACCGGCCGACTCCAACGACCACAGCGCTCCGCGCTTCACCTGGTGGCCGCACAAGGGTAGTGCGGAGTGGGTGCAATATGATTTCGAGAAGTCCCGCAAGGTTTCCGGCGTGTCGGTCTTTTGGTTCGACGACACCGGTGTTGGCCAGTGCCGCGTGCCGCAATCCTGGAAGCTGCTTTACCGAGCTGGCGGTGATTGGAAACCTGTGCCGGGCGCAGGCGAATTCGGTGTGAAGAAGGACGCGTGGAACAACGTCCAGTTCCCGGCAATCGAGGCTTCCGCGCTTCGCATCGAAGCCCAGCTTCAACCGGAGTTCTCGGGTGGCATCCTGGAATGGAAGATTACAAAATGACCCTTGCCCAAATGTTTATGAAACGAACCTTGCAGAGTCTCTCAATCCTTACCCTCTTGGGCTGTTTACAAACCTCCGCGGCGGACAAGCCGTGGCAGCCCGCCCAAGGCCCGCTCATGACGCGTTGGGCCAAGGACGTCTCGCCCAAAAACGCGCATCCCGAATACCCGCGCCCGCAGATGGTCCGCAAGGACTGGCAAAACCTGAACGGGTTGTGGAGCTATGCCATCACGGCCAAAGACGCCGCGCAACCCGCGCAATGGGACGGCCAAATCCTCGTTCCGTTCCCGGTCGAGTCCGCGCTTTCCGGCGTGATGAAGCGCGTGTATGAAACCAACCAGCTTTGGTATCGCCGCACGTTCACACTTCCGCGCGGCTGGCAGGGCAAGAACGTCCTGCTCCACTTTGGCGCGGTGGATTGGCAGACGAAAGTGTTCGTCAACGGCAAGGAAGTCGGGGCGCACACCGGTGGTTACGACGCGTTCAGTTTCGACATCACCAGCGCGCTCAAGCCCTCGGGCGAACAAGAAATCGTCGTGTCCGTCTTCGATCCGACCGACGCCGGCTACCAACCGCGCGGCAAGCAAATCCGCAATCCGCATGGCATCTGGTACACGCCCACGAGCGGCATCTGGCAGACGGTATGGCTGGAGCCGGTGAACCCCGCCTATCTTCAAGACCTCCGGATCACGCCCAACCTGGATGACGCCTCAGTCACCGTTCAGGCGCGGGGAATTGGCGGCACTGGCAAAACTTCCGTGAAAGTGCAGGTGCTGGACGGACGCAAGGTTGTGCAGGAAGGCGTCATTGACCAGATGATCTCGACCCGCTCAATTCCGCCGCAGATCCGTCCCTCGATCAAGCTCTCCGTGCCGAACCCGAAACTCTGGTCACCAGACTCGCCTTCCCTTTACGGTTTGCGCGTGACGTTGCTGCAAGACGGCAAGCGCGTGGACGAGTTGGAATCCTACTTCGGCATGCGCAAAATCGCCGTCGCCAAGGACGCCAGCGGCATCAATCGGCTCATGTTGAACAACCAGCCGGTGTTCCAATTCGGCCCGCTGGATCAGGGCTTCTGGCCGGACGGCCTCTACACCGCACCCACGGACGAGGCGTTGCGTTACGACATCGAGATGACGAAAAAGCTCGGGTTCAACATGGCGCGCAAGCATGTGAAGGTCGAGCCGGCCCGCTGGTACTACTGGTGCGACAAGCTCGGTCTGCTCGTCTGGCAGGACATGCCCAGCGGCGACAAATACATCGGCAGCCGCGATCCGGACATCACGCGCTCACCGGAGTCGGGCGCGAATTTCGAGCGCGAACTCAAGGCGATGGTGGACGGCTTCTACAACCACCCGAGCATCGTCATGTGGGTGCCCTACAACGAAGGTTGGGGGCAATGGGACACCTGTCGCATTGTGGACCTGATCCGGAAGTGGGATCCAACCCGGCTCGTGAATAACGCCAGCGGCTGGACGGATCGCCGGTGCGGCGACGTGATGGACATTCACGATTATCCCGGTCCTTCCGCGCCGCGTTTGGAGGAACGGCGTGCCGGCGTGTTGGGCGAATACGGCGGGTTGGGTCTTCCGATCAAAGGCCACACCTGGCAGGACGAGAAAAACTGGGGCTACCGCAGCTACAAGACCTCCGAAGAACTCACGGATGCCTATATCGCGCTCATCAATAAACTGCGTCCGCTGACCGGCGAACAGGGCTTGTCCGCCGCGGTCTATACGCAAACCACCGACGTCGAGGTCGAAGTCAACGGCCTGATGACCTACGACCGCGCGCTGGTGAAGATGAACGAAGCGGCCATCACCGCGGCGAACAAGTCCGTCTATACGCCGCCACAGCCACGCCGGAGCGAGGGGACGAAGCTGGTCCCGCCCGCCACGCCACTGGTCGCCTGCGATCCGTATTTCAGCATCTGGTCACAAGCGGACAAGTTGACCGACGTGGACACGACGCACTGGACGGGCAAGCCGCATCGGCTCACGAGCCTGGTGCGGATTGACGGCAAGGCGTATCGCGTCATGGGCGCTAGCCCCGCCTCAGTCCCAGCGCTGCCGCAGACGAACCTCGAAGTGCTGCCGACGCGGACGATCTGCACGTTTGAGGGTGCGGGCATCAAACTGACGCTCACGTTCATGACACCGGCGTTGCCCGAGGATTTGGACGTGTTGTCGCGGCCTGTAACCTACCTTGACTACGCCTTCGTGACCACAGATGGGAAGAATCACGACGTTCAGGTGTATTTCGATGCCTCAGGCGAATTGGCCGTCAATACGCCCAACCAAGAAGTCGAGTGGTCGGGTGAGTCCGTCGGGAATCTTGCCGTGGTAAAACTCGGTTCAAAGGAGCAAGCCGTCCTTGCCAAGCGCGGTGACGACATCCGCATTGATTGGGGCTACCTCTACGCGGCCGCGCCGAAGTCCGCCGTATCCGCGCAGGTCTTCGCTGGTCCAAGCACAGCCCAACGCGGCTTCGTGGAAAACGGTCTGCGTTCAGTGAAGGTGGACTCGATGGAAGCTCCGAAGAACGGCGGTGATGTTTGCGCCGCGCTTGCGGTGGAAGTCGGCAAGGTCTCCTCCCAGCCCGTCTCCCGCTGGCTGATGCTCGCCTATGACGATTTGTACTCGATCCAGTACATGAAGAAGAACCTGCGGCCGTACTGGCGGCGCAACGGCTGGGAAGCCGCCGATTTGCTCAAGGCTTCCGCCGCGGATTACGAGTCGCTGAAGAAACGCTGCGAAGCGTTCGACGCCGAGTTCATGGCCGACTTGCGCAAGGCCGGCGGCGAGAAATATGCCAAGATCGGTGCGCTCGCCTACCGCCAGTGCTTCGCCGCGGGCAAGTTCGTCGCCGACGACCACGGCCAGCCGCTCCAGTTTTGCAAAGAAAACCACTCCAACGGCTGCATCGGCACTTCGGACGTGTTCTATCCGATGGCCCCGCAGTTCCTGTTGCTCGGGCCGACGCTGGCCAAGTCGTTCCTCGTTCCTTTCATGAACTACGCAGCGAGCGAGCGTTGGAAGTTTCCCTTTGCGCCGCACGACCTCGGCCAGTATCCGCACGCCAACGGCCAGGTCTATGGCGGCGGCGAACGCACCGAGGAGAACCAGATGCCCGTCGAGGAATCGGGCAATCTGCTGATCCTCTTCGGTGCGGTGGCCCAAATGGAAGGCCACGCCAATTTCGCCGGGCTTTACTGGAAGCAACTGGAGCAGTGGGCTGAGTATCTCAAGGCCAAGGGCTTTGATCCCGAAAACCAACTTTGCACGGATGACTTCGCCGGCCACCTCGCCCACAACGTCAACCTGAGCGCGAAGGCCATCTGCGGCCTCGGCGCGTTCGCCAAGCTGTGCGAGATGCGCGGCGACAAGGCAAAGGCGGACGAGTATTTCCAGCTTGCGCGCGAGTTCGCCACCAAGTGGGTGAAGGAAGCCGATGACGGCGAGAAGTTCCGGCTGGCCTTCGATCGCCCCGGCACGTGGAGTCAGAAGTACAACCTCATGTGGGATCGCATCCTCGGGCTGAACCTCTTTCCGGAATCCGTGCTGCGAAAGGAGATGGAGTTCTACAAGAAGGTCCAGAACAAGTATGGCCTGCCGCTCGACAACCGCGAGACCTACACCAAGCTCGATTGGATCACTTGGACCGCCACGCTCACGCAGAACCGCGCCGACTTCGAGACGCTGGTTGATCCCATTTTCACGTTCCTGAACGAGACACCGGACCGCTCGCCGATGACCGACTGGTATCAAACCAAGACGGCGAGGAAAGTCGGCTTCACCGCGCGGCCCGTGGTGGGTGGCGTCTTCGCCCAACTGCTCTATGACAAAGCCGTTTGGCAAAAGTGGGCGAGCCGCGACAAAACCAAGGCGGCCAACTGGGCGCCGATGCCGAAGCCCCCGAAGATCACGATGGTCGTCCCGGCGGCGGACACCCAACCCGCAACCTGGCGCTACACCACCAGCAAACCCGCGGACGGTTGGGCGAAGCCCGACTTTGACGACTCCGCTTGGAAGCAAGGCCAGAGCGGCTTCGGCACGCGCGGCACGCCTGGAGCGGTTGTCAATACAACTTGGAACACCCCCGAGATTTGGCTGCGCCGTGAGTTCGACTTGCCCGCGAGTGGCGACAAGAACCTCCATCTCTATCTCCACCACGACGAAGACGCGCAGGTCCATCTCAACGGCGTGCTGGTGGCCTCGGTCGGCGGCTATACGACCGAATACGAAACCCTGCCCCTGAACTCTGCGGCCCAGGCGACCCTTCGACCCGGCCGGAACGTCATCGCCATACACTGCCGGCAGACCGGCGGCGGGCAATACATTGACGCGGGCTTGGTAGATATCGTGCCCGTTGCGGGAGGCAAGTAGGCTCAACCGTCCATCCGGTCGCGGTCGTGCTGGTGAAGTAAAACGCGCTGAGCCATGTCTATCGGGGGTGTCTGCTGACTGAATGGATACGGCAGAGCATGCGCTCGCCCAAACGCGCTGCAAGGGAACTCCCCTGCTCCGGCTTCCTGCTACTGCGGATACCGCGCGGGGTCGGTGGACTCCGGCGCCGTTGAGGGTTGCCGGGCTTCTGAGGCGACCTGGCTCGGAACGACTTTTCTGGAGGGGCAGTTGATCGTCTCCGCCAATGTCCTCTCGCTGACGCTGACCGACCCGCTGAGCAACTCGGGAACGTTGAAGTTCTTGAGAAACGACTCGTAGAACTCGGGATCGGCCTGCGGCAGGAGGAACGGCTTGTGGAAGTTGCCCTGGGCATCCACGTAGCTGAAGAAGGGGCGCGAGAACAAACCATCCAGCCGTTTGCTGCTGAAGACCACCCAGCGGCTGTTGCCGGACCAACAGTGCCACGACTCCGTGCGCTCGCTGTTGATGTTGGGCCGGATCAATTGGAGCGTCGCAAGGTCCATCACATAGAGATCGCTACTGGCCTGGTACACAGGAAAGTTGCCGTAGCGGCTGATGCAAAAGAGCAAATACCGTCCATCCGGCGACACTTTGGGCTGCGTCGCGCTGCCACCGGAAGCGCTCGCGGCCAGCAGCAGTTCCGGCTGGCCCCAGCGGTCGGTTGCCAAATCGTACGAAACCCGCATCAAGTCGTAGCGCACCTGGCGGAACTCCTCGACCGAGAGCGGCGCCGCGCTGGAGAAGTAGAGGTAGCGCCCATCAGGCGACCAAGCGGGCCAGGTTTCGTTGCGGTTGGTTTGGGCGATCGGGGCGGGGTTGCTGAAGGTGTTGGAGTCCAGCCGATAGATTCCCAGGTCGGACCGGGCGTCAAAGACATCCCGCGTTTCTCCGCGGGTGTGATAGAAGAGCGAGAGCTTGTTGCCGGAATAGGCAATCAACTGGCCGCTCGGATGCCAGGCCAGGTACCCCATCGTCTTGTCCACGCGGCACGGGACATTGGAACGCACCAGGATCATCGGATGGACGTTGGTCGCCGTCCGGATGTGGAAGGCGAAGGTGTCGGGTCGCCGCTCCAGGCTGATGTGGCAATTCAGGCAGCCGCGGTTGAAGTGGCGGTTCTCCAGCACGGGCCGCTGCTCGAACGACTCCAAGTCGCGCTGGTAGATACCCACGTTTTCATAAACGCTGTACAGCGGCTTGAGCAAACGATAGGTCAGCGTGCGGTCAATCGGCTCGCGGGCGATCAAATTCGTGACGCTCGGGAAACTTCGCCATTGGCCCGACGATTCGAGCACCGAGATTTCGCAGATCAACGGCTCGCCGGCGTTGGCGCGCACCAGGCGTTGCCACGGCTTCAGCGGAAACCGGATCGTCGGTTTCCGGCTCTCCACGCGAAGGACGTCACCCTGGGTGGAGCGCAACGTCACCCGGTAGCGCGAGCCCGGCTCCTCGATGCGAAAGTTCAGCGGCGCAATGTTCGGCGGCAGCACAATCCCCGTGTAATCGGGCGACAACCGGGGTGAGGGACGATCGGCCGCGGCCAGAATGGCATTGGTGACCGCCGGCTGCGCGCCTTGACCGAACGCGGACCACATGCCTGCGACTGTGAGCAGAAGCACCCCGGACAATCGCCCGCTGCTGAGCCATCGCCTCAGTTGCGAGCGGCGCACGGTTGCCCTAGCTGCGCAGAAGCGAAACGGAGCGACAAGGAAGGTCTTCATTTGGAGGGCGGCGTGGTGGCCATCTCCGCGGGCGGATGGGTCAAATAGTAGAGCCAGTAAGTGTTGCCAAACATTTGGGCGAGCGTCTGTCGGCCTTCCGGCGTCCGCGTGGCACCGCGGTCCAGCGCGCCGCAAAACTCCTGGAAGCGCCGGTTGATCTCCGCTGGTATCGTCCAGCCATGCAACTCCAGCCTGCCTCCGTGGACGCGCTGGTGCAGCAAAACCGCCTCGGCGCAATGCCGGGGCAGCGCGGCCTCGTGAAATTCATTCGTCTGGCCCAAGCGCGACACAAAGCGAGGCAGGTCGCTGGTCAACAGGTAGTGCGCGAGCAGGTACTCGTGGGCCATTGAGTTGCGGGCGTTGGCGTGGAGCAGTTGCTTGAGTAGCGTCTCCGTGGGCATGCCGTCGTGAGGCAGGTCGGTGTTCACCAACCGGGAGCGAATCAGGCTGATCGCGCGATCACCCGCCAGCCGCGGATCCAACTCCAGCGCGTCCAACCGCGCCTCCGCCCAAGCGCGATGGGCGGGCGAACGGCGCAGCACCCGCAGGAACACGCGGGCCGCTTCCGGACGATCCTTGAGGATGTTGACGTCCGCCAACAAGCGCAACAGGTCCGGGCGATCCCCCTCAAGTTCCAACGCCTCGTGCGCCAAATGTTCCGCCTCGCTCACCTGCCCCAATTCCAACAAGGTTTCGGCCTGTGCCCGGCAGGCTTCGGTCCCGGCGCCGATCCCCGGCAAAAGCTCCCACATCACTTGGTTGGAGTGCGCGAACAGTTCTTCGAGAAGCCGTCCCGAGTGAAAGAGCGCGCGGTGCAGACGAACCTCCGCCGGTGGAGGTAGTGGCTTCAGCGTGGCCGCCGCAGCCAAGACTCCCGAATAGTCCGCGCCCTGCGCGGCGTATTCCATCTTGGCCAATGCGTGTTCTCGCCGGTCAAACGTCATCCACACGCCGACTGCCGTCACAGCGATCAAGCCAGCCAAGAGCACGCGCACGACGTGGGGGCGTCGTGGTTTCCAGTCCTCAAACCCGCCGGCCGGCTTCCCAGCATGCGGCATCTTTGCTGCCTGAGCAGCGGCGCGGCGAGTCGCCAGCGCCAACGCAAGAAACAGCAATGCCGGACACAGAAACACCCCAGCCGCAAACGCGAATGACAGGGACTTTCCCCACGGGTTCAGGAACGTCAACCATTCCTGGCCGGCGAACACCGTCATTCCAACGCCCGCCGCTCCGCCTGCAAGCAGCCCCGCTCCGAAAACCAACCACGAGCGTCCCCAATTGGCCTCGAACACGGCTGCCGCCACCAAGAAGAGCGCGCACGGCCACAGACCGGCGATGCCGCTGAGCAGCGCTGAAAACACCACGCAAAGCGTCAGCCGCAACCAGGGCCGCGTCCCGGGCATGCGCGCAAGCACCAGAGCCATCCCCAAGCCCAACACGTAGCCGAGGCCCACGGCAAGAGCCTGACCGCCGGGCACCTGCCGCACCGCCAACAGCAAGAGCGGCGGCAG
>CAZJTM010000157.1:13201-15660 GCA_964548925.1 uncultured Verrucomicrobiota bacterium | reverse complement strand
ACAACCCCCGCCCCGCGTGTAGGCCAAAGACCTGCCGCCCGCCGGGCCGGAGCTGACCGTGCCTTCGCCGCCCGCCTGAGTGGGTGTGGCCCACCTGAAGGCCTTGCGCCCCGCAAGTGCCTGAAGATCAATCTCAGCGTTGTCAGCCGTGCGAAGGTCGGGCTAGGGGCAAATAGTGATGCGGGTTGGATGAGTGAGGCTTGCCAATTTGCGCAAGGGGAGTTTATTTAGTCCCGTTGCCCATGCCATGTCTTTTAACACAGCATGCAACGTCAACACCTCTGGCGGCCGCCAGACGTCGTCGCCAATTTGCCCGGTGCGAAGCCGGGCAGGCGGTTGCCGCAGGATGACATTAAACAGCCAAACCCCGCATCCAGAAGTATGAAACGCACGTGTAAACCCATCCATCGGATCGCAGGACTCACCGCCGCTTGTCTGGCCGCAGCCCTGCTCGCCGCTCTTCAAGCGCAAGCCTTTCCCATCATCACCAATGTCGTCGAAACCGGCGGCGATATGGACATGTCAGGCGGTTATTATGACACCGGTCCGGCCCAATGGTCCGGGGTGACGTTCTCCAGCCACCAAGCCAACGAGCCGGTGCCCGGCTTGGCTGCCGGTGCGCCCTATACCGTGCCGTTGTTCGACCGCTACGCACCCACTTTTGTGGACCGCAGCCACCGTTACAGCGAGGTGAGCGCGACTTCGCCCGTCCTGCCCGTCCCGAGCTACCTCGTGGGGGGCGAGTATATCATGACTGGAAACGACAACCGCGACAATGCCTCCTACCAACTGGATGTTTATGTTTCTGAGCCGGTTGTCGTTTTCATGCTGGTTGACAATCGGTTGAATGATGGAGCGAATGGCGATCCCCCGAATTACACTCAGGGTGTGGATCCTGCCGCATGGACGACCATGACCTGGCTGGGCACAGAAGGATACCAACCCCTCATCACCGGCTGGAACCGGGCCAACAACCCCGCCTGGCCCGATGAGGTCGGCGTTGACGAGGGCAGCGATGGCTCCGTCAACAATTGGTACTCCGTCTATTGGAAGCAGGTGCCTGCTGGCATGTTCTCCCTCTATCAGGCCGACAACTCGGGGCGAAACATGTATGGAGCGGTCGTGACGCCAGTCGCCCCACGCGCCCCCACCGGGCTGAGTGCGATCAGCCTGAATGCGCGCGTGACGCTCTTTTGGTCCGCCTCGGCGGGTGCGACCAATTACATTGTGAAGCGTTCCACTGTCAGTGGAGGCCCGTATGTGGAAATTGGCCAGACCAGCGGCCTCACCTATACGGACACAAGTGTCGTCAATTTCCAGACGTATTACTATGTGGTTTCCGCTGTTGGTTTGTTCGGCGAAGGCGCCTACAGCGCGCAGGTTGTCGGGACGCCAAAACTGGCGCCGGAAAACTTCACCGCGAATGGCGGCACGAATCAGGTGACGCTTTCCTGGTCGCCGTTAACCGGGGCGGACAGTTACATGATCAAACGTTCTGATGCCAGTGGCGGTCCCTACATCACTATCGCCAGTAATTTGACGGCGACGAGTTACGTGGATGCGGGCTTGGCCGCGGGTCGGCGCTACTTCTACACCGCGTCTGCTGCCCTCACGGGCGGGGGCGAAAGCGCCAACGCGGATGAGGCTGTCGGGATCACCGCCCCCAACAACCTGACGAACGTGCTGGCGCAGAGCTTTGCCGCGTCCGTCATTCAACTCAAATGGCGTGTCTTGGATGCGTTCAACCCCACAGTGCTGATCGAGCGATCCGCGGATGGAGTGAGCTTTGCCAACCTCGCCGTCGTCACCAGCACGGCTCGGGAGTTCTATCACACCAACCTGCCCGCCCTGAGCACAAACTACTATCGGTTGGTGGCAACCAACGCGGGCGGTTCTTCGGTGTATTCGGCCGTGGTCAGCGCGAGCACCCCGGCTTGGGCGCTCAACGTGAATTTCGCCAACAACACGAATGGCAATGTCTCGACGATGGCCCCAACGCCCCCAGGGTATTACCAAGACATCGGTTTGCCGTACGCCGCGCGCGGAAATGGGCAAAGCTATGGCTGGGACATTGACAACACGGCCAACAGCCGCTATCGCCAGGCGGCCAATTCCCCGGACCTCCGCTACGACACCTTCAACCACCTGCAGAAGCAGTCACCGAGCGCCGTTTGGGAAATGGCCATTCCCAATGGGCTCTACCTCGCGCATATCGTCTGCGGGGATGCAACGGCTACGGACAGCACGTTCCAATGGGATATTGAAGGTTGGATCAGCGGAACAAAGGTCCCGAACAATCCCAACTATTGGCAGGAGTTCTACCTGACGACCAAAGTTGAAGACGGCAAGTTGACCCTCACCAGTGGCCCCAGTGCCGGCAACAACAAGATTGCGTTCTTGGACCTCTACCAAGCGGTGCCCACCCCCAACACGATCTCAGTGCAGCCCACCAATCAGAC